>NZ_JBSFCI010000029.1:0-104002 GCF_053593375.1 Streptomyces sp. NPDC002309 | reverse complement strand
GCGATCCGCCATCTCGTGGACAACGGGATCAAGTGGCGGGCGACGGCCGGGGATTTCCCGCCGTGGGACCGGGTCTACGCGTTCTTCCGCCGCTGGCGTGACCATGGCCTGGTCTGCAGGGCCATTGCCAAAGCCAGCTCCACGATGGGGGCGTGGACAGCACGATGGGCTCGCAGACACTCGACTTCGTGGCTTGCTGATCGATCTGCTCGACGGGCTCGAACCGTGGCCGCTGCTGGAGCGGGAACACGTGCGCCTCGGGCAGCCGTTCGGCTTCTCGCTCAGTCTTTCCGTCTCGCCGCTCACGGGCCCGGTACGAGGTCACTTGGAATAGGTCTGTTTCCAGCGTGTTCGGTGGCTGGCTCCTCCTTGTCCGTGTCCGTTGACTTCGGCCAGGGACAGCAAGGGTGTCCCGTTGTTCCACAGGCCGAAGAAGTCACGGTGAAGCGTGAGGATGCGGTGCTCGACCGCGAACGCCTCGGCCTGTGGGCTGAAGCGCGTGGTGGCGACGAAGATGGCCACGTCTGCGGCGAAGTGCACCTTCGCTCCCAACAGGTCGCGCACTTCGCGGCTGGCGATCGTCCGGTGGGGTGCGTACCGCTTGCACTGGATCACCATGGTCCGGCCGTCGGGCAGCCGGCCGAGCACGTCGGCTCCGTTGTCTCCGGCCCCGCCCACTCGGCGCACCTGCGTGCAGCCGTCGCGCCGGCACAAGGCGGCGACCACGTCTTCGAACTCGGTGCCGGACATCACGTCGATGGCTGCCAGCGTCCTGTGTCCCGCGGCGATCTGGTCCTGCCGTCTCCACGTGGCGTCCTTGCTGCGCAGCAGCCTGTCGGTACGCCATAGCCGCCACACCATCCAGCCGATTCCCGCAGCGGCGAGGACGGAGCCGATATACAGCCAGGCCACTGGGCGCAGCAGGGCCAGCAGGGCTATTGCGGCGAGCGCGCCTGCTGCCGCCTTGTACCGGGCGGTGCGGAGTCTGCGGGCAGTTCTGCTGCTGCGTTTGGCCGCCATGTACGCCCCCTCTTGCGCCGGGCCGGATCGATTCCTCCCTTCTGTGCAGTGTGGGCATGCTGGGCGACTTCACCAGGTCGCGGTTCAGGCCATTGGCTTGAACCTCTTCTCCCCTGCATGCGCCGGGCGGCATCCGGTTCTCGTTCGAGGTGGTGGGCTCGCCTGTTTACAGGCCGAGTTCGGCCAGTGCTGCCTGTTTGTGCTGGCTGAGGCGGGAGCGGCGGCGGCGCAGGTTGCTCAGCCACTGGCCCAGGCGTACGGGGTCGCCTTCGATCTTCTCGATGTGGCGCTGGGGGACGTTGAGATGGCCTTCTCTCGCGCGGAATGCCTGCGCGGCGGCCAGCCCGCGCTGGAAGGCACGCTCTCGTGCCGGCAGGTGACTCTGCCCGGCTGGGGAGGTGGGCTTGTCGGGCAGATCGGCGAGTCCCAGTTTCTTCAGCAGGCTCTTCTGTTCAGGGTGAAGGCGGTCGAATCGGGTGCGCTGAGCCTCAAGCCACTTGTCTTCTTCGGTGGCCGCCGTCGCGTGGTGTCCCAGGCTGTGGCGGGCGGCATGGTAGGTCCGCTGCCAGGTGATCGGCCAGGGCGGGTTCCACCAGCGGTCCAGGGCAGTGAGGGCGGCGGCTCGCTGGTCGGTGAGTGCCTCGGCGCGGGTGCGCTGGGTGGCCAGCCAGCGGCCCAGGGGGAAGCTGTCGTGGACTTCCTCGACGGGTACGGCGAGGTGGCCGTGGCGGGCGGCGTAGGCGGCGGCGTGGGCCAGTGCGCGGTCGAAGGCCTGCTGGCGGCGGTCCCAGATGATGCCGAGGCGTTCGAGGGCGTGGACGCGTACGGCGTCGAGGGTGCCTTTGGCGTGGAGGTGGCGTTGCCAGGTGAGCCAGCGGCCCAGGGGGTAGCCGGTGGGGTCTTGGTAGGTCTGGGGGACGTCGAGGTGATGGTGGGTGTGGCGGTAGCTGCGGGATGCGGCCAGGCCCCGGCGCCATTCGGCGCTCTTGGGGGCGAGGACGCGCAGGGATAGGGCGAGGGCGACTTCTTCTGTTTGGGTGGGGCGGTCGAAGCGGAGCCAGGCTTCGGGGTCCTCGCCGGGCATGGTGGGGCGGTGGGTGCGGGGGTCTGACAGGCGGGCGTCGAGGCGGTCGTCGTGGGCGCGCAGGGCCTGGATGGTGCGCCACAGCGGGGTGTAGGCGTCGGCGCCGAGGAGGTCGTCGGGGTCTTCGTCGGGGGTGAGGTAGACGGGGACGACGAGGGTGGCTTTCTTGCCTGCGCCGGGTTTCTGGCGCAGGGCGCGGCCGACGGCCTGGACGGTGTCGACGGGGCTGTTTTTGGGGTCGGCGAAGACGACGGCGTCGATGTCGGGGACGTCGATCCCCTCCCCCAGGACGCGGGCGTTCGAGAGGACGGCCGGGGTGTCGGGGCTGGTGTGCGAGGTGAACTCGAGGAGGAGGCGGCGGCGGACCTGGGGGGCGTGGCTGCCGCTGATCCAGTCCGCCCATAGCCCTTCGGGCCGCAGTTCGGTGGGCAGGGTGGCGGCGGTTTCGGTCAGGGTGGTGGCGAAGGCGCGGGCGTCGGCGACTCGGTGGTGGAAGGTGAGGATGCGGCGTAGCCGGTGGTCGTGGATGGCGCGCAGGGCGGCGACCTGGCGGCCGGCAAGGCGCAGTCCGTCGACGCCGGCGCCGGCGCCGGTGGCGAGCCAGTCGCGCAGGTCCGTGTCGGTGACGACGGGAACAAGGATCTGGTAGTCGGCGAGCAGTCCGAGGTCGATGGCGTCGGAGAGGTTGAGGTGGTAGGCGACGGGACCGAAGAGGTCTTCGTCGTCCATGGAGGCCACTGTCTCTGCACCGTCGCCGTCCGAGGCGTCGTCGGGGTCCCAGATGCGGGGGGTGGCGGTCAGGTAGAGGCGGCGGGCGGCCGGGATCTGGTCGTCATGGTGGACGGCGGCCCATGCCTTGCCGAGACGGCCGGCGGTGCGGTGGGCCTCGTCGATGACGACCAGGTCCCAGGCGGGCAGTTGGTGGTCTCGGTGCGCGGTGACCACTGCGGTCAGGGAGGCGTAGGTGGCGTAGACGGTGACCGGGCCTGGTCCCGTCGTGCGGATGTGGGTGGCCAGTTCGCCGGGGTCAGTGGTCATGGGTACGTCGGCGCCGACCGGTTCGTGGTCGAGTGCCTGTCGCGCGGAGCAGACCGCGATGGCGGTGCCTTTGCGTCCGGCCAGTCGCCAGGAGCGGATCGTCTGGGACAGCAGGTCCAGTGTCGGCAGCAGCACGAGGACACGGCCGCGGGGAGCGGTGCGGGCGGTGGTGCGGGCGGCGATCAGGGTCTTTCCGGTGCCGCAGGCGGCGATCACGCTCGCGCGGGGGTGCTGGGCGAGGGTGCGGACGGCTGCGCCGACGGCTTCCTTCTGGTGGGGGCGCAGTTCGAGGTGTGTGGTGGCCATGGGGACGCCGCTCCGGGACATGAGCTGGTGAGGGGGTCATTGTGGCATTGAGGGCAGGAGCTATTCGGCGGTGTGGGAGACCGGGTGCAGGGTGGAGCCGTCGGTGCCCTTCCGGACGTGGAGCTGGCTGGTGATGCGGCGGCGTAGTTCCGGGACGTGGCTGATGAGGCCGACGGTGCGGTCGTGGGCGCGCAGGGAGTCGAGGACGTCGAGGACTTGGTGGAGGGTGTCGTCGTCCAGGGTGCCGAAGCCCTCGTCGATGAAGAGGGTGTCCAGAACGCGTCCGCCTGCCTCGTAGGTGACCACGTCGGCCAGGCCCAGGGCGAGGGCGAGGGAGGCGAAGAAGGATTCGCCGCCGGAGAGGGTGTCGGTGGTTCGGTCCCGGCCGGTCCAGGCGTCGGTGATTTTCAGGCCGAGGCCGGAGCGGGCGCCGTGGGAGGCGCGGTCGTCGCTGTGGGCGAGGGTGTAGCGGTGGTCGGACATGAGGCGCAGTCGTGTGTTGGCGGCGTCGACGATCTGTTCGAGGCGGGCCGCGAGGACGTAGGCCTCCAGTTCCATCCGGTCGCGGTTGCTCGTTGAGGTGCCATGGATGACTTCGTGGAGGTGGTGGACGGTGTCGTAGGCCTCTTGCAGGGGGTGCAGGCGCTGGATGCTGTCGGTGAGGCGGGTGGTGAGCTCGGTGAGCTGGTCGTGGCGGGTGCGGGCTGCGGTGGTGGCAGCGATGGTGTCGGTGTGGTGTTGGGCTGCTGTCTTGTTCAGGTGACGGGCGCTTTCGAGGTCGGCGGGGGGCTGGGCTGCCGCCTGGGCGAGGGCGGGTCGCTCGAGGGTGGCGGTGTGTACGGCGCGCTGGTGGCTGAAGTTTTTGATCTCTTCTTCGATGGTGTGCAGGGTGTCGTCGTCGAGGAGGGCTTCTTCTGCGGCGTGGACCGTGGGGAAGTTGTGCTGGTGTGCGGCGGTTTCGGCCTCGCTGGCGCGCAGGGTGTGCTCTGATTCCAGGCGCAGGGCGGCGGTGGCGGCGGTGGCGGCCGCTTTGAGTTGGTCGGCGGTGCGGTTGAGGTCGGTCAGGCGGTCGGTGATGGAGGGTGCCCCTTGGCGTGCCTGGTCCAGTTGGCTTTCGAGGTCGGCTTGCCGGGTCGCGAGGTGGTCATATGCGGTGTTGCGGGCGGCGAGGTGTTCGCCGGCAGTGGTGGCCTGGTCTGTCATGGCCGTGTGGTCGCGGTCGAGAGCGGCGAGTTCCTCGCTTGCGGGTCCGGCGTCGGAGGCCGTCTTCAGGGTTGTTTCGAGGTCGGTCTGAGCGCTGGCCAGGAGGGTCTGGAGGTCGTCCAGCGGGGTGTCGCCGGCCTGGGCTCGGGCTTGGGCGACCAGTTCCCGGGCCTCATGGAGTGCGGCTGCGGCGTCTTCTCTGGTCTTCTCGGTCTTGAGATGGCGGGTTTCGGCCTTCTGTTCGTCCTCGCGGGTGGGCTGCCCCGGGTGGGGAGCGGCCTTGGCGGGGTGGGCGCATGATCCGCACACCGGGCAGGGCGTTCCTTCGGCAAGGTCTGCGGCCAGTTCTGCCGCCATGCCTTCGGTGCGCTGTCGGCGCACGGTGATGTAGGCCTGGGCAGCCTCACCCACTGCCTTGTCAGCGCTCTCCCAGCGCTTTTCGCGGGAGGCGGCGTCGGTGAGGCGGGCATCGCGCTGTTCGGCGGCTTTGAGGCGGCGCTGCAGGTCCTCGAGGGAGGTCTGCTGGTGGACGCTGTCGGTCTCGGCGCGCTGTGCGGTGTGCAGGCGTGCGGTCAGCGCGGCACGGCGGGCGGCTTCCTCGCCCAGCCACTGGGTGGCTTCGAGCTGGTCGGCTGCCAGTGCCTGGCGTTCGGTGTCCAGCTGCTCGAGGTCTTGCGTCATCTGCCGCATGGCGGCTTCCTGGGGCAGGAGGGCCTCGACGAGTGTGGCCTGGGCCCGTGTCTGCTGTTCGGCGGTGGTGAGTTCCTCGGCAGAGGCGGTGGCGTGCGGGGCGCTCAGTGCGTCGCGGGCTTGTTTTTCGAGGGTCTTCGCGCGTGTGTGCTCGTCGGCGGCGGTGTGGGCGGAGTGCAGGACCGGCGCGAGTTTTGCGGCGCGGCGGGCCTGCTGGAGTCGGTCGGTGATGTGCTGCTGGTGGGGCGCTTGCTGTTCCAGTTGCTTGAGTTGCTCGGCTGCGGTGCGGTGTTCGGTCTGTTGCTGCTGGAGCAGGTCCGCGGTCCGCTCGTGCGCCTGCTGTAGGGCCAGGTCTGCGGCCGCTTGCTGCATCTGTGTGTCGGCTGCCTCGAGGTGTGCGGCTGCTGTCTGCACCAGGAGGGCCGCCCAGGTGGGGGCGGTGTCGGGCAGGGTCTGCGGGGTGTCTGGGGCGGGGGCGCCCGCTTCGTGGTCGATGCCGGTGGCGGCTTGGTGGATGCGGTCGATGAGGCTGATGACGTCGCTGCGGGCGGCCTTGAGGTCCTTCTCCGCCTCGCGGCTGCGGTTGAGCAGCCAGGTGTCGATGTCGGTGAAGCGGCTGGTGCGGAACAGTTTGCTGAGGAGGTCCTTGCGGGTGCCTGCTTTGGCGCGCAGGAACTGGGTGAACTGGTTCTGCGGCAGGAGTACGACCTGGCAGAACTGATCGCGGCTCATGCCCAGCAGGGCCTGGAGATGGTCGCCGATCTCGTCGTGGGCTTTGCTGACGGCCTCCCACCGGTCCTGGCCCGTGGTGTCGTCGTGCTTCCGCTCGCGCAAGAGTGTTTTGGCGTTCTGCCAGGTGCTTCCGGTGCCGCGGGCTTTGGGTCTCGGCTGCCGGGGACTGCGGGTGATCTCCAGGCGGTGGCCGGAGAGAGTGACTTCGAGGGTGACCTCGGTGAGCAGATCAGTGGCGGCGTGGTCACTGCGCAGGAGCTGGTCTCTGTCGCCGGGCGTTTTGTTGTAGAGGGCGTAGCAGATGGCGTCGAAGACGGTGCTTTTGCCGGCTCCGGTGGCGCCGTGCAGGAGGAAGAGGCCGTCGCTGGTGAGTGATTCGAAGTCGATGGTGTGGGTTCCTGCGAAGGGGCCGAAGGCCTGCAGGGTGAGGCTGTGCAGGCGCACGTCAGACCGTCTCCTCGTGTGTGGTGTGCTGGGCGTGTTGGACGGCTTGGCGCAGCAGGGCGTGTTCGGCGGGGGTGGGGGCGTCGCCGCGGACTTTGGTGATGAAGTCGCAGGCGATGTCGAGGTCGTTGCGGCCTTGCAGGCGCTGGGTGTAGGTGGCGTGCTCGCCTGGCTGTTTCAGCTGACCGGGGCTTGGGGGCACCAGGGACAGGACGTGGGGGAAGCGGCGCCGTAGCTGGGCCATCGGTTCGTAGGGCAGGGCGGGGTCGGTGAGGGTGACCTGCAACCAGCTGTCGGTCAGGGACTCGTGGGCGGGGTCGGTCAGCAGGTTGTTGAGGGTGCCTTCCAGGCATGCCAGGGAGCGCGGGACGGGGGTGCGCACATGGCTGAGGTCGACGGTGCCGTCGGCGGCCATGTCGACGATGGTCAGGGTCTTGGTGTGGTGGGCTTCGGAGAAGGAGTAGGCGAGTGGTGAACCGCTGTAGTGGATGCGGCCGTTGACGTTCTGTGCGCCGTGGAGGTGGCCGAGGGCGACGTAGTCGATGCCGTGGAAGGTACTGGCGGTGACGTAGTCGAGTCCTCCGACGGTGATGTCGCGTTCGCTGGTGGAGCGCTCGCCTCCGGCGACGAAGGCGTGGGCGATGACGACACTGCGGGTGTGGGACGGGTAGGAGGTGAGGTCGGCGCGGATGCGGTCCATGGCTGCGGTGGTCACGGCCTGGTGGTTCTTGTCGGTGTCGAGGCCCTCGTGGGCCAGGGACGGCTCGAGGTAGGGGATGCCGTAGACGGCGACGGTGCCGTGGTCGTCGTCGAGCAGGACGGGGCGGGTGCAGGCGGTTTCCGGGTCGGTCCGCAGGTGCACGCCGGCCCGGGCCAGGACGCTGGCGCCGACGCCGAGCCGGTGGGCGGAGTCGTGGTTGCCGCTGATCATGATGATGGGGATGTGGAGTTCAGCGAGCTGGGTCAGTGCGTTGTCGAAGAGACGTACGGCGTCGAGGCTGGGGATGGCACGGTCGTAGATGTCGCCGGCCACGAGGATGGCGTCGACCTGTCTTTCGCGGGCCGTGTCGTGCACGTGCGTGAGAAACGCGCGCTGTGCGTCGATCAGGTCGGCTTCGTGGAACCGGCGCCCCAGGTGCCAGTCCGATGTGTGCAGGAACCGCATGAGCACAGACGGTAACTACCGTGACGCTTGTGCTGGAGGGTTTTCCCGATATCGGAGGAGAAATGAGCGCAGGTATGAGGGCTGTGGTGAGGGGGTTTCCCGCCTGCCGGCCCGTGGTACCGCTCTGGCCGTCGCTGTCGGGTGATTGTCAGAGGCAGGGGGCAGGATAGGCAGTGGGGGAAGGAGGATGTGATGTCGTTATCGCGTTCTACCAGTGGTGGATCCGTTGCGGCGCCGGGTGGGTGCCGCTGGTGCGGGATCGAGGAGCGCGGGCACGGTCGGCAGTACGTCCCGGAGAGCGGATGGCATGCCTGGCAGGCTCCGACGCTGCAGCAGCGCAAGGAGCGCATGCTGCAGCGGCGGGCGAACGAGGCGGTCAGGAAGCCAAATCCTGCACGTCGCTGAAGGCGTCCCGCAGCTGTGCCGGAACGTCGTCGGCCGTGGTGAGGGTGGTCACGAGTTGGTAGAGCATGTCGCCCTTGCCGTCGGGACTCGTGGACTCGGCCATTTCCTTGATCATGGCCAGGATGTTCGAGCTGTACTTGCCTTCCCGGTGGGCGGTGAAGTCCTCCGCGGTCCAGAGGGTGCCCTGCGGGCGAGGCCAGTGGGTGTTGGCGGCCGCAGCCCACTGCGCATCGGTGAAGAGCTCTTCGAGCTCGTTGTAGCCCTGCCCTTCGCCCACCCAGGTGACCTGGGTGGCGAGGTCGAGGCCGGCCTTGATGAGCCTTTCCTCCCTGAAGTGCTTGTTGGTGCGGCTGTCGGCGTCGACCATCAGCATGACGGTGCGTCGGTTGCGGACCAGGTACCCGGCCAGCAGCAGGGCTCCTTCGTTGTTGCCGCAGGCCCACAGGGCGATGCCGGCCGCTTGGAGGGAAAGTCCCTGGGAGAGGCGGAAGAGCAAGGGAAGGCATTGCTGTTCGGTGGGCCCTTCCACAGCGAGGAAGCAGCGCTCGTGCAGCAGGACGGAGTTGCGCAGTCCCACTGCGGCAGCGATCTGCCCCAGGTGGAAGTCGATGCCGTCATGGGAGTCGTCGGTGAGGCGCTCGACGACGGTTCGGCCGCTGTCGCTCAGGCGGAGATGGACGACGTCGGCGATGTCGACCCCGTCGATGAGGTTCATCGAGTGAGTGGCAACCATCACGCTGACGTGGGGCAGAGCGCACTGCTTGCGGATGATGTCCATGACGGTGCGCTGGTGGCGGTAGTCGAGATGAGTGTCCGGCTCGTCGTAGACGACGATGGTCTGGGTCGGTTCCCCCTCCTCGCCCTGCGCCGTCGCGGTGAGTTCGCTGTGCTCGAGCAGATTGCTGGTCCACTCCCAGACGGCGAGAGCGATACGGCGGTTGCTTCCCTGGCCTGAGCGGGTGAGGTCGACCGGTTCGCCGTCGGCCTTGGAGACTTCCAGCGGTGCGCGCTTGAAGCCGCCTTTGAAGGACACCTCGGGCTTGACCTGTACACCGACGAAGTCGCTGCAGTGCTGCCGGATGTGCTGGCACAGGGAGTCGGCTTCCTTCTCCAGCCGCTGGGTGACCTCCTCTTCGATCTCCCGTACCCTCCCCTGCAGCGTCTCGTCTTCCAGGAGGGTCTCGTAGCAGCTGTTCAGTGCAGTGCGCACGGCATCGTCGGGGCTCTCGTCCTTGCCTCCGAAGAGCAGCAGACGCGGCAGGCGTGCCTGAAGTTCCTTGGGCAGCGGCTTCCACTGGTCCACCTGAGGCGCTGTGGCCGCGTAGGCCTTGACGGACTGGAGGTAGTCCTCCCTCAGCGTTCCGGCCGGGGACAGGCCGAACTCGGTGACAAGCTCGGCGAGTGCGTTCTTCAGCAGACGGTCGGGATCACGCAGTCGGCTGTCGGCTGGCTGGGAGCCGAAGTACTGCAGTGAGGCCGGCTGGCCGCCTTCGGTGATACGACGGATGCGGATGCTCTGGGGCAGTGCGGCAATCGCCCGCTCGTCGGCGTCGAGGTCGAAGTTCCCTTCCACCCAGGTCTCGGCGCAGCGGCCTCCCGCGGCGCCTTCGCCCAGTGCGTAGGTCCGGTCTTCGTCCGTCAGGCGGTGGCGGCCGAGCAGGAAGGACAGTGCGGTGAGGATCGCACTCTTTCCGCCGTCGTTGCGGCCGGCCAGGATCGTCGGACTGCTGACCGGCACATCCTCCACATGGGCCAGGGATCGGAATCCGCACGCGGAGAAACGGGTGAGGTACACGGTCTGGTGCTCCGAATCTCCCTCTCCGGACGGAGGAGGGTGGGACGTGCGAGTCGTTCGCGCGCGGGTGAGGCTGATGGGGTCGCGTTGCGGAGGCCGCCATCCTAGAGGTGGCATGGGCAACGTCAGTACGGTTTAGGTCATTTGACCCATGTGGGTCGGGGTCGGGACGCCTCTTGCCAGACCGGGTACGGCAGGGCGGCCAGAGGTGTCTTCGACGGTCTTCACTGCTGCGGGGACGAGGTCTGGCGCTACCGCGAGGTGCGCGAGTGACGGTGCCTTCGGTGCCTGCGCGGGGCGTGCTGTGCACAGGCTCAATCTGCGCCGGCGCACGCGCAGGGGGCGAGTTGCTGACGCAGATCCACATAGCAGCGAAGCCGTACTCCGGGCTCGCCTGGGTCTCGTGTTGTCTGCTGCGCTGTCGCCGTGGCCCAGCGGCGGGCGAGGAACTGCTGGAAGGTGAAGGTGGTTGCATCGTCGGCGGCCGCCACGTCGAGGACGATGAGTCCCGGTTCTCCCACGTGAGTTTCGCTGATCGTGTTCATGTACGCCATCACGCCCACGCGTTCCGCGCAGTTGCGTAGGGCCATCATCTTCACTCGACCAGGTGTACGCGGTGGTGAAGTGCCCAGGAGAGCGAAGCCGCGGCAGCGGAGGCTGAGGGTGCCACCGTGCACCGTGGTGCCGTCGAGAGGCGCGAGCATGCCGCCTACCGCCAGCACCGCACCTCCGGCGTGAAGCCCCCGAAGATGGCCGCCGGATTCGCCTGCCGTTTCTATGCTCAGTGGTGCATGCAGCGCTGTAGAACCGCTAGCGGCTTGTCTCGAGGTCGTTGAGGACGGCGAGGACCGGGCCCCAGCACATGCCGACGGTGTCGTGGTCGGGTGTGACGCCTCGTTCCTGTTGCTGGCGTAGGTGGACGAAGTTGCGGTAGTCGCGGACGATTTTCATGAAGTCGTGGGCGTCCATCTGGATCCAGCCGCGGGAGCGGGCGGTGTCGAGGAGCAGGGAGAAGCTGGTTCGTTCGGGTGGCACGCGTTTGCCGTTGGGCAGGGCGAAGCCCTGCAGGAGGGTGGGGTCGCGGTGGGTGAGGACGTCCAGGAGCAGTGCTTCGGCGAAGCTGCCGATGCCGATGAGGGTGAGGCCGTAGGCGCCGTGCTGTTCGCAGATCTGGGTTTCGGTGACGCGTTCCATGAGCTGCTGGAGGAAGGCTTCGCTGCTGACGAGGGGGCGTATGCGGGCTTCGAGGTCGTCGGGGACGGTGAAGACGGTGGTGTGGCCGTCGGTGCCGGGTTGGCCCAGGACGGGGCGTCCGGAGACGTAGGTGATGGTGAGCTGTTCGGCGGCGAGATGGGTGTTGAGTGCGGTGCGGACGAGGTCGGCGGAGGCGAGGCCGTCGTCGTATTCGAGCGGGTCGCAGAGGCGGCACAGCAGTCGGCTGACGGCGGCAGGGTCGTCGGTGCTGGTGAGGATGTCGGTGAGCCAGGGGATGCGGGGTGAGCCGTCGTACTCGGCGGACTGGGGCCAGTTGGCGCGTTGGAGGAGCTGGGTGAGCTGGTAGCCGCGGCGTTCGAAGGGGCCGTCGATGTCGACAATGAGGCGGGCGACGCGTTCGAGGGTGAGGGGGTCGAAGGGTTTCACTGCGGGGTCTCCTTGTCTGCGGTGTGCTGGGCGTGTTCGAAGGCGCGGGTGAGGCGTTCGACGATGATGCGGCCGCGTTTTTTGAAGCCCAGTTCGGTCATTGCCTGGGTGATGCGGGTGTCTCGGTCGAGTTGGAATCCGTCGCTCAGCAGCCAGGACGTCAGGGACAGCAGGTGGGTGTCGGAGTAGTCGCCGATGCGGTCCGCTGCCGGCAGGGCGGGGCGTGGGCGGCGTGTGGCGTGTGCCGGTGGCGGGGTTGCCGGCGGGGCGGGCGTGCCGACGGGGGTGGCTGGGGTTTCGTCGGCTTGTCGTATGGCGTCGCGCCAGGTGGCGAGGAGGCGGTCGAGTTCGGTGTGGGGGTGGGCGAACCAGTCGGCGGCCCAGAGGCGGTGGAAGCGCCAGCCGAGTCGTTCCAGGTGTGCCTGGCGCAGACGGTCGCGGTCTCGGGCGCTGGGCGCGCTGTGGTAGCGCTCGCCGTCGGCTTCTACGGCGAGGATCATCTGGCCGGGGCGGTCGGGGTGGCCGAGGGCGAAGTCGATGCGGTAGCCGGACACGCCCCACTGTGGTGTGACGGGGACGTTGGAGGCTTCGAGGGTGGCGAGGACCTGCTGTTCGAGGCCGTTGAGATTCCAGTCGGTGCGTGGTGTTCCGGTGCGGTGGAGGTCTCCTCCGTGCGAGCAGTACTCGAGGAAGGCGCGTAGCAGTTCGGGTCCGCGGTTGCGGGTGCTTTTGAGTTTGGTGGGGTCGAAGTCGTGGTGGGTGAAGGAGCTGACGACTGTCATGGTGTGGCGGGCGCGGGTGATGGCGACGTTCAGGCGGCGCTCTCCGCCCTCGTTGTTGAGCGGGCCGAAGGACATGGAGAGCCGGCCGGTGGCTGCTTTGCCGTAGCCGATGCTGAGGATGATGGCGTCGCGTTCGTCGCCTTGTACTTGTTCGAGGTTTTTGGTGAAGAAGCGGCGTCGTGGTCCGGCGTCGGGGCTGAAGAACTCTTGCAGCTCGGGGCGGTCTTGGAGGGCGTGGCGCAGGGCGAGGGTGATGCGGTCGGCGTGGCGCTGGCCCATGGTGATGACGCCGAGGCTGAGGTGGGGGGTGTGGGTGGCGTGGTCGAGGGCCAGTTCGACGGCGCGTTCGACTTCTTCGGGGACGGAGCCGCTCTGGCCGGGTTGGGCGTGGCCGGTGACCGTCTCCAGGCGGATGGGGCTGGTGAGGGTGGTGCCGGGGAAGGTGACGAGCCGGTCGTCGTAGATGGTGTGGTTGGAGAAGGCGATGAGGCGTTCGTCGCGGCTGCGGTAGTGCCATTTCAGGGTGTGGACGTGGGGCAGTCGGCTGCAGAGCATGTCCAGCAGTGACTCGTAGGCGGCTGGCGGCGCGTCGTCGTTGAAGTCGTCGTCGGTGTGGTCTTGCGTGCCGCTCAGTACGCGCTGGAAGAAGGTCGTGGGGGGCAGTTGGTGGGGGTCTCCGGCGACGATGACCTGTCGTGCGCGCATGATGGAGGTGATCGCGTCGTGTGGCATGACCTGGCTGGCCTCGTCGAAGATGACGACGTCGAACAGGCGTGTAGCGGGCAGGACTCTGCTGACGACGAGGGGGGACATGGCCCAGCAGGGCTTGGCGGCCAGCAGGACGTCGGGGGCTTTGTCGACGAGCTTGCGCAGCGGGAGGTGCCGGGATTTGCGGCGGGCCTGGGTGCGCACCAGGGTGTTCTGGTCGGGGTGGGTGTCGCGGACTTGCCTGAGGCGGGTGGCGACCTCGTAGCGGACCCGTGCGGGGTTGCTGTCGCGGTGGTTGAGGTCGTTGCGGCGGAACTGCTCGACGTCGTGGTCGTGTTCGAGACGGGTGAAGGAGCGAAGGTAGGGAGAGCGCATGCGGGCTTCCTCCAGCACCGACGACCACCACAGGTAGTGGAAGGTGGCCACGGCGGTGTCGGGGTCGGCATCGGTCTCGGCCAGCTCGTCGAGGAGGCCGCCGAGTTCGGCGGCCTCAAGCCGGTCGGTCAACTGGTTGAGTTCGGGCATGCGCAGCAAGGTGTCCCGGTCGCCGTCGAGACGCTGAATGGTTTTGTCTACCTCGTCGGCGGGTGCGCTCTCCCATCCGTTCCAGCGCACGCACAGGGCTATCGCAGCCAGACGGTTGCGCAGGTCGGTGTAGACGGCCAGGGTGCGGGTGAGTCCGGGGACGGTCCAGGGGTTCGTGCCGCTTGTCACGGACAGCGACTGCCAGCGGGTGTTCTGGTCGGCTGCCCGCAGGAGAGCGGCGTGCAGCGCTGGGCGTTCCCGTAGGCCGTCCTTGGCAAGACCGCGCGCCTTGTTCACCTGTTTGCGACGGTTCCACCAGCCGATGTTCCGGTCGTGCTCTTTGCGCCAGGCGCGGCTCGCGGTGGCGGCGATGAGATCGTCCAGTCCCGGCGCGAAGACGGCTGCTTCGAAGCGGGTCAGTGTCCCGGTGACGTCCTGCAGCAGGGTGAGCAGGGCCTGCCACCCCTGGAGGTCGTCGGCCCGGCGCAGGCCTGCGGTGTCCACAAGGTTCTGCAGCGCCTTGCGGGTATCACTCAGTGCCGTGCCGGTGAGCTGGTCGAGGCCGGCCACCACTGTGCGCAGTTCGTCCTCGGTGCGGGCCTGTGTGTGGGACCAGGGGGACTCGCCGCGGCGGACTGTCAGTCCCTTTTTGGCGACGAAAGTCCGCAGGTCCTGCTCGGTCTGGCGGTGGTGCTCGCCGTGAAGGTGGCGCAGCGCGGGGCCGCGCAGACGCAGGCGGGTGTGGTGGGCGGGCGGGCAGCCCATCAGGTGAGTGATCGCCTGGTACGGGCTCACCTGCCAGGGATCCAGCAGCTGGTGGAACTCCTGTACGTGGCGCAGGGCCTCCTCGCGGTAGTGGGCAAGGCTGGTGTGCAGGCCGGCCGGGCGTGGCGGGGCTTGCTGGCCGGCCCGTTCCAGGGCGTCATGCAGTTGCTGGGCGATCTGGCGGCGGCTGAGCTTGATGCCGTGGAGGTCGAAGACCAGGCCGTCCAGGTCGACGGTGGCGAGGCTGTCGGTGACGGCTTCGATCGCGGCGCGTTTCTCGGCGACGAAGAGGACGCGTTTACCCAGGGCCGAGAAGGAGGCGATCAGGTTGGCGATGGTCTGGCTCTTGCCCGTTCCCGGTGGTCCTTCGATCACCAGGTGAGAGCCGGCCAGAGCGGCGCTGATGGCTTTCTGCTGGGAGGCATCCGCGTCGAGGACCAGGTATTCCGAACGGGGCGGGATGTCGTCGGCACTGGCCGGGCCGCGAGAGCCGGTGTCCTGGGCCAGGGCACGGTTTGCTTCCCTGTCACCGGCCAGAGCGGCGACGACCGGGTGGCCGGCGAGCAGATCGGTGGCGGTGCGCAGGTCCTGGACCATGGGGAGCCGGTCGAAGCTGAAGACGCCCGCCACGATGCGCTGTTCCAGTTCAACCGTCAGGTTGCTGCGCACGAGAACGGCTTCCAGGATCACGTACGCGAGACGGATGTGGTCCTCGGGGTCCGCACTCTCCTCCAGTGCCGTGGACACCTTGTCGGCGAGCACGTCCACATCGCCGTCCATGCCGTACTGGCGGCTGAGCGCGTACAGCAGCACAGGGTTGATCTCCGCCTCGCCGGCCGCCTCAAGGACGAAGTCGTTCTCGGACGCGTTGCGCGGCTGAATGGTCAGTGGCTGAAGCAGAAGCGGGGCGCGCAGCGCCGGCACAGGGGTGTGGCCGCGTGTGGGTGGCGGGTCGACGCGCAGCAGACCGAGAGCCAGGTGCCCGGCCTCGATGCCCTGCTCCTCATCCAGCTCCACCATCCGGCGGCGCAGGCCCCGTGCCCGAGTGCAGGCAGGACCGTGGTCGGCAGCTGCAGGAAACAGGCTGCCCAGGCGGGTTTTGCGTCCGGCCAGGAGCGAGGTCAGGGCTTGCGGATGGGCGTCGGTCACATCCAGCGACGCAGTCTTGGTGCCCTTGAAATGCAACAGCGTGTTGTAAGGCCCGAAGTCGACCAAAGCATCGGCCCACTGCTGAGCCTCAGCGGCCACCCTTTCCCGACGAGCGTGCGACTCGGCTTCCACGGGTCATCCCTTCCGAACCGGCTGTTCGAACCCGGCCGCACCCCGCGCCGGAGCCCGCCCAACGTGAGGCGAACAGGTCAACGTACGAAGCCCAGAGCACCCTCAGACAGAGGAGGTTGGAGCGCGGCCGGGGCGTGAAAGAAGCACAGACGGCGCAAGGGGAGCGCCCGGAAGGTGGGGTTCCGTATCCCTGCTATCCGCCGTCTCGGCGATGACGTGCCGTCACTGACACCCACCCACCGACACCAACCCGGCACATCGCACCCAGTTCCGCAGGGGGACCTTGACCCGGACGAGGACCCTCGTCTGCTGTTCGGACTCACGGAGTTGAGCTTCGGTACCCGCAACGGACTGTGGCCGATCGCCAGCACCGACCGAGGCGAGACTCTGTTCCTCATGGCTGCGGACGCCACGTTTTCCGGGATCCTGGTCGAAGACGGCGAAGGCGGCTGGGCACGGTACGACATGAGCTTCGCCGAATGGCTCTGTCGCTACCCCGTCGGGCGAAGACATGGCCGGCCCCAACACCTCAGCCTTCTATCCCGGCCCGGTACAACTGTGCTGCCTTCCGATGACCGCCGACGAACGGCCAGAACCCTGGAACGGACCCGAGCGCGGCATGTAACCCTGCTGGCCACGGCAGTCTCAGACGCCCACGACGTCACCTGGAAAGCCAAACGGGACGACCGCTAAAAGCACCGCACCGTCGTGGAACGGTGCTTCAACCGCTTGAAGCAGTGGCGTGGCATGGGTGAGGTCGACTCGGGGCGCCCCGCCGGTGTCTCCACCAGTGGGTTTCCCTGAGCCGCCTCCCGAACCCGGCGTGCCCGTCTCCGGGCACCGGGCTCTCCACAAGCCCCGTTGGGGTGGTCAGATCCTCATGCCGCAGTGGGCCACGGGCTGGGAATGATTGCTCCCCGGTATCGGTATCTGGTCGTGCTCACCTTTGCCGGGTTGAACAGTTCCGCTTCCTCCGTGGCAGGCCACCAGCCACCGCCGTAATAGCGTCGACGGAGCTGCTTCCAAGTGATCCCGGGATGCTTGCGCCGGATCCATCGCGTCACCCTCATCCACGCGTAGTGGCTGAGGTAACAGAAAGCGACGTTCGACACTCCAGGACGGAAGTACGCGCACCATCCCCGTAACACCGAGTTCAGCCGGTGGAGCAGGGAATCCAGCGACAAGCCGACGTTCTGTCGTCCGGTCAGTTCCTTCACTTTGCCCGTTACGGAACGCACTGACTTCCGTGCCGGATATGTGTAGATGTACTGCCGGTCAGTACCCAGTTTCCGGTGGCGCTGGATGCGCCATCCGAGAAAATCCAGGCCCTCGTCAATGTGCGTGATCTTTGTCTTCTCTGCCGACAGGCGAAGGCCCATCGGCTTCAATGCCTCCGCGACCTCGTCGCGTAATTCATCGGCGTGCTCACGGCGCCCGAAGATAAGCACGAGGAAATCATCCGCATACCGGACCAGCCGGTAATTGGGCAATCCCCGGCGCCGTCTCCTGCGCCGATCCTCGGAGGTGCTGTCAGATCCTCCAAGCCCCTGGGCGATGTGCTCGTCCAGGACCGAAAGCGCGATGTTGGCCAGCAGTGGCGACAGGATCCCGCCCTGCGGGGTCCCGGTGCGTGTGTCCATGAAGGCTCCGTCCCGGGACAGGATCCCGGACTTCAAGAACGCCTTCACCAAAGACAGCACCCGCTTGTCCCCGATTCGATTCCTCACCCGCGCCATGAGAGCCGAGTGCGAGATCTCGTCGAAGCACGCCGTGATGTCGCCCTCCACCACCCACTCATATCCGTGGCTGGCAAGATAGCGAGTCTCGGCGATCGCGTCATGAGCCCGGCGATTCGGGCGGAACCCATAGGAACACGGGAGGAAATCCGCTTCGAACACCGGCTCCAGCACCAGTTTCAAGGACGCCTGGACCACTCGGTCCGCCACGGTCGGAATCCCAAGACGACGGAGCTTTCCGTTCGCCTTGGGGATCATCGGCTCACGCACGGGAACCGGCCGGAAGCTGCGGTCTCTGATCTGAGCCCGCAGCCTGCCGAGAAACGTCTCGACTCCCTGCCCGGCCTCGATGGAGCGGGCGGTCTTCCCGTCCACTCCGGCCGTGCGGGCACCCTTGTTTCCCCGGACACGATCCCACGCCACCAACAGGAAGGCTGGATCGGCCACGAGGTTGATCAGGTCGTCGAACCTGCGATGAGAATGATCAGCAGCCCAACGGTGCAGCTTGGTCTGGATCTCCAGTACCCGGCGTTCGGCCTTCATCAAGGCCCATTTCCAGCTCGTCGGAATTCACCGGCGACGACCTCCTGGCATTCCAGTCTCCTTGCTGCCGACTTGCTGGCCCCCTTCCCCATGTGGCCGGTTCTCCCGGCCTCGGAGTACTACGGAGCCTCCGTCCTGCCCGACGGCCATCAGCCGGCGATGGGCCTGCCCTCCACCAGGGCCGCTGCAAGTTCCCTGATCGTGTGGAGAGTTGGGGTAGTGACCGGCTGGGGTGGATAGCGGTGCAGGCACGGGCTTCGTGATCATCGTGGTGTCTTACGCCCGTTGATCATGAGGTGCCCGTGCCTGCCGCTGTATCTTCTCCCATCCCCGCCGTCCTTGCGAAGCTGGGTCCGCTGGATGCCGACCGGGTCGCTGACGTGCGTCCTTACCTCGATGCGGTGCCGGATCCGCGCTCGCGGCGAGGCCGGTGGTACCCGCTCACGGCGATCTTGCTGGTGTGTGCCTGCGCGATCGTCTCGGGAGCGAGGAGCATCGACGAACTCGCCGAGTGGGGCCAGCGAGCCTCGCACGCACTACTGAGTCCTTCTCGGTAACGTCTCGTGACAGTTCGTGATCTTCGTTCAGCTGGTGCGGCCGTGTTCCATCTGGAGCAGGACGAGGGCGGCGCGGGTGATCCGGGTGATCGCCTTGGGGTCGAGGCTGACCCTGCGCAGAGCCTTGAAAGTCACCTTGAGCAGGGCGTTGGCGCGTTCGGCCACGCCGTGGACGCCTCGGATGGCGGAGTTGAACGCCTTGGCGTCGTCGGTGAGTTCGCCGCCCTTGGGTTTTTTGACCGGGTGGCGGAGGCCGGCCCCGGCGTTCTGGTAGCCGAGGTCGGTCAGGGTGGGGATGTCGAGGGTGTCGGCGAGCCGGTTCAGGGCGGCGATCAGGCCGTGGGCACGGGCGCAGGTGGTGTCGTGCTCGCGGCCGGGCCGGACCGGCGAGACCCAGAGCGGCCAGCCGTCGGGTGCGGGAATGACCTGGACGTTGCCGCCGTGGTGCTTGTGCTTGCCCGACCACCACAGGTCGGCCTTGTTCGGGCCGGGGGCGGTGACGCGATCGGTACGGATGACGGTGCCGTCGAGGTTGAGGTGTGTAAGGCCGGCCGCGGCCGCGCGCTCCAGTGCGGTGGACAGGTCTGGGGCGTGGTCGGCGAGCACGGTCAGCCCTTCGTGGAGGTAGCGGTAGGCCGTCGGGACGGAGATCCGGTTGTCGCGGGCGAGTTGAGTCAGCCGGGTACCGTCCAGGAACCAGCGCAGGATCAACACGCTCTGTTTGAACGGCCCCAGGGCGCGGGTGCCCTTGCGGGTCCCGAGACGCTCGCGGTGTTCGAGCAGCAGCTTCGCGAGGGCCTCAGCAGTGGCCCGGCTGACATCGAGCACGCCGGTGTAGGTGATACTGGTCAACGCGTGAAGCCTCTCGGTACCCGGAACCTGTTCTTCGCAGACCTGTTCCTACCAGGGGCTTCTCGCGTATCTGATGCCGGGTCAAGCCCGTCTGATGTCCCTAGTCAGGAAGATCTCGGATCTGTCGGACGGGCGGCATACTCTGAGCCCCGTCCGCACTATCTGGGAGAGTCATGACAAGTAGGTTCACCGAGTTGGCCGTTGACTGCCACGATCCGGAGAGGCTCGCGGCCTTCTGGTGCGAGGTCCTGGACTTCAAGGTGATCGACCGGAGCGAGGGCAAGGTCGAGATCGGCTCCTGGGTGCCGACCGTCGAGGATGTTCGGGCCCGCCAGATGCCGCCCACCCTGCTGTTCATCCAGGTGCCCGAGGGCAAGACCGTGAAGAACCGGCTTCACCTCGACGTCAGCCCGATCGACGGCAGCACCGAGGACGAGGTGACCAGATTGCTCGGCCTCGGCGCCACCAAGACGGATGTGGGCCAGGGCTCAGACCGAAACTGGGTGGTCATGGCAGACCCCGAGGGCAACGAGTTCGACGTCCTACGCACCCTGGCACCGCAGAACTAGGCCGCGAGCGGGCACCCGCACCCCGTCACACACCGCAACCATCACGTTGCCGAGAAGACCTCAGTGTAGGAAGGCGAGGGGGCCGGAAGCGTGCCGGCTCCGGTCCCCTTCCCCTTCCCCGTCGCCGGCCGCACCCGGAGCCCTGACCAGAGCGGTCAATACGATCACCAGGATCGCACTCATTTGCGTGATCGCCCCCTGTTGTGGCGAACCCTCCTGGCAGGCGTGTCGTCTGCCAGGGTGTGGAGCCATTCAACGCAACGCATCTGGCCAGGCCGGGTCTGATCGTTTTGGACATCGCAGCCGCCGACGACCAGACCGCTCTGACTTTTCAGCAGGCGATCGCCGCCCGGTGGGCGACCGCGACAGCCGAACACACGACGCGGGATGCCGGGCAGCCCGGCGTACGGCTGCGCTGCTACCTGGACCTGCACCAACCACTTGATCTCACCGAAACTCCGCCTATCTGAACTCATCCCCTGAAGCGCTGGCATCCAGGTCTGCGCGGCGATGGGGACAGCCAACTCGCCTTGCCAGCATCGGACAGCGGAACCGGACACTATTTCTCCAGCGGGCCGTACTGGCCAAGCGCTGATCGCGGCGCAGCAAGGCCAGGACAACCACCTGGATCCGTCCGGGCGGTGGGGTTCGCCGCCCAGGGGCGTGTGGTTACCGGGCGAAGGTGACCTTCACCGGCACGTTCGGGCAGTCGGCGGTGCCCTGGGCGAGGGTGTCGCGCTCCGCGTCGTCGACGGCGAGTTGCCAGCGCATCTTGGTGGCGACCCAGTCGGTGAGGTACTGGCAGTGGTATGCCTCGTGCGGGGGCAGCCACTGGGCGGGGTCCTGGTCGGCCTTGGAGCGGTTGCTGCGGGCGCTGACCGCGATCAGGGACCGGTCGTCACCAAGGTCGTTGGCGTAGTCTTCGCGCTCCTTCGCCGTCCAAGAGGAAGCGCCGGAGTCCCAGGCTTCGGCGAGTGGGACCAGGTGGTCGACATCCAGACCGCCCGGGGCGCCGATGTAGACGTTGTCGTAGGAGGAGAACCACTCACCGCCGCTGAGCTTGCAGCCCGCCGCCTGCTCCGGCGCGATGAACGCCTCCGCCTTCAGCACCTCGGCCCGGGTCGAACAGCCGTCCCGGTCGGCATCGGTCCAGTGCCTGAACGCGGTCCGCTGGTACCCAGCCCGCTGCTCCTCCGCGACCGGGAGGACCTGGACGGCATCGTGCAGCGGCATGGCCAGCATGCCGCCCGGCTCACCAAGCGGGCCAGCGGCGTGGGCGGGCGTGACGAGGGCAGCGACAGCAGCGGTCGCGGCAGCGAGAGAGACAAGGATGCGCACGGCAGTCCCTTCGGGAAGATCCGAACTGGTCGTGATCTTCGTAGCGGGACAGCACGCACCTGGCCAGGCGACCGCAGCAGGATTCACTCCTGCGCGCGGAAAGTCGGACCACGGCCAGCCCAACGTGAGGGGAGGCGGTCCCGTGGCGTCTTGCAAGCCACTGCTGCGCACGGTGACTCTCCGGCTGTCCGGGCGGGAAGACCGGAGCGAGCCTCACAGGTGATAGGCCTCCGGGGATGGAGACGTCAAACGCAGACTGACCGCTGACGGCACTGCCTGGAGGGGCAGTTGCCTCAGCTGCGGTCAGCAGGGCGCTGATCTCGGTCAATGTGGAGCTGCGATCACGCCATGACCGGCGGGTCGCCGGATAATCGAACAATTCGTTCGATAAGACTTTCCCCGACCTGGTGTCAGATATGAGGTCTGACACTGCATGAGCTCGGGGGTTCGATCGTATGGATGTGACGTGGTTCAGACGCCGCGCGGTGCAGGCCGTGGCCGTGATGCTGCCGGCAGCCCTGCTGACGGCGGCTCCGTCGGCAGCGGCTGCGGAAGATGCCGACCGGCTACGGGTGGAGACGTATGTGCTGCCCTTCGGGGCGGCGAAACCGTCGCTCGAAGAGCTGCAGAACGGGAACGGCACGGAACGGCTGCGGCAGTTGGCCGCCGCTGCGGAGCCGGAGGCGCAGCTGGCGCAGGAGACGGTCGGCCCTGCCGCTTCCTACGCTTCGCTGTCGACACGAGCGTCCGGCTCGCCTTCGGCGTCGCTGGGAGAGCGTGCGGGGGCAACTGCGGCTGCGGGGCCCCGGGCAACTGCTCCGGATCCGGCGAGGAAGATGAGCTTGGATGAGTGCGCGAAAGGTCTGGGCACCGACAAGAAGTTCTTCGTCAAGTCACGGTTCGCGGTGTGCAATGGGGCTTCGTTCGTCCAGACCTGGTTTCGGAACAACCGCCCTGTGGGCGAGAGCATGTTCAACGTTCGTGTGATCGGCACCGTCGCGCTCAACAGCCGCACGATCAGCTATGCGTACCACTTCAGCGACTTCTTCAAGGGCGGCAGCAACGCCGCCGACGGCCTGTCGATCACGACCAAAGGGAACACCCCGCAGAGCTGGCCTTCTGGCGTGCGCTACACCCGTGGTGGCGACCTGCCGGCAGGGGCGAGGACCTTTGCTCAGCTGAGGGCGCAGGGCACCTTCAAGCAGACGGTTCTTGCCAAGCCGGGTCAGGGCACGGGATCGGCTGACCTCGTCTTCGCCGTCTACGAGCCGTCTGTGAGGTACACCGCGCCGGCGCCCTGGAATCTCAACGGCAACGGCGGCAACCTGTTCATGCTCGCCCCTCGCTGGGATGCGGCCTCGTACCTGGCCAACTCCACCGGAGGCGGGAACCCGGTCAGGAAGGGCGCTGCGACGTTCAGCTACATAACCCCGCTCGCCCTCAGTGCCAAGCCGGGCGCGGAGGAACGGGCAGAGGCCCAGCACATCCGACAGGCATTCCTGGTTCCGCAGGACACCAAGCCGTACATGTCCGCGAAGAAGGTGCCCGGCCAGACGGCCAAGGAACCGCTGCACCGGACCGTCAGCGAATCCCGCAACAAGAAGAACAGAGCAGCGGCGGTCAAGCAGTGCAAGCGCTACTGGGGACCGAACTACACCAGCGGCGGGAAGGAATGTGATGAGTACCCGTTCGCCAGCACCTACGAAGGAGCCGCGGAAGTGGAGTACGACCCGGAGGCCAAGAAGTTCAACTTCTCCGCGAAGCCGATCCCGGGGGATGACAACCAGGCCGGCGGTCTGATCCTGAAGAGCTACTACGCCAAGAACCGCATCATCGACGGATTGAACGACGGCTTCACCGTCAAGATCGTCACCTGACCCGATGCCCCTCCCGGCGGGGGCGGCTCTAAGGACCGCTCCCGCCCTGCCGCATCCGCGTTCTACGCGTCGGCCGGCCAGAACTGCATGAGATAGCGCTCCACACCCGTACCGGTGCCTTCGCCCTCCGAAAGGGCCGCAGCCTCGGCCCGGCCGACGCAGCCGACGCGCACGCGCCAGGAGCCACCCGCGTCAGCCAGCGTGATGACCTCGTCCGTCCGACCCGTGTGCATCGACCACACCGCGACCTGCCCGCTCGTCGACTCAAAATCGGCTTCGGCCTGCTCGTCCCAGTCGCCCGGATCGTTCGCGGGCGGCGCCCCGTCCCACACCTCGACGTCGACCGTGGCGGTGTGGGTGTGCCCACCGCTGGTGATATCCAGACGCCCTGGATGGGTGCCGAGGAAAGCGCGGCGATGAAAGTCGTCGGGGAAGGGGACGGGCAGTTCCGCGTCGTCGGACTCCTGCAGACCAAAGGCGTGGTACCCCACGAACGCGCTCACGCGCTGCCGCCGGACAAGCTGCGCCACAACAACCCCTTCAACTGAAGACAGTGCCTTCACCAGGATGCTAGATCCCGACCTGCAAAAGCACACAACACAGCGAATCAGCCGCAGACGACCAGGCGATACATGAGAAGTTGGCGAAGAGCCTACGCAGGAATCGGCGCACAAACATCGAAGCGGACGCTTCGCGGGCGGCAGCTTCGTGCGCGCAGGTCACTCGCCGATACATGTCTGTCGGGCGTCCCTGTCAGCATCTATTCAGCCAGCGGGCCCTTTCCAACCTCGTGCGCAGGTCGGGCAGTTGGCCCGATGAACGGCTGACGCCTCTGGCAGATGGGTTTTCGACCAAGAGAACCGTCTCCACCAGAGGCTTCGCATGCTTGTCAACCCGTCCGGCATCGACGTGTCCAGCTCTGCCCTCCACTTTCTCGCCGCCCGCTTGAGGGAGCACCGCCGTGTTCTCGGCACCCGGTGGCGGCGCCTCAATGCGGGCCGGCAGTCCCTGCTCGCCCTCGCCCCCTCCGCAACGGCCAGCCCTATGCCCAGCTCGCGGCCGGTTTCGGGATCGGCACACGACCGTCTACCACCGGGTCCACGGTGGCCCCGGGTGCCGGGCAGGTGCCGCCGCAGTCCTCGCCAGCCAAGGCGTTGACCAGGACGACGAGCAGCACCACCCGAGCCCGAGGACGTGGACGGTGAACGCGACGATCATGCTGGATCGGCGGTCAGAGTACGGGGTCACGGCATGGCCTTCCACGGGAGGGATCAGGCCGCAGAGCGTGGGGGCGGCACCGCCTTACGTCGCGCCCCAGCACGTCTGCGCAGGTCACGCGCCGCTTACAGTCGAGGCATGAGCACCATAGGGCGTGGCAGAACAGCCCGAAGGGGCCCGGGTCAGGGCGTGGGCGGCAGCGAGGGCTGCGGCATGGCCGCCTCAACGATGGCCGTTGCTGCTACCGGAGTGAACTTGCGCTGCACGATCAGTATGCGCGTCAAAGCCGAGCGGAGGAGACTTTCGAACTCGTCCGCGGTTGGCACGTGTAGTTGCGGGACGGGGTGCCCGGTAAGAGCGTGGCGGCGGGTCATTGCCTCGCTGCACGCCACAAGTGCGTTGAGTGCGACGGGTTGCAGCGTTTGTGCCGTCTCTGGGCCCACTCCGGCGGCAAGTAGGGTTTCGGCGGTCAGTTCGATGACCGCCTGGGGCATGCTCTCTGGCTGCACCCGTGCAGTTACTCCTTGGACCGCGAAGCAAATCCAGGATCCGAGTTCGTCTGGGGCGCTGTCCCCTACCTTCTCGGCGATGTCCCTCCACAGGGGTACGGCCCCTTGGGTGGTCCAGAGGTTTGGTCTGCTGAACATGACCGCTGCGGGGGCCGGCTTCCACTGGTGTTCAGCGGCTGTCTCCGCAATGAGGTCGCCAGTGACGGGCAGGTCCACCACATGGGAGGCAAGCAGGGTCCGGATGTCATCGGCGAGACGCTCATCGTTGAACTCAGAGTAGCCGCGTTCGCTGAGGACGTGGAGAAGAGCGACGGTGCCGAAGGTCGGGATACCCGCTTGGATGAGCAGGTCGCGCAGGATCGCGTCGTCGCACCATAGGGCGGCGCCGATGTCCAAGGCGTGCTGCGCTGCGGAGAGCCAGGCGGCGTCCGTCTCGTGGGGGACGTTGGGCAGGCTCAGCCGATGGCGGATCTCGGTGAGGTCAGGTACGTCGACAGGCTGGAGGGTCGGAATGACACGGGAGAGGGCGGCGGCCAGCCGTCGGGCTTCCTGCCGGTCCTGTTCGGTGTACTCGGTCAGAAAGACGCGGCCACCCCATACACCGAGCAGGCCGGATGCACGCAGTGTCTCGTGCAGGAGGTAGCGGGTGTTCATGACGTCGTCGCAGACGGCAATCGGGGTAGGGGTGGAAGCGAAGGCGGCTCGCATCTGGTCGAGCCGGCCCGGCAGGAATGCGGTGAGGGCCAGGACGCTCACGTCGAGGACGGCAGTGTCTTCCAGCGCGCGGCGCACGGCTTCGATCTCGGCGGTTATGTGTGTAGCGTTGAGGCTGCACGCCGGGAAGAATCCCGCGGCACGCTGGAGAAGCACCAAGGCGACGGGGCGCCGCACGGCCCACGCGAGCATGCCCGTGGTGAGCGCGCCGACGCGCACCGAGTCGACTGCGGCTTCCACCAGCGCTTCGTTGGGCCCGAGACTCTTCTCGACAAGCTGGACGAGACCCTGCGCGCCGCCGGGGACTGAGGTGAGTGCAGTGGTCTGAGGCAGATCAGCCAGCAGGCTTCGCAGTCGCTCCCCGAGAGGTTCGGGAAGTACCAGGCAGTGCGGTGCCTCGTGGTCCTCGGTTGTGCCAGTGTCAGTGGGGGCGGACGTGTTCCGTGGCGGTTCGCCTGTGGCGGTGAGTATGCCGCCCAGGAGAGCCCCGGACAACTCGAGGTCCTCGGACCGGTAGCGCTCCGCCAGGTCGAGCGCGGTTGCCGCCAGAGTGACGGTCCAACCAGACCAGCTAGTAAGCGCGAGCCAAGCTCGGACGTCGTCTGAGTTGCGCACTTGGGGAGCGAATCGGACGAGTGTGTCGCGCGCTCTTTCCAGATTTCGGTTCCTGAGCTGGGCGTGGATCGCCGCCCAGGCGAACGGCAGCGCCGCTTGCGGAACCGTTCCAGCGGCGCCCTCTGCCGAGGTGACGTGTTCGATGCCGAGGTGTTCGGCCAGTCCGACTAGAGCATGGTCTTCCATGTCGCTCCAGTCCGCGCGGTCGTAAGCCCACTGGACGACCATGCGGCGCAGCTGCCCGCGCATGCCGGCCGGCAGGAATGGACGGCCCAGCAGGGTCAGAGCCCTAATGCGGGCCTGTTCCCTCTGCCCGGAGCGGTCCCACAAGTCGACGGCGAGTGCTCTGAGATACGTCTCGCCAAAGCGTCTTCCGGCTCGTTCGGCGGCTTCCGCAGCCAGCATCAACTCGTCCTGCCGTTCGTACTGGTCGACGAGCTTCATCGCGGCGACAACGCTGTTGCTTTCCCATTCACGTAGCCGTCGGATCGCGGCGGCGCTCTCACCGCGAGCGGCGTCGGATGCGGCCCAGCGTGTCTGGTAGAGGGCTTCCGTGATGGCGCCTTGTTCGCGGAGGTGGTCGAGGTGGGGCACCGGCCAGACGCCGAGGTTGGCGAGGGCGAACGCGGCGGTTGCGCGCTGATCGTCGGTGGTGGCACCCGTCGTCGCCGCTTCCCACGCCGCGATGCAGCTTTCGCGATCTGCAGTGGGGTCCGCTTCGCATGCGTACGCCTGGAGTTGGAGTTTCTCACCGTCGCCGGTAAGCCTGGCGGCAAGGGTCGTCGCGAGATCCGCCTGGCCCGTCATGTAAGCCAGACGTACCGCTTCGATGAGGAGTGTCTGGCTGGAGGTCTCCGGTCCCTGCGCGTCTCCTATGGGCTCTGCGATCACAGTATGGATGGCTGCGGTGATGTCACCGGCTATCATCCGGGCTTCGAGGAGGATGGCGGCCGCGTGGTGGCTGGGGCCCCTCCAGCGACGGTATTCGGCGCGCGCGGCTTGGGCCAGGCGTTGTGCTCGGCCGGTGTCGAAGAAGGCTTGCCGCGGGGCGCCAACTGCGCTGCGACGCAACAGGCACTGTGCGAGATCGAGTTGTAGTGCCGGCTCGCCCGGGTCCAGCCGCAGCGACTTTTCGAGTAGGTCCTCGCCTTCGTCGTGTCGGTCGGCTGCGAAGTGGCAGTGTGCCGCGAATCGCAGGATGTTGACGTCTTTTGTGGCGGCAGGTTCCTCGGTTGCCAGTGCTCGCCGAATAGCGTCGGGCAGATGTGCAGGGTGTTGGCCTTCGGCATCCAGGAGGGCCCGGGCAGCTGCCACGAGCAGGGTGCTTCCGTCTGTTTCCACGGCAGCATCCGCGAGTTGGCGCGCGTGCTCGGCACTGTGGGTGGTGGCCATGAACGCTGCTAGGGCGAGGATCCGCCCCCGGTCGCTGGGGGAAGCGTCGGCGGCACGCTCCAGTGCTCTGACGGCCAGCATGCCCAGTTGATGGTCGCTGGCGTAGGCCGCGATGGACTTCCAGGCGCCCTCTTCGTGCTCGGTGTCGAGGTCGTTCAGCCAGGCGGGCGGGACGGCGAGTAGTTCACCGACGGCGTTTTTGGGGTCATCAGCGTCGGCGAGGAACACGGCTAGCGGCAGAGCGTGGGCGTGACCGGCCTGATGGCTTTTCAGGAGCTGGGTGCGGGCATTTCCGGGGAGACGGTCCGTGGCGTTACTGAAGGGATCCGTGTCTTGCTGTCGGCGAGCCGGGCGGGCGAGGGCCTCGGCGTTGACTTCGTCGATCTGCTGCTCGGCGGGAACAAAGACCTTGTAGTTCCTACCCGTGGACACCAGGGTGTCGGCGTTGACGTGCTGCCAGTAGACGCGTTCGCTTCGCGGGTCGAACAGCAGCAGGGTGACCGGCAGGGAATGGTTCGTCCAGTACGCCGCGTGGTCGGCGTCGCAGGGATACCACCATCCCCCGTCAGCCGCGGCCGCGAACTGGCTCTGCCCGGACTTGATCTGCACAGCCAGCAGGCGTCCGGTCGCGCCGCCGGTGGATTGGGCGCTCATGCTGGCGCCGGATACGACCTCAAGGTGCGCATCGATCCCGACGTCGCTGGTCTCCTGCTCGCGGAACAGCCAGCCCAGCCGAGTTGTGATGAGGTAGCCGGCCATGGTGACGCCGGCCCGGTCGACGAGATGGGTGGGGCGCACTGTCGTCAAGGGTCTCGCACTCTCCTGACCATGCCTGCGGCTGCACTGGTAGTGCTTCCGGTTCGGAGCCTAGGGGCTGCCACTGACAGTCAGGAGCTTCAGGCGTCGGCCTGGGCTGCTCGCGCCTGGCTCACGGGCACCCTGCCCCGTCAGCGGCAGCGTCCAGGGGCATCATCGACGCGCCCCGGCTGTCGCTGTCGGCCAGGAAGGGCCTCGCCCCCGGGCCATGCCTGTGATCGGCCTTGACGAACTGCTCGTGATCCTTTTCCGGCGGCAGGGCATCCTCAGCGGCTGCGCCTTCCAGGCCCGGCGCGCGGATCAAGCGAGGGGCGCTCGCGCGCCCGTGGGCGCGCCGGAGTGAGCTCCATCTGATTTTTCACGAGCCGGAGTACGGCGTATCAGAAAGCGTCCAGACGGAATTGATCGACTTCGTTCACGCATGGCCACTATTCGACGTCGACTGGGCGCATTAGAGCAGGGTCGTGCTTCCCGGAGTCTTTTCGCACATCGATGCGGCCAGATCTTCCGTTATTGCCTCACTCTGTTGGCCCTGGAATCCGCGGGCGCGCTAAGGTCACGCCGAGGTAGGGGCCCTGGCCCAGAGGATGGCACCAACAGACCAGGACCCCATGCACTTTGATCAGCCGTCAATTCAGAGGAGAAAGATGACCGACCGCAATGTCGTCCGGGGCACCGTGATGTCCGGGACGCGTCTGGACGGTAGCAATGCCGACCGGAATTACGCACGCCTGCGTGCCTTCGCTGTCACGGCCAGCTTTGCCCCTGCCGTGGTGCTGGCTTTGTCCTTTGTCCTGCCGTCCGTCGAGCAATGGCCCGCGGCCGCGTGCGTGGCATTCACCGCGGTAGCGGCTGCAGCAGCCCGCACGTCGCGGATCGAGTTCCTCTGGGCGCGACTGGACTGACACCGGCCCTCCGGGTGGCCGGTCGGCGTACGTCGCCGCCGGCCACCCGGTGCTGGCACATCGGTTCCTGGGCGAACGTTGCCCGGGTCTTGAGGGACAGAGGAAAAGGATAAGAACGTGAGGACTGATCCGTCTCGGCCGGAGCAGTGTCCGGTGTGTGATGACCCGATCGTGCAGCACAACGGAGCGGGTCGGCGTCGACGCTACTGCAGCCCTGCCTGCCGGCGACGGGCTCAGCGCAGCCGGCAAGCGCGGACGGCCCCGGCAGGGGCCGTGCAGGGACTTCTGGGCGGGGCGGTAGCGGCCGAGGTCCGTCGGCTGGCGCAGCAGTTGCAGGCCAGCGAGATGCGCCAGGAGGAACTCGGCACGCTCCTGGAGAGAGCCGAGGCGGTCCGCAGGGAGCTGGAAATCTACACCGCGGCTGCGGTGCAGGATGCCCGGCACCGGGGTGAGAAATGGGAAGCGGTGGCCAGGGCCGCACACGTCGCTCCAGAGACTGCGCGGGCCCGGTGGGGGCCCGAGAGGGTGGCCCGGATGATGGACCTTCACGCCAATGAGAAGCGGGCCGCCCCTGCCCGGTGGCGTGGCCCTCAGCAGGTCCGAATCGCCGATGCGCAGGACGAGGCAGTGGGCGATCCGGTTACTGAAGCGGTCCCCGCAAACCAGCTGGCGTCTGCGCTGACGCAGCTGCAGGTGGCCAGCGGCCTGACGATCCGGGAAGTGGCCGACTCCACGATGCTCTCCCCGTCGTTCATCTCTCGTGTCCTGTCGGGAGACCGTCTGCCTACCTGGGACCTGACGTGTTCTCTGGCGACCCTGTTCGGTTGCGACCCGGCCGAGCTGCGCGTGCTGTTCGAGGCAGCGCACGGTACGACGGCGCACGGCCGCCAACCCGTCGCTGCTGCCATCGGCCAGTTGCATGCCGCTGTGCGGGGACTCTACCTGGCTGCCAAGTCGCCCAGCGCGGAGCGGATCGAGCGTCTCAGCTCGAAGGCGGTGAGCGCGCTCACGGCTCGCCGTGTCCTGGCAGGCATTGACGTCCCCGAGTGGGAGGTACTTTCCGCCCTTGTGTGCGCGCTCGGAGGACGCCCCTTCGATTTCAAGCCGTTGTGGGAAGCAGTGCACTACACCTTTCTGATGTGCGACGACCCTCGCACTCCGGAGGGCACGGCGCACATCGCCGTTCCGGAAGAGGAGCAGTGAACGGACACCGCCCGCCCTTCCGCTCCAGGGAGTCCGCGCCTGCTGTCGTCCCCGTGCGGCAGCAGGCATGCGTCCGCAGACCGCAGACGCGGGTCACGCGCGCGGCTCTGGCGGCTTTTACGGCCTTCCGCGAACGTCATTACGAGCCATACCTGCAGTACGCCGCATTGCGGATCGGTCGGCGCGGAGAGGCAGAGCCGATCGTCACAGCGGTGTTCACCGAACTGGCAGTGTCCTGGACAGTGATCCTGGGAGGCGCTGACCCCGCTGCCGTCGCCTGGCGCATGCTGCACGACCACGTCGACCGTGCGGTGGGGTGCGGGGGGACTGCGGCGTCGGCCGGGCAGATGAAGCAAGCGCTGCACAAGGATGCGCACTTCCTGCACGAGCAGATGCACCTGAGCCGAGAGCGTATTGCCGAGGTTCTCGGAATACGTCTGGTGGACCTGCTCAGTCTGCCACCTCGGTCCCCCTAGAGGTGCACTTTTCGTTCGATGCCCCGTTGCCTGTGCAGTGTGTAGCTACACTCCGTGACATATGGCGCACGCTGTCCGGGCGTGCGGGGGCTGGAGGGACCGCGCGTGAGCTTGCCGTACGGGGTGGACGTAACGATTCCGAGCGTGGCCCGTATGTACGACAGTCTCCTGGGCGGTCAGGACAACTACCCGGCAGACCGCGCGGCCTGCGATGAGCTGCTCAGACACGTGCCCAGCATGCGCGAACTCGCACTCAACAACCGGGAGTTCTTGCGGCGCGTGGTGCACGTCCTGGCGGCCGAGTACGGCATCCGGCAGTTCATCGACCACGGTTCAGGGCTGCCCACGCAGGACAACGTCCACGAGGTGGCCCAGCGAGTAGATCCGTCGAGCCGGGTGGTGTACGTCGACAACGATCCCATCGTCCGTGCCATCGGTGGCGTGCTGCTGGCGAGCAATGAGAACACCGCCGTGCTGCAAACGGACATGAGGGAGACCGGCGAAATCTTCTCCAGCGAACCGGTGCGTCGACTCATCGACTTCGACGAGCCGGTGGCAGCGCTGTTCGTGTCGGTACTGCACTGCATCCCCGACAGCGACCGGCCCGCGGAACTGGTAGCGCAGGTCGCCGACCGGCTGCCGGCCGGGAGCATGATGGTGGTGTGCCAGCTCGTCAGTGATTCCGCCCATGTGCGTGACTTCGTCAGCCGCTTCATGGACGAGCAGACCCAGGGCCATTGGGGGCGGGTGCGGGAGAGGCGGGACGTGGCCGGCTTCTGCGCGCCTTTGGATGTGATCGAGCCGGGTCTGGTGGAGGTCTCCGCATGGCGGTCCCGCCCAAACGACGTGCCTGTTCAGCCCAGTTGGGAGTGGGAGGAGTACGGCGGGGTGGGCTTCGTCACGCGCTGAGCCCGTGCACTACTTGCGGCCACTCCCAGGCATTCACCGCCGCCAGAAGGCCAGCGCCTGCTCCAGCAGGGCCGGCGTTTGCTCGGCGGGGTTCGCCACTCCGCACAGGTTGTTCAGGATTGCCTGGTAGCGCTCGGACTCCGAGGGCTTCTCCCGGTACAGGGCACCTTCGTACTGCTCGAGGTAAACCATGTCGGGCAGGTACTCCGGGGTGAAGAACCGCATATGGACAACCGGGTGCCCGATGGCCCCGGCGGCACCCACCGTCAGCGGCGCGATCTGCAGATAGAGGTGGTAGGGCAGTTCCTCCAGCAGCGCAAGCAGATGCTCGATCTGCCGGTACATCACCCCCGGCGTGCCGACCTGGCGGCGGAAGACCTCAGAGTCCATCACGGCCAGCAGAATCGGCGGGGATTCCGCGCGGCGAAACATCTCGATGCGCTGCGTCCTCAGGACCACGCGTTCGGCGATCTCCCCAGCCGGCTTGGTCGGATGGACCGCGCGGATCACGGTCTCGGCATACTCCTCGGTCTGCAGCCAGCCCGGCACGAGTTGCGGTTCGTAGGAGATGATGCGACGAGCAGCCGGTTCCACGGCCAGCAGCGGCCGCAGGCCCTGCGGCGCCGCATTGGCGTAGGGCTGCCACACCTCCGGCTTCGCCGCTTCCCGGACCAGGTCGGCAATCCTGGTACGCTCCAGCGGATCTTTCACCCCGTAGGCATCGAGGAGCGTTTCGACCTCGGCGCTTTTGAAGGCCGTCCGTCCGTTCTCCATCCGGCTGATCGTTGCTTCGGAGGCGTGGATGCACCGGGCGGCCTGCCGGGGCGCGATCCCCGCATGGTCACGGCAGCGGCGCAGGTGCCCGGCCAGCGCCTTGCGGTGTGCTGCAGGGCCCCATTCCGGGCGGTGCGGGAATCCGAGGATCGACGGCGCCTGACGGTCGGCTGCCATACGGGCACTCCAATTGGGCTCTTGAGAAGCCTGAGTATGGCAGCCGGAACTCGGTCATGTCAGCAGATGGCCATGCTTCAACTCTCGGTCACGAGAGAGTGAAGTCGAACTCGCCGTCCTTGACGCCCCCGAGGAAGGCCGCAATCTCTTCGCGCGTGTAGACGAGGACGGGCCCGTCGGGGAACCGGGAATTGCGAATCGCCACCTCCCCTCCGGAAAGACGTGCCACTTCCACGCAGTTTCCGCTCCCTCCACTGCGGCGGCTCTTACACCAGCGCACCGCTTCGATCACGCCTGTGCTGGCACTGCTTTCCACTCGCTGCATACCTCACCGTGCCCCTCCGAGTCGTGCCCGACATCAGCCAACGATGTCGTCGGTGCTGATAGCCGGACGACTGTCTGTGCGAATATCTGAGCTCTGCAATTGCAGAGCCGCGCTTGCAGGAACGAGGAGCGGGCCGGAATAGTGACGGGTCACGACGGCACGTCGTGCCACGGCACGGCACCAGTTCCGGGGGACGGACGATGACGCCACGGTGCAAGGATTCAATCCAGCCACAGTCCACGTCTGCCGCGCGCGATGAGCGAAGACGGCGCCTGCTGTTCCTCGGTGAGCCCCTAGCCTCGACGCCCAACCTGGCCGTCCGATCGGGGCTGGGCAGCACGCCCTTTTCTGCCCGCAAGATCCCGGTCGCCTCGGACCACTGTTGCTACATCGCGCGGCAGTTCACTCGGCAGACCGTACGTCGCTGGAATCTGCACAGCATCTGCGACGACGCGGTCCAGATCGCCTCCGAGCTCGTCGCCAACGCAGTCCGCCACGGCCGGCCTGACACGGTGCCGGAGGACAGTCTCCAAACTGGGGTGTGGCTGGCTCTCGCCCTGCGCCCGCGCACCTTACTGTGCGTCGTGCGCGATCCCAGCCAACTCCGTCCCAGGCTCACTGCTCCTTCGCCTATGGCCGAAGGTCACCTAGGACTGCCCATCGTGAATGCCCTCAGCCACACGTGGGGATGGACCACTGACTCCCAAGCGCGCGGGAAGTCCGTCTGGGCACGCGTGACACTGCCGGCCGCATAAGCGCGCGGAAGGGGCGAGCCCGTCCACGCTGTAGCGACATCGTGCTTACCGCCTACGGACCACATGCGGGGTTGGTCCAAGCACCGCTTTGAGTTGGTCATGTTTCCGTAGTCCGCCGTCACGACCGAGGGCGCCTCCTCTCCCCCGCCGCGCGCCCCTGGGGCACGTCCTCCGGCAGCGCTCGGCTACTCGTAACGCCAACGAGCCTGCCTGAGGGCGGTGCGGCCAACCGCACGCTAGAGATGTCGTCGGGTGCGGTTCCTCTGAAGGGAAGGGGTGAGCTGGAAGAGCACTGAGCGGGGCTGCGTTCGGGGCCGTTCGTCTCTACCGTGGTCGTGGAGGAGGGGTGGCGGATGGGCTCGCTGTTCGAGGAGTTGGAAGCGCGCGAGGCAGCTGCCCGGGTTCGGGTGGAGGGGTTGGAAGCCGAACTTGCCGAGCTGTCCGGGAAGCTGGAGATGGCCAGGGAGGGGCTGGAGCGGTTGCGGATCGCGCGGGAGACGGTCGCAGAGGTGCTTGCGGAGATGAGTCCGGAGAGGTCGGTGGCGGCCGTCGATGCCGGACAGGCGCCTGTGGATGAGCTGATGGCGTCGGCGTATGCAGGGGCCGAGCGGCAGGTCATCGGGGTCCTGACGGTGCCGAACTGGCAGCCCGGGATGGGGCCGGAGATCTTGTCACAGATGTATCGGGACATCGTGGAGGTGGTGGCGGACGCGCCGGGGCCGGTCCGCGCCAAGCAGGTCGTGCCGAGGATCGGGCTGCCGGCCGAGACCGGGAAGATCGAGGGTACGAGGGCGAAGCTGAAGCGGCTGGTGGAACGGGGCTGGCTGGACGAGGACACCCCGGGCATGTTCACTCCGGCCCGTCGCCGCGGGACCATTTCGCCCAACTCCCATTAACAGCAGGGCTCTTCCGCGCCTACATTCGAAGGTGCGACCCAATCGATGCTGGACGGGAAGAGCCCTGGAGATGACACCGTACGACACTCATGCCACCGCTGACCCCTTTGCGTGTTCCCTCAGCGCCTTCGAGACGCTGACCACCACGTTGTCGGGCAGCGATGCGAGCACGTGGAACCACTCTGAGCTGGAGGAATACCTCGACGCGGCTGGCCGGGAGTTGCTTCGTCTGCTGCTACAGGACCACCTCGACCTGCGCGCGGCACGGGAGGAGGGACAGGTTCGTTCCGGTGCCGGGCCGGTTGTGGTGGGGCCGGAAGGCCGGGTGCGGTCCTGGCGCGAGAGCGGGCACTCGCGTTGGCTGGCCACCGTGTTCGGGATGGTCCGGGTCGCCAGAGTCGCCCACCGGGGCCGGGGCGTGGGCAACGTCCACCCCGCCGACGCTGTGCTGTCGCTGCCGATGGGCCGGCACTCGACGGGGTTACGGCGGCTCGCGGTGACCGAGGCCGTCCGCGGCTCGTTCGACCAAGCCCACGACGCAGTGACGCGCCGCTGCGGGAACGTACTCGGCAAACGCCGACTGGAAGAGCTCGTGGTCGCCGCCGCGGTCGATGTCGACGGCTTCTACCGGACCCGGATCCCGATCCCGTGCAGCCGCACGATGCCGCTGGTGATCCAGGCGGACGGCAAGGGCGTGGTCATGCGGCCTGAGGCCCTGCGGGAGGCCACCCGCCGGGCCGCCGCGAAAGCGGCGGTCGGTCACCGCGGCCGGCTTGCGCCGGGCGAGAAGCCGAACCGGAAGCGGATGGCGACGGTGGCCTGCGTCTTCGATACGCGTCCCGCCCCCAGACGTCCGCACGACGTGATCCACCCTCCCGGCGGCCGGAGCCGTGAGCGTCCCGCCCGTCCGGGACCGCGGGCCGAGAACAAGTGGTGCACCGCCTCGCTGGTCCGCTCGCCCGAGGAGGTCATCTCCGACGCCTTCGACCAGGCCGAGGCCCGTGACCCGAAACATCTGCGGCCGTGGGTCGTGCTGGTCGACGGCGCCCGCCACCAGCTCGACCTGATCAGTGCCGAGACCGGCCGCCGCGGCGTCACGGTCCACGTCCTGCTGGACTTCGTGCACGTTGCCGAGTACGTCTGGGCCGCCGCCCACGCCTTCCACAAACCCGGCACCACCGAAGCCGAAGCATGGGCCGCCGACCGTCTTACCGCCATCCTCGCAGGTCAGGCTGCGCACACCGCCGCCGAAATGACCAGCCAGGCTGAGCGGGAACACGTGCCGGCTGCCCGGCGCGAGGCTGTCGACGCCTGCGGCCGCTACCTGACCGGCCACCTCGATCAGCTCTGCTACGACACGGCGCTGGAAAACGGCTGGCCGATCGCCACCGGCGCGGTCGAGGGCGCCTGCCGCCACCTGATCGCCGACCGCCTCGACATCACCGGCGCCCGCTGGGGCCTTCACGCAGCGGAAGCCGTACTGCGACTGCGTGCCGTCCTCTCCAACGGAGACCTCGACCCCTACTGGCGCTACCACGCCGCCCGCGAACACGAACGCCTCTACCCTGCAACCGACCAGCGGGACCACGCACCCACCGCCTGATCACGGCGGTCGTCCGAAACGAACTGCACCCCACCGCCGACCCTACGTGGGCCGACGGCGGCCGAGAGCGCGCGCGAGTTCACCGACCGGCGCCAGCATGTGTCCGCCATCTCCCGCGCACCACCACACGGCCGCACCGTCCCGCTCCGAGCCGTGAACGCCGAGGCCATGCCCGGGGCACACCGGCCAGACCTGCCAGGTCCGTTCGAGCAGGCTCTCCTGGATCAGGATCGACAGGCTGGTCAATGCCATGGCCGGGTCGTCGCACATGTTCGGCAGGATGGGGCCGCCCCAGCTGAGCCGTTCACCGTCGGCAAGGCGGACACCGGCTCCCACCGGGAACCAGTCCTCCAGAATCTCGATCTCCGGTTCGCCCTCGATCCCACGCGTGGGCAGGTCGCGGGCCACGATTCGCAGCGCGGCGCGCAACGTCTCCAGACGTTCGGGGGCGAGGTCGAAGCCGGGATCGAAGCCCACGTCGTCCAGGATGCGCCGGGCCAGGGCGGTCATCTCCGCCTGCGGCACCGCGGCCGGGTTCCGCTCGACGACCTCCAGGACGGCATCGGTGTGATGGAACCAGTCGAGCAGTTCGCACGCGAGAGCGACAACGTCCTGCGGGTCAAGGCTGTCCTCGCGCACGCCGAGGTAGACCCTTCGCATCAACTGTTCAGTATCCGCTTCGTACTCAGCCACGGCGTCGCTCACCCGCCCAGTATCCCGACGCAGCACGGTTCCCCGCCGCATGGTTTTCCGGCACGACGCCTGACCCACCCACCAGCGGAACTATGACCTCACAACTTGATCGCGGCCGTCACTTGAAAGGAACCGCACCCGATGTCGTCAGGCAAGCCAGTCCAGGGGAACAGGGCGCTGCGGTTCCCTTCGCTGTCGGGGCGCCAGTTGCCGATCACAGCGCCCTGGAATCAGGGTTCATCCAGGTTGACGTCGCCGCAGACCATGATCTGCAGGGCTCCCTCGATGAGCTCCACCACGTCGTTGAGGAATTGGAATCCGCCGTGGTCGCCGGCGAGGGGAGGTCTCCGCGGGCGTACTGATGGGGTTGCGGTCATGGCTGGGTCAAGAGTGGTGCGCGTGAGCTGCGGCGATGAGGGTGCGGCCCTTCGAGCAGGCCAGATGTGCCGTTTCAGCCTGCGGGGTTGCCATCGGGGTGGTCGTGGATCCATGAGAGCCCGCCGAGGTCGAGTCGCTGGCGGGTGCGGGTGACGGCGACGTAGGCCAGGCGGGCTTCGGCTTCGTCGACGGGGTCGGGCGGGGTTGTAACGGCGTCGACGGGACTGTCCTTGGGGCGGGCGAAGTCGTCGGCGATGAGCACCTGGTGCCATTCGCGTCCCTTCGACTTGTGGGCGGTTGAGACGGTGACGTGGGCGTGCGGCTCGGGGACGAGACGGGTGACGGCGGTGAGGATGGTGTCGGTGCCGTGGCTGTCGACGAGGTTGACCAGGGGCTGCAGGTCGCGGCCGGCGGGGTCGTGGGCGGCGTAGTCCTGGAGCTCTCCCCATGAGGGGAAGAGGACCAGCTCGGGATGGTGGGTGCGGCGGCCTTCCTTCAGGTCGCGTGCCGCGAGGGCCAGGGCCTGCAGGCTGTCCCCTCCCCCGGTCAGGGCGACTCGCTGCCCGGCGGCCATGAGGGCCATGACCTGGGTCATGGCGCCGACGTTGGTGCGGCAGAGCACGGCGTCCGGGTGGGTGACGGGTCCGAGTGCGGTGGGCACGGAGGAAGTGCCGGTGAGGCGGACCGGGGCGTCGGCGAGGTGGAGCCAGCGGTTGGCCTCGGCCGCGAGGTGGGGACCGAAGCGGAAGGACTGCGACAGGACGAGCCGGGTGCCGTCGAAGGCGGTCATGACGTCTTTGGCGCCGCGCCAGTGGTAGATGGCCTGGGCAGAATCGCCGACCATGACGAGTTGGGCGTGGTCACGCTGGTTGAGGAAGATCTGTTCGACGACGGGGTTAGTGTCCTGGGCTTCGTCGAGCAGGAGGAAGTCGGCGTCGATGTGCGGCTGTGTGAGGGCCCAGATTTTCAGGTAGTGGTCGTGGTCGAAGCGGACGGCGCGGTCGTCGGGGTACTGGAGGTCGGCCCAGGCTTTGCGGGCGAACGGCACGAGGTGGGCGGCAAGTTCTCCGTGGAGGTCGGTGCCTTCCAGGCCACGCAGTTGGGGGACGTGGTGGTGGGTGATGGCCTCGTCTGCGGTGTGGCAGAAGCGGGTGACGGTGCGCAGGGTGGCGTTGGAGAGGGCCTTCTGCGTGACCTCGCGTTCGCCGATGCGGATAGCTCTGGTGATGCCCAGGGCTTGTCCGGTCTGCCAGGCGGGGCGTCGGGGGGCGCCAAGGCGGCGTGTGTAGCGGTGGCCGACGGCGGCGTAGGCGAGTGCGTGGGCGGTCTTGCACAGGACGTTGCGCGGGAAGCGGGCGGTAGCGTCCTGGGCGATGGCCCGGTTGTAGGCGAGGTAGCGGCCTCGGCGGTGGGTGGCGCGGGCGAGGAGGGCGAGGGTGGTGGTCTTCCCGGTGCCGGCGCCGGCCTGCACGGCCAGGTGGTCACCGGCGTGGAAGGCGTCGGCTGCGGCCGTTTGTTCGTCGGTCGGCTTCATGGCGTGGGGCTTTCGGGGAGTCGGCTCAGCGCGTGCCCTACGGCAGACAGCAGATGGGCGGGGGTGGTGTGGGCCAGTAGCTGGCGCACCGCGCGGTCGAGGCGGTCGGTCTCCTGGTCGGCGTACGTGGCCAGGGCCCGGTGCAGGGCCAGTTCCACAAATCGCTCGGGGCTTTGGGCCGCGCGGTCGGCTTCAGCCTTGAGCGCGGTGTGAGTGGCGGGCGGGAAGGCGACGTTGAGCAGGATCTTGTGGTCTGCGTCCGGGTAGTGGGTGGTGATGACGTCGATGGGCAATAGATCGTCGAACCGGCGGCGAAGTCGGTGGACGGCTCGGTGGGGAGTCCTGGCCCGTACCAGGGTCATGAGGTGGGTGGCGTCGCGGTTGGCGGCGAGCGGCATGACGCGGGCAGCGCGGTGCAGGGCCTGCGGGGTAAGGGGGCGGGTGAGGACGATCTCCATGGCGTGGTGTGTCATCGCCGGTCCTTGTTCCTGCTCGGTGCCGGCGGGTGCGGGAGATGCTGGTGGATGTGGGTGGCGTGCAGGAGGGGGTCGAAGACCTGCCAGTCGGCGCGGGTGAGATCGGGGGCGGTTCCGGTGGCGTGGGTGGGGCAGTGCTGGGCGCGCCAGCGCAGTTGGTCGGTGTAGGGCAGGTGGCTGAGGTCGTATACGGCCATCGTGGTGTCGGGGAGGGTGAGTTGGCCGTGGCTGGGGCTGGTGGGCAGGAGTCTCCAGCGGCCCGCTGGGTGGTGCGGGGTGAGGACGGGGTGAGTGCAGCGGCGGCGTTGGCGGGTTTGGGCGACGCAGAGGATGTCTTCGAGGGGGCTGTGGCCGAGGTAGCTGACGAGGAGGATCCGGACGACGGGGCGGGTGGATTGTCTGGCGTCGTCGGGTGTTGCAGCAGGGGGGTGAGTGTGGGGTTGGGGGGTGAAGGCGCCGGTGTCGATCAGGCGGCGAGAGTGCACGGCAAGTTCGCGGCGCAGCACGGTGAGCCGGGTGGTGCTGCCGGTGTGGGAGCGGGGAGGCTGTCGGGGGCAGAGGCGGGCGTGGGGGATGCGGCACCATGCGCTGCCGTCGTCGTGGGGGTGGGCGATGCCGCCGCCGATGTGCCAGCGGCTGGAGGCGGGGGTGTCGGCGGTGGCGACTTCTGCGGGGTGCAGGGCGATGGGGCGGTCGTCGTGGCGCGGGTACCACTCGATGCGGTTGCCGCAGTGGCGGCAGCGGCCGCTCTGGCCGGCGCGGAGCAGTCGGCTGGGGCTGGTCGGGGCGATCTGCAGACCGCGGCGGCGGGAGATGTGGCGGGGGCTGCCGTCCCAGTGACGGTCACTGTGCAGGGCATGGGGGCGCATGGCGGCGACCGTGACAGATAACGCGCCGACGGCCGGGGGCGGCTTTCGGGGATGTCACACGATCGGCCCCATGTGCGGGAACGCCTGCCCGAGGTGAGGATCAGTCGTTCGATTCCCTCTCGCCCTGGCGGGTGATTTCTTTCCGCGTCCGGTGAGCGGTTTGGCGGTGCGGCCGGGTCAGGGCTGGGGTGCGCCGGGAACGGGGTGGCCCTCGCACAGGGAGGTGAGGAAGTGTTCGATGGGGACGTCGAAGGCGTGGGCCAGGGCGTGCCAGGTGGTGATGTTCCCGGTGCTGCGGCCGTGTTCGAGGTCGATGAGGGTGCGCCGGGCAAGGTTGCTGCGTTCGGCGAGTTCGTCGTAGGTCCATCCGCGCTCGCCCCGCAGCCGCACGAGTTCGACGCGCAGCGCGTTGAGGTTGGGGTCGGGCGGGATGATCGTCACCCCACCATCCGACGGTGCAGACCTCTGCCCCGTCAGTGCGGGTTTCTGCACTTTCTTCTCGCGGGCTCGCGCGACCGTGGTGCAGGGATCTGCACTACCGTGCGTCCGTCCGGAATGCCTGGCCGCAGGCTTTCCGGCGCTCCATGAATACGGACAGACAGGAGGACGGTCGGCCGATGAGGCTCGGCGGTGCCGCGGTGCGGCGCATCTGGACGGTGGAACTGCACCCGCGGGCGGGCGGGCCCACCCTCGTCTGCGCCCAGTGCACCGCCCACGCGCCTGCGTGCGAGACGTCCTCCGCACGGTCCGCCGCCCTGGCCCATCTGGCCTGCCACGCGCGCACCGACGTGCTGCCCAGGCATCTGCGCACCTGCCAGTGCCGGGCCCAGGACTGCCGCTGGCATCCGCGCCACCGCGGCTGTGCCGGCCCGGTTCTGCTCGCCCTCACTCAAAGCCGCGGCGGCCGCGCCTGGCGGCTCGCCGACACCTGCGCGGCATGCGCTGCTGCGACCAGCCACACCGCCGTCGTCCCTGACACACAGCTCGGCAGCCCGCGCTCCCCCGCCCCGCCGGCACCTGCACGCGGCCCGCACCGGCTCGGGTCAGAGGAACGCCTGCGGGTGCGGGAGACGCTCACCTATCTCGCCGCCGCACTGCCTCAGTTCACCTCCCCCGCCGCCCGCTTGCTCGCCGTCCAGTGCGCGCTGCGTGCCGATGCCCGCGGTCGCGCTCGTCTGCGTGCGGGCCTGCTGCGCGGCATGCGGCTGCACGGGCGTTCAGAAGTCTGGGAGGAGCTGGCTCACGGGGCCTGGCTCACATACCCCGACCTCAGGTCCACCCCAGCGGTGGTCCAGCTACTCGACGCCGCCGTCCTGGATCAAATCCCTGGCCGCAGAGCACGCTGCCGTGGCGCCCACTGGGCCTTGCACCCCACACCGTTGCGCCTGTCCGCGGCCTCGCCGCCCGCACTGCGGCTGATCATTCTCATCCTGGCCGCGCATACCACCGACCGCGGTGCGGGCCGCCTCGACATGGACGCGCTCACCCACCTGAGCGGGCACTCGCGACAGCAGACGGCCGAACTGCTCGACCGGCTCATCGCGGTCCGGGCGCTGGCTGTGTGGCGCCAGGATCGCGACACCGACGAGGTGTCGTGGCAACCGTTCACGCCTCACACGACGGCGAGGCCTGGCACGCGGCGCCCGTTGCCGCCCATCCCATGCCCATAGCGGCACGCTCACAGAGCAGGCGTCGTGCACAGGGGAAGCAGGGCTTCCCACCCGTAATATCGCCACGCCGAGGAACACCCGGACTCTCAGCGCCTGGGGTCTCCCTGGAACCGGCCCACCGGCACCGTCCAGCCCCTGCGGCGGCGCAAAGCCAACGTAGGCGGGGCTCTCTCTTCGGCGCCCGCAAGAAAAAACCACGGGTACACGGGCTGGCAGAGAGCGCCCGGTATCCCTGTTCCTTCCGCCGGGCCCGCGGGCCGCCAACAGGCGTTCCCGCGCCGGCCTTGCGGTGGTCCCGCCCGGCCGGGCGCCTGACACGCAGAGTCCTGCCCGGACGCGCACAGTGGTGGCCGGGCCCTCAAAAGCTGCGCGGGATCGGCGTGTTGAGGGCTCAGCGGCGTGGGGCGGGCCGCCAGGTGCGGACTTCCAGGTGGACGATCTGTGCGTCGGGGTGGATGCGGCCGGTCTCGACGAGCCATTGGTGGATGGCGGCGGTGACGTCGCCGCCGGCCGCGTCGACGCGGCCGGCGAAGTCGGCGGCGTCGAAGCCGCCTGTCTGGGCGGAGCCGTAGGAGCGTTCCTCTGTGTGGTCGGCGCGTTGGGTGACGTCGCGGCGGATGCCGGGCGAGTCGGTGCGGCTGCCGGAGGGGTGCAGATAGCCGGTCTTGGCCAGGCGGACGGTGAAGGCCAGGCGCAGGCCGTGGCGGGCGGCTTCGGCGATCAGGGGGCGCAGGCGGGCGGAGCCAGAGGCGATGGCCTGGGCTGCGACGCGGCCGGTGCCGGTGCCGGTGGGGGTGATGAGGACGGCTTTGCTGCGGACGCGGGCGCGGGTGCCGGAGGCGGTGGTGCGGCGGCTGGTGTGGCGGGCGGCGATGGCGGCGAGTTCGGGCAGGTCGGTGATGCCTCCTGCTTCGACGGCGCTCACGACTTCGCGTAGGGCGGTGACGAAGGCTGCGCCTTTGTTCTTGGTGTAGAACTGCGAGACCAGGGAGGGGTCGCGGGCGATGATGCGGGCGATGTCCCGTTTGGTGTAGCCGGCTGTCTGGAGGCGGTCGGCCAACTGTGCCGCTTCGTTCAACTGGCGCGGCGGCGCGGGGCGGTTGCGGCGTCGGCGGGGCGGCATCAGGCTTCCTGGCCAGTAGCGATGGCGGCGCGTCCGGCGTCACGCAGGGCGAGGAGGGCCTCTTCGGTGGTGGGGGCGGGCAGAGGGCCGGTCAAGCTGCCTTTAAGGAGGTAGTCGCCGGGCTGGTGATGGTGCGGCCAGCTCTGGGGCTGGGTGAGGTACAGGGCGTCGGTACGAAACGCAACCACCGTGCCGGGCGGGACGTGGAGGGCGCCGGCGTAGGTCTTGTCGTCGCGGTGGCGCTGGGTGAGCAGGGCGGCGCGGGCGCCGGACCAAATCGCGGCGGCCCATTCGGGGTGGGCGTTGGGGTCACGGCTGAAACCGGTGGGCTTTTGCCAGGTGATCTGGTCGTCGTCGAAGCCGATGATCTCGGCGTCCGGGGGCACGTCGCGTTCCTGGGCCCGGGGTGTGGTGCCGGTGACCATGCGGGGGCGCTGGGCGAAGGAGCCGATGCCGTACAGCAGGATGGATCGCACGGCGCGGGAGGCGAGGTGCGCGGCGCGGGCCTGCTGGGCCTCGCCCTGGAAGTGGGCCTGGGCGGAGAGGTTGGTCCAGGTCTCCTTGAGTTTCCTGGCCCAGTCGTCGAGTGGTTTGCCGTCGTCCCAGAGGATGCCGTTGAGGATTTCGACCTTCCACGGGGCGAGGGGGTTGGTCAGGGCGGTGTGGACTTCGGGGCCGCCGGCCCAGGTGGTGAAGGTGGCGCCGGGGGTGGCCGGGTAGTGCCAGGCCCGGTCGCCGGGTGCGGGGGCGGGCAGGAGGCCGACGTGGTTCCAGCCCTCGGGAACGGTGACCCGCACCTGCCAGTGCCCGCACCCATACAGGGCACGCTGCTGTTCCTTCTCCGACCATGCGGCGAACGTCGCGCCGGCGATACGGCGCGGGGCGCCGACCGGCGACTTCCAGGTGTGCTTGGCGTAGGCGAAGGTGCGGTCGTACTCGACGAGCTGGGGCAATTGTTCGGGCACGCGGGGCGGGGTGAGCAGTTCGTTGCGGCCCTGGCCCGCGGTCGCGTGCAGCAGGCCGCGCAGTTCCTCGGACAGAACAGGGAAGCCGTCGGAGAACTGGCCGCGGGCGGGGATGGTGCGGGTCCACAGGTCACGGCCGGTCTGGGAGGGGGAGCCCATGATCACGGCGTCCGGCCAGTGGCGGCGCAGCGCCTGCCACAGCAGGACGAACGCGTCACGGACGGTGTGCGGATCGTCGTCCGTGCCGAGGTCGAACCACTCCCCCACCGAACGGATCTCGACATGGCTGTCGCCGCTCTCGCGCTGGTAGCGGCCGACGGGGTGACGGGCGTGGACGAAGTGCCCGGCCATGCGGTCTCGGCCGCGCCCGGTGTCGGTCCGCCAGCCCGGAACGGGAGCATTGAGCCAGGCAGCGACGGCGTCACGGAGGTAGGGGTAGCGGTCGGTTTCGCGGTGCCAGGGGTCACCGGCGGTGATGTAGATCCGCTCCACGCCCTCGGGAATGGTGCGGAAGACAGCGGTGAGAATGTCCGCGGCCGTGGCGTTGCCCAGGTCGAGGCGGTGGGTCTGACTGCGGTGGACCAGGACACCGGTGGTGGTGTCGAGGAAGACAGTGGAACGGGCCTGCTGGGTGAAGTTCGGCCGGGTGGAGGCCAGCCCTGGGCTGTGCGTGAACCAGTTGTCCCCGTGGGTGTCCTCGGGCATGGAGGGCAGCTCGCGCAGAATCTCGGAGGCCGCGGGCGGCACCGGGGGCGGCGGGGGCGCTGCTTCCTGCGGGACGGGGCGGGTGGAAGCGGGAGGCATGGCGGGTTCTGTGTCCTGGGGCGGGGCCGGTGCCCGTGCCGCTTCGGGGGCGGTCTGGGCGGTGGCGGGCTCGGCGGTCTGCGGCTGCGGGGTCTCGGGCGTGACGAGGTGGTCAGGGGCCAGGGCCGGGGCGAGAGCGACGACGTCAGCCACGCTCAGTCCGGCCGCCGGGGCGATCCGTTCGGCCTTCGCCCTCGCATGGGAGGCCAGCTGGATGACCAGCTTGTCGCGGTCCGCTTCCTGCTTCGCCAGCGCGGCCCGGGTCTTCTTGATCTGGTCCCGCACGGTGCGCAGCTCGGCGAGAGTGGCGCTGTAGCTCTGCGCGTCCATGAGGCTTCCTTCTGCGCGGCGTTTCAGCCGGTGGTGTGGGTGGTGACGTAAGCGATCGGGCCGCCGGAGTCGGAGGGTAGCCGGGTCCCGAGCAGCAGGTGCGCGAGGTGCTGGTCGCCGTCGGTACGGGAGGTGAGAGTGCTGTGCGGTGCTGCCAGGTCGGTGACGTAGCCGGCCAGGCGGGCCTGAGGGAAGGCGTGGCGGCCAGTGCAGTTCTTCTCCCACCGCTGCAGGCCGGTCAGAACGGCAACGACGTAGCCCGACAGCGTCACGGGCAGCACTCCCCCGGCGGCCACGCTGGCCGGGTCGCAGCGCCACCAGCCGCGCAGGCTCTTGAGCAGGTCGTCGGGAGTGAGGGTGGCGGCGAAGCCAGTCCACGGCCGGTCGGGCTCCGGTGCCGGTCGGGCCACATCCACGCGCAGGACCGCTATCTCCGCTGCGGCTAGTTGTTCCAGCGGGGCGCGGCGGCGGGTGGCGAGGGCCTGGAGCGTGTCCAGAGGGACCATGACGCGTACGCCACGGCGGGACAGGCCCGGCAGCAGGCCAGCCTGCACGAGGCGACGGAAGGTCGTGATGCCGCAGCCGAGTTCGTCCGCGGCCTGCCCAGTCGTCAGCAGCACGGCCACTCCCTCACCCCCTCAAGCGAACTCAGTTATCTGATTACGGACTCACTCTAGTGCAGTTCCTGAAGACGCGTCAAAAAACTCCGGGCTGCCGGCGCTTTCGCGAGTGGGGCACACGCCCGTCCGGCTCCAGTGGTGGGGGCCCTGCGGTTCCTGCGTTCAGCAACGGTCCGGACGGCTCAGGAGGCTCAGCTCAGTCCCGCCCTGCCGGTTTCCTTGCGGCAGCGATCCGCTGACGCGGGTTGGCTCCGCAGGCTTCAATGGCACGGTGACCGCACCGATGTCCTCAACTCCGCCTGATGCCCAGGAGACGATCGCCGGCAGTGCCGTTCTGGATGAGGTCCTGGAGTGCCTGCGGGCCCGTCGGCCGGTGTTCCACTCCGAGGCCGATCTCCAGCACAGTTTCGCTCTCGCGGTCGGCGAGGCGGCGCGGGAGGAGGTCAGGTGCCGGCTGGAGATCCCGGTGCGTGGGAACGATGCGTCGGAGTACCTGGACCTGCTGTGCCTGGGGCAGGCCGGACGTACAGCTATCGAATTCAAGTACGTCACCCGGCAGTGGACAGGCACAGCCGGGTTGCCTCCCGAGGACTACGCCCTGCGCGGTCACAACGCACCCGATGTTGCACGCAGGGAATTCTTGCGGGACGTGGCCCGGCTGGAGCGCTTCTGTGACCGTGCGGACCAGAACGGGCTTGCGCTGCTCATCACCAACGAGGCCTCGCTGTGGCGTCCCCGGCAGCGCAGTACGCCCACCAGGGACGAAGAGTTCCGCATCCATGAGGGCCGGGAGCTGGGCGGCACGCTGCTGTGGGCTGGCGGTTCTTTCCCGGGCAACACCCGGGTACTGCGCGGCTCCTACACGCTCTCCTGGCGTCCGTACTCGCGTCTGGAGGGCCCAGCAGGCGAGTTCCGGTGCCTCGCGGTGTTCATCCCTGCCGCCCCGACACAGCCCCCGCCTCCGCACGATGGGTGACCGGCAGGCCGGCCCCCTCATCGCGGGCGCGGCAGGCTGTCGGGCTCCCAGCGCGGGAGGCCGCGTTCGGCGGGCGGGGCAGGGGGTGCGCGGCGAGCAGGGGCATCGATAGCGGGGAAGCTGCTCATCGGCGTGTCCTCTTGGGTGGCTTGGGGCGGCCGGTGGGATCGGCGACGAGGTGGCAGGTCTCGGTGGCGTGGGCGACGTCGTTCCTGTCCCATGCCGTCAGCCGGAAGGCCCTGTCGGCGCCCGAGAGATGTTGGGGTAGGTCGGGGCGGATGGAGCTATCGAGTTCGGCGTAGATGCGGGCGGCGTTGTGCAGGAGGCGAGCCCAAGCGGGCAGGTCGGCATGCGGGCGTTGCGGTGTGGGGATGGTGAGTTGCGGTAGTTGGTCGGTTTCGTAGCCCGTCAGGGCGCGGATGGCGACGGCAGCTGCGTGGACGGGGTGGGCGATGCGGCTGTGGATGCGCTGTGCTACGACGTCGTGCTGTGCGGGGGTGAGGGCTGTGGCAGGCGGCGGGCTGTCCTGTGAGGGAAGGCGAGTGGGCGTGCCGCGGGTGCTGGTGTTGACTTCGCCGGGCCGCCCGGCCGGGCGGCGAGGGCGCGGGGGCAGCTGGTACCACGGCTCGTCGTCGGGGACCGGGAACGCAGCGGACTGCCACCAGGGGTAGCGGTCGGTGGGCGGCGGAGTGCTGTGGTCGGCCGTGTGCAGGTGGTGGCGGGCTGCTTCGAATGTGTCGATTTCTTGGTGGCTTACGGCGCTGAGAGTGTCGGCCAGGGCCGCTGGGGTCGAGCCGCTGACGATGAGGGTGAGGCGGATGCGGGTGCGTTCACGCAGGGCCATGAGGTGCTCGAGATGACGGCTGGTGATGCGGTGAGCGCGGCAGACGATGTAGTGGCGGATGCCGAGGGCGTGGGTCCATGCCACGGCCACACGCCAGGAGTCGTCGGCGTTTCCGATCCACCAGGGCGGGTCGATTTCGGGGGGCGGCAGGTGCTTGCCCAGGGCGCGGATGAGGTCGTGGGCGAGGTAGGCGGGGGCGGTGGCCAGAGGTGTGGGATGGACGGCAATGCGGCCGTGTTCGGGGTGGTGGGCGGCGAGGGCCGTGGTGGTGTGGGCGGTCTGGTCGTGCGGGTCGGTGATCAGGGTGATCGGCGGCAGTGCGGGATCGGTGTGGTCAGGTGACCAATGTGGCGTCCACTTGCCGTGGGCGTCGTCCGGTGTGGTGGCAGGTGAGGTCATGTGGTGTGGGTCCTGGGCTTGAGGCGGTGCAGGAGGGTTGCCGGGTCGGGTGGTTGGTGGGGGTGGCGGCGCAGGCTGGTGTGCAGCTGGTGGGTCAGGGCGGCCCAGCGGCGGAAGTTGCCGTGGGCCCATTGGCCATCGAGGCTGCTGAGAACGGTGGTTGGGATGTCTTGCCACAGGGAGTGGAATGCGGGCAGGACGGTGCCGAGTTCGTCTTCGCCGAGCGGTTCGAGGTGGTGCCAGGTGGTGACCCTGCTCATCAGGGTCGGCTGGGAGCGCAGGGCTTTGAGACGGGGCCGACTGGCGAGCAGCAGGATGGTGACCTGTGGGGTGGGGTCGTCGTGGAGGTGGCGCAGGTATTCGATGCAGGAGGGGGAGAGTTGGTGCGCCTCGTCGACCGCGATGAGGCGGTGCGGCTGCCTCAGGGCGTGACGGAGGTAGTCGTCGCAGATGCCGGCGTCCTGGGGTGGGGCGCCAGGCAGGCTGAGGGCGTGGTAGAGGTTGCGGCGCAGGTCGTCGGGGCGGGCCTGGGGCCGTGGCAGCAGTCGCAGCACGTTTAGGGCGGGCCGCCGTTCGCAGAGCAGGTGCAGGGTGAAGGTCTTGCCGACGCCGGCTTCGGCGGTGAGGCAGACCATGCTCTGTGCGTGCAGGGCGGCGTCCAGGGTGCGGGCGGCGGCCCGCACCGCCTGGGTGTTGACGGTGCGGGCGCCGGGCAGGTTGAGGTAGTGCGGCGGGCTCGTGGGGTCGCTCAACCCGCGTCCTTCTGGCGGCGGCTCGTGCGGCGGTGGGGCAGGGCGCGGCGGATGGCCCAGCGGACGATGGTCTCGTCGACTTTGCTGAGGCCGCGGCGCTTCATGCCTTCGAGGACGTGGTAGGTGATCTTGGACCAGACGCGGAAGGTCCCGCCGGCGCCCTCCTCGTAGGTGTAGTCGATGAGTTCGGGTGAGGCGTCCGCCCACACGGGGTGGAAGAGGGGGATGTTCCGTTGGACCTCGTCGGCCTCCATCGGCGCGAATTCCTGCCAGATGTAGATGCGGGAGGCGAGGGCGGGTTCGCTGTAGAGGGTCTTGTAGGCCTCTTCGCCGCCGACGAAGAGGACGGCGGGGCGGTTCTTTCCTTTGCCGGTGTCCCAGAGGTGGCGGACGAACTCGAAGCATTCACGGCTGAACTGCTGGGCTTCGTCGCAGACCAGGACGTAGGGCTTGCGGGCCAGGTTCCGTTTGAGGAGGCGGTCGAACTCACTGGGGTGCGAGGGGGGTTCGCCTTCGAGATGGAGTTCGTTGAACAGTTCCTGGCGGATGTCGCGCGGGGTGGGGCGGGAGCGGAACTGCAGCAGCAGGACGCGTTCGGCGGAGACTTCCTTCAGGGCGGCCAGGACGGAGAAGGTCTTGCCGAGGCCTGCGTCTCCGTAGATGCAGGACATCGCGCGGGCTTCGATGGTGTCGGCGATGTTCTCGCTGGCCTCGAGGAGGGCTTCGGTGGCGACGATGCGGGCGTCGGCGAGGTTGAGGTAGAAGTCGGGCTCGCCGACGACTTCGTCCTCGTCGGGGCGGAGCGGTGTCGGCTGGTCGGATACGGGCACGTCGGTGTCCTTCGCTGTCGTTGGGGAGTTAGGGCGGGCAGGGTCGCAGTGGGCGGGCCGGATTGGGTCGGCTGGCTGCTGGGCGTGGGCGGTTCCCAGGAGGTGGCTGGTTGCGGCGTCGGACACGTCGACGGTGTCGGGGCCTCGGGTGCTGACGCGGATGGCGCGCTCGGTGTGAGCGGCCATCCAGGCTGCCGTGTAGGTGGGGCCGTTGTAGCGGATGCCGTGGCCGTGGATGATCCGGGTGGCCCGGCCGGGGGGCGGGTCGGGGACGGCGGTGGTCGGGGTGGTCATGCGTTCTCCTCGGGCGGAGAGGCAGGGGCATCGGGTACGGCCCACCTGCTGGAGGGGACGATCCGGCGGGGCATGTAGTCGGCGGGCAGGTCGTCGGCGTGGCGGCGGGGGCGCAAGCTGCGCAGTTCCATGGCGGCCTGTTTACGGGTCATGGCCCCTTCGGCCACAGCGGGGCCGGCGGTGGTGACCGCCTTGAAGCGGCGTCGGCGCAGGGCTTCGGCCTTGCGCAGGTCGCGGCGAAGTTGGCGGGCGCGTTCGGCGCGGGCCTCGTAGACCTCTTCGATCTGCTCTTCACTGGCCTCGTCGGCGAGGTAGGCGGTTCCCAGGTGCCGGCGGTTGTCGGCGTCGAAGACCTCGATCTCGCGGGCGTGGTGAGGCTGGAAGCGGATGTGGACGCGGGTGCCGGAGCGGCCGGTCATCCAGCCGGCCATGTAGTCGCGGCCGTTGAAGCGGATGCCATGTCCGTGGATGACCCGGGAGGAGCGGTCGCTTTCCAGGAGGAAGGCGTGCAGGTCTTCGGCGGGTACGTCGCGGATCGGGGTGGGGTCGCTGTTCCACCATTCCAGCGGGGTCATGTCGCCGTAGCCGGCCATCTTGTGTTCGGTGTTGCGCTGGTGCACCCAGCTGGAGAACAGTTCGACGAATCCCTCGAAGGTCAGCGCGGGGTCCTTCTCCCCCACCCGGCGGCGGCTGTCGAGCTTTTGGGCATGGACGTAGCGGGGCAGAGTGGAGAAGAACATGCTGGTGGCAGCACGATTGAGGTTTTCGATGCTGCCTTTGAGGTGCGGCGTGTACCCGGGCAGGACATCGACCTGGACGGCGAAGACGCCGAGGGCCTCCTGCACGGCCCTGGAGAGGAAGTCCCTGCCGCGGTCGATCCGGATTCGGGTGGGCAGTCCACCAGCCGGGCCGTAGGAACCCTCCCGCAGGATGCAGGAGCGCAGAGCGGCCAGGATGGACCCGCGGTGCGGGAAGTGCGCGGTGACGGCCCAGCCCATGGTCATGCCGGTGTGGCAGTCACAGAACCAGGTCACCCACGGTTTGACCAGCCGTCCGTCGGCCGACACCCAGACGGGAGCTTGTTTGTGGTCGCCTTCCCATTCCTCGTTGCGTGCGGTGGGTGGGCGGCGCAGGTGCGGGTCGTGATTTCGGGAGGCCGGCAGTCCGGCCCGCAGGCCGGCCAGGTCGCCTGGGGTCAGGTCGCGTTTGATGGCGCGGTGCAGAGTGGAAAGGCTCACCGGCTCGCAGCCGGCTTTGTCGGCATCCTTGACGAGTTCGCCGTGGACAGCTTTGACGTTGCCGCGGTGGTAGGCCAGCAGGGTGCGGATGTGGTCGGTGACTTCGAACCGCTCCCGGCTCCGGCGCAGGGGCTGGTCGAGCCGGGCCCGGGCGAGGTTGCGCCACACGGTGCGGACATGGACGCCCAGGGTGTGGGCGGACAGGCCGACATGGGCGGTGGTCAGTTCACCGCGCTCAGCAAGCTGCAGCAGGGCCCGGATGGCGGGGGCCATGAGCTCGTCGCGTTCGCGCCGTCGGCGGGCCGCCTCGGCAGGATCGTCGGAGAGGGTATCGGGGTCTGGGGGCGCCACCGGGAACGATTCCTTTCTCCAGGTGTGAGCACGGGTGCAGCAGCGGCGATAGGGCCGGGGCGGTTAGGCCCAGAAGCCGAGGTGAGTTACGTACTCGTCCTAGCGCCAGTCGGAATCCAGGTCGCTGATGACGTACTGCCATCGATGGGTCAGCTCATGCAGGTCGCTGCGCGACCACGCCTCGACGATGCCGTCCCAGCGGAAGATGTTCTCGTGACGCCAGCGCCACGCGCTGGTGCTGGGGGTCCACCTCGCTCTGATCGACGGGGTAGATCTCCACGCTGAGTCAGCCGTCTGCGCTGAGCCGGCGGGTGAGGCTGACTGCCATGTTGCGGCGCAGTCGGAAGGCGCGTTCAAGACGTCGCTGCTGATCGGCTGCGGGGATACGTTCTTCAGCGAGCCAGGCAGCGATCATGCAGCGGTCCATGCGGATGCCGCAGTCCTGCATGATCGTGTAGCCGGTGCGGGAGCGGGTCAGGTAGAGCAGGTTGTTCCTCGGCCGCTCAGGCGGCGGTGTTCGGTAAGGGTTGGTGACCTCGGCGAGTTCGTCGAGTGTGGTGGTGAGGGCTATGGCCGCGGGCATTCCCCTGGCTCCTAGCCGTCCGAATCCCATGTGAGGTTCTTCTCCGAGAGCTCATGTGACGTTGGTGTGGGCCTGCGCGTGCGGGTTGGAAGGTGCCTTCTCGGGTTGAGGAGCACCGCGTCGCAGCGGGCGCTGTGCGGTACGGATCGCTCAATGCGGCTGCCTGGTGGGCTGGTTGAGCGTTGGTCGGGATCCGGGTGGGCTCCGACGTACGGGACCTTAGGTCGGCAGGCATCTGACGGAACGAGTTCAGGTCGACGCTGAAATGGCCGCGCATTTCAGGCATTTCACACCCTTGAGACCGCCGCCACCGGTCGGCTCAACGGGCGGTCACGCCGGCCGAAGGTGGGAGCTATGGCCCCACGTCCCGGATCCTCGAAATACGCTGACGAAAGGTAGGAGTTCAGCCACCGCGAACCGCCCTTCCGGCACCGCTGAAGCAAACGGGCAGGCCACCTTGCCGTCTATAACTCGTTTTCAGCCAGCGGTGAATGCGACTCCCCGACGGGACGCCTTTAGCCTACTCGCGAGTACTCATTCGGCCGCACCCCATTTGAGCATGAGCACGACATTCTTTGACTGTGTGCCGACGCAGGACAACAGAAACCTAGCGCTCAGGTCTGACAGGCGATTACCGGCTGGAGCGGCCAACTCTGCTCCAGCCCATAGCGATTGGCTCTAATTCGCCCTCCGGACACTGCCGAGCAGTCGGTCGCACCCGCCCTTGCTGGTCAGAAGAGTGGGACTTGCGGACGCGTGGGCTGAGCTCGGCTTGAAATGCATTGAGGCATCTACCGCAGGAAGGTTTCGGCTCGGATGCGCTGTCAGTGCGGTCCTCCAAGATGCCCTTCATGAGTCTCACCTCCCATCTCAAGGAACCTCAGTCCGCCATTTCACGCTTTCTGTCGGAGCAACTTCCCGACACCAGAGCAGTCCTGGCCGACTACCGCAATCGCTTAGCCCGCTTTCCGGCACCGCTCAAGCCGCAGGCGGAAGCCGGCATGCAGCCCGAATACCGGATGCTCGGCCACACCATCGACCACCGCCTACGCATCTCCCTCGGCGCGCCAACCGGGTCCCCCATCAGGGAAGGCATCGTGCGGGCCGTTCTCGACGACAACGGCTGGCCCAGCCGGGAGGTGATCCGTGCCGTGCAGATGGCCGGCGAGGCCATGGTGGAGGAGCTCGCGCGGTACGAGTGCGACGCGGGGCAGCCTCTGCGCCTGGCAGACGCCGAGGAGGACCGGCTCATCCGGCTGTGTCATGTCGCCTCCAGCTTCGAGGCGATCTTCCGTCACTGCGGCTGGATGCGCGGCAACACTCTGGGGGCTTGCACTCCCGAAGCGACCCTGGACAATCTCATCGATGCTGTCGCCGGCTACGTGGTGGACGACATCCGGCAGCAGATGGACCTGGCGGCCCGGCCGGGCCCCTTCGAGGACCTGCGTCACCTGCCCGTCAACGCCCGCATCTGCGGCCCCGTGTTCGACGGTAGCCTGCAGGTCGGCGGAGCGGACGCCGACTTCATCCTCGACAACACCCTGATCGACTGCAAAGCCACCATCCGGCCCGAACGCATGAGCCGCGCAGAGATCTACCAGCTCGCCGGCTACCTTCTGCTCGACTACAGCAACCAGCACACCATCGAGACGGTGGGCCTGTACCTCTCGCGCCAGGGCGCGCTGATCGACTGGAGCGTGGAGGACTTCCTCGGCCTCCTCGGCACGCGCCACGAGCTGCCGGTGCTGCGGGACGCCTGTCGCCACGTGCTGACCGACGGCCAGCACGGCAGTCCGCTGCCGCCCCCGGACCCCTCCCGTCCACTCCCCCGGCCCCGCTCCGCGCCCGTCTCCCAGCAGATGCTGTTCGACGACTTGGGCTGAGCCGGGGGCCGAGTGCGGGTGCAGCCCTCCCCGCAGCCGCACACCGACAGCCGATGCCCTGGCAGGCGTGCCCGGCGCCTGGGCGGGCGGGTCCCCTTTCCACGCCGACCTGCTCACGATGGAGGCGATCTTGCTCCTGGATGCCGGATCACCCACGCACCGGCTTGATCACCCGCCTGCCGTGCCGCCCGTGACGCTGCCGAGGACGCAGGCCTTATAGCGGACGTGGCCTTGCACGAGAGCCTCCGTTCTCGTCTCGGCCCGCGGGCACGGTAGCGGGTGGTCGGCTGCGGGGGTCGACGCTGATGGCTGCGGGCGCCGGTTCGCACTTCCATTCAAATGGAAGTTAGGATCACTGGCCATGGCAGGTCGACCGGTTGCAAGCCGTCAGGAACGAGCGCAGGCCCAGGAACTGGCCCGAAGGATCAGAGCGTTGCGTGAGGCGCGCGGATGGACACGGGAGCGCTTGGCGAAGGAGGCGGGTCTGCACACCCGCACGCTGGTGCGCCTGGAGAGCGAAGGTCCCGTCCAGCCGGGTTTCTTCACCGTCGGCCGTTTGGCGGCGGCGCTTGAGGTCAGCCTGGACGATCTTTTCCACGGTGCCGGGCGAACCCGGGAGATCTGGTCGGCCGGGTACGAGGGCCGGGACATCGACTCGTTCGTCGCCTCCGTGCGGGCTGCCAGGATCGATGCCGTGGTGGATGTGCGTCTGACACCGATCAGCCGCAAGCCGGGCTTCAGCAAGACCCGTCTGCGCGAGGCCCTGCACGCGGCCGGGGTCGAGTACGTGCATCTGCGGGCCCTGGGTAATCCCAAGGACAACCGTGCCCCCTTCTGGGAGGGGCGGCTGAAGGAGGGCCAGGCCCGCTATCGGAGCCTGCTGGAGGCTAAGGAGGCCTGCACCGAACTCACGCAACTCGCGGAGCTCGCTGGCACGTCGCGGGTGGCGGTGCTCTGTTTCGAACAGGATGCCCAGCGCTGCCATCGCACGGTGGTCATCGAGGAGATCCGGCAGTACTGCGACGTGGAAGTCACTGCACTGGCCTGAGCCTTCCACCGAGTGGTGTGCCCTCTTAACAAACTGCGTGGTTGCGTCCAATCTGGCCGTGAGGTGTCACATCGGGCTGGGGAGGCGATGGTGGACAGCAGACGGCAGCGGGCCCGCATCATGATCACGGTCAAGACGTATCCGGAGCTCTCCTCGAAGTACAAGGAGACCAGCTGTGTGGCGGGTGTCCGTCTCGATCTCGGCCGGCCGCAGCATGTGCGCCTGTTCCCCGTCCCCTTCCGGCTCCTGGAACAGGACGCGCAGTTCGCTAAGTACTCGATCATCGAAGTCGACGTCGAATCCCACCGGCGTGACCGGCGTCCCGAAAGTCTGCGCCCCATCCTCGACACGCTGGAAGTCACCGACCGCCTCTCCCCCGCGGACGGCTGGGGCAGGCGCTGGCAGTACCTGCGGCCTCTGGTGGCGCCGTCCTTGTGCGTGATACGCCGCGAGCAAGAACTCCGCAACACCTCGCTGGGACTCTTCCGGCTCCCTTCCCTCCCCCGGCTTAAACTGACGGATGCCGAACCGTGGCCGGACTCGAAGGCCGCCCTGGCCGACCAGATGGACCTGTTCGAGCAGGACCTCACCCGCCTGGAATGGGTGCCGGTGCAACTGCGCTACACCTTCACCTGCTCGGATGGCGACTGCCCCGGCCACGACATGCACCTCAAGGACTGGGAGGCCGGCGAGTCGTACCGCAAGTTCCTGCGCACTTACGGTCCTGGGCAGGTGCGGAACAAGCTCTACGAGCGCTGGCTGACCCGGATGTTCACCGCCGAACGCGCCGTCCACGCCTTCGTCGGCAACATCGCCGCCCGCCCCCGCACATTCATGCTGCTCGGCCTGGCCTATCCCCTGCGCACCATCGCCGACTACGTTCAGGAAGACCTCTTCCCTGTATAGCGGGCAGCTCCTGTTTCGAACGGTCTGTGGAACACAGTGACGATCTAGCGGCCTTCGCGATCGCCCTGGCCAACGCGCCCGGAGCAGTTTCCGCAGTGCGCCGCCCCTTCCGATCGCGGGTCGGCACACCCAGGCGCTGTTTCCGATGGACGGGCCGTTTGTTAGCTTCATGTCCCTTCTTCACGTCGAGGGCTCGACGACTCTGGCGTTCTTCAACAGACCTCGCGCGGCTTCCGCGATCGTTGCGACGGGGTCTGCGACGTCTGTGAAGTCGAACCACTCACCGCCCAGCACTCTTCTTGCGAAGCGGTCGTGTAGACGGCAGCCGTCGCCCTCGGCCGTGGTCCTGCCGTACCAGGTGTGAGCGAGATCGTGGGGATCACAGATGCCGGTGCCACGTTCCGTGGGCCAGCCGTTGGGCAATAGGCAGGTGACCTGGTCCAACTGACAGCCATCGCCGACTTCTGCATCGATTTGGCGCTCGATGCTTACGTCCGCGTTGTCAGGGTCAGTCTGTACCTCCGGCGGAGCTGGGATGATTCCGCTATCGAGCGGTGATCGCGATGCCGGGAAGAGTCGACCACATGCCTCCGGCTCTCGAGGCCGCTTCGAACCACGAGAGGTCTGAGCTCGCTGCGGGCCGTGTCCCGTGCACGTCGATCCGCGGTCGCGGTGCCCAGCGGTACACAACTTGCGCGTCGTAGATCTGATTCGGCTCCTTGGTGAACCCGATCTTGCCCGCGAAGAGGGGCCCGTCCTCGATCGGCCGCGGGGGGTACAGGTGCTCGATGGCATCGGGAATCCGATGGACCAGTTCAAGACGCTGGCCCTCCTCATTCGTCGGCAGCAGCCGCGACACCACCCGTGTGCCGTCAGCGTCGTAGGTGATCGTCACCCCGCTCGACTGCGCCTGCGCCATTGGTTCTCTGCCCATGCCCGCCCCTCCTTGCCCACCGTCTGCAATCAGCCCTGCTGCGCTCCGGACCCGGAACCATGCCGGGGCGCCAGCCTCAGCAAGGCCGCGTAGGATGCCGTTTCCGGCCGCGACCACCACACGCAGCGTCTCGTCCACCCGCCTTCTTCAGCACAGGGCAGTCCCCAGTCGTCCTGCCGCGCCGTCGTCGTCATGTATACCGAGACAGTCGCCGTTTGAGATCAACCGACGCATGCTGGGCCACTGCAGACGCAGGATCGTTGAACGATCCTTCAGCCCGTTGATCGTGCTGTGCCTCGCCTCCCCCAGCTCCTTGTGGCGCCCACGTTCAGTCGATGGGCTCCTACAGGCTGGTGTCGAGTAGGTGCATCCCGCCGCGGAGGCGTTGAAGCCGATCGGCTTCCCCAGGGGAGCAATCTTGGCGGTGGCGCAGTCGGCGTCACTCACAGCGCATCGACTGAAGGATTCCGGCCGTGGCCGTCCGGGCGTGCCCTGTACCGCAGGTCCGACCACAGTGCAGCGTGGCCAGACCGCTCTCTGCCTTGATCACACGCATTCTCCGGCGTTGTGAGGTCGCGTACACGCCCATGCCTTCAGCAGGCGCTGCGGCCTCTGCGTGACCGAGGGCAGTACTGGCAGACCATCCCCTTGCTCCGGTTTGCCACGGAATCTTTGGCAGCATGTCCCTGCGTGCAAAGCCACCACACCACCCGCCCGCTATGCGGCGTCACCTCCACGGGCAGAAGGGTCCCGTTGAGCGTCGGATGCCACTGGGCGGCAAGATCCGGTCTCTGTGCCGCAAGCGAGGTGGTCTCGGTGGCGTAGCGGCCAGAGCAGAAGCCGCATCCGTTTCCTTTGCCGACACGCTGGTCGATCTTGGCGCGCCATGCATGTCCGGCTGCGCAAAGCCACCACACCTCTTTGCCGGAGCCAGGGGTGACCTGTGTCGGAGTGAGTTCGCCGTTCCGGTGCGGATGCCATTGCTCGGCGATGCGGGGGAACTGTGCTGCGAGCGATCTGGCTCCGAGGTCCCGAGCGCGCAGCGCGTTCACGGCACAGTCCGCTTCTTCCCGGGCGACGAGCCGACCGCTGGCGATATACGTCGCGGCCTCTGCTCTCGCGGCCGCCGTGGAGAGGAAGTTCTCATCGATCATTTTCTGCAGCACTGCCGCTGCCACCTGAAAAGGCGTCGCGGCCCTTGGTGCTGCGGTGTCGCCGGGTCCGGTCAGGGCCAGCGGCTGCTCGCGCACCCTGATCACTTTGTAGCCAGCACGTTGCAGCCGCTGCGTCTTCTCCCGGTCACGTGCGCCCGTGTTCTTGTGCCAGTAAGAACCGTCATACTCCACAGCAACGTCGCCGAGAATCATGTCCACCCGTAGGCGTTGCCTGTGAGGCGTGACCAGGCGCGCGTCACGCCTGAGCGGCGCCAGGTGGCCTTCCAGCACGTGGCGGAGTTCAGCGAAGGCTCTCAGCTCCACCTCGGACACTCCGATGAGGATGCACTGGCCGCATGAGCTTCCGGCCGACCGTTTGAAGACCATGGCGCGCCATTCGTGGCCGCTGGCGCAGCGCCACCATGCGTTACGCCGTGCCCCGTAAGGGATTTGCTGCGGTGTCAGGTCTCCGTTACGGGTGGGGTGCCATTGAGCTGCGAGTTCCGGGTGCCTCGTGGCAAGGTCGTTGCCGTACCCGACCTTCTGATTGGCGCAGTACGGGCATCCAGAGCGCCTGGCTGTGCGGTTCGCTACAACTGCCTCCCACTCGTGGCCGCACGATCCCAGCCACCAGACTTTCCGGTTCGACTTGGGAGCGAGGCGGTCGGCACGCACGTCACCATTGCGGGTGGGATGCCATTCGCCGGCGACCTCGGGGAACTGCGCTTCCAGATCATTGCCGTATCCCACTTTGCGGCTCCCGCAGTAGGGACATCCGCATCCACTGCTCCTGGTGTGGATCACACTCTGCCACTCGTGGCCGCATACGCCGAGCCACCATGCCTTTCGGCTCGACCCTGCTGCGACCACATCCGGTGTGAGGTCACCGTTGCGGGTCGGATGCCATTCCCCAGCGATCTGCGGCCTTGCCACCCTGAGACTGGTTCCTCGAGTCGCTCTCACCTCGCGACTGTCGACGCCGGAATGATGTGCAGATGTCATGACCGTGGAGGTTAACTCCCGGCACTGACAGAGCTGCTGCGCTAATGGCAGCAGCGTTCACCACGTCATGCTCGGCGGCACCGCCCTACAACGTGGCTCTCACCCGGCTAGGACCGCGGCTCTTCCCCCGCGCCGACACCAGGGCGCTCACGTGCACAAGACCACCACCCACCCGACCTCCCAGTCACCCGCCCGACGACCCTGCCGATGCCGCGCCAGTAGTCCGCTGACGCGAACAGCGCACAGAACCCACCGGGCCGCGCTCCGGCACCGGAAAGGCGCCGCAGTACGCCTCCGTAATGCTGCCGCCGGGGCATCCCCGCCTCTCAGCAGTGGCCCCGCCGCCGCTCCGGGCTCTGCGGCCGTTCACACCCCGGCAGCACTGCCTTCCGGCTCCGCGCTGGTCGGCGGAGACAAAACCTGATGTGTCCCGGCGTCGACAGCTGACACGATGCCGTCAGCACCTGCCCGGGCCCCTTGCCGACACCGGGTCTGGACCGGCGCCGTACGACAGGAGGCGACCCTCGCCCCAGCACCTGGAGAAGAGCGCGGCCGTGACAACAACAGCCCCCGGCAACGACATCGCCCTGGCACTGATCGCCCAGGACATCATGTTCCTGCGACGCTTCGCCCACAGTGTGGCGGCTGTCCCCGACCAAGCTGTCATCCCGATTTTCTGCATGCACAACTACATGTGCCTGATCATTCACGAGTCCCACCGGGCACTTCTTCAGGTCGCTCCCGACCTCGCGGAAGCCCTCGCCTACGACTATGCGCCCGCCATCGAGCGTGCTCGGAACTCGGTCAAGCTCTACGACGACAAGTACAAGGAACTGGACGACGTAGGCACCGACTTCCGGCGCATCATCGAGGAACACCGTCAGGAATTCCTCGGCAACACGTGGCTGCCACTGGCGCGGCCGCTGGAGAGGGATCTTGTCCTGTGGCGCCTCCGCGGCAGGCTTGTCTCGACCTCTCACACAGCCAGCTTCTTCCTCGCCTTCCCTCCGCAGGCTTTCAAGAACAAGGACGATCTCGGCCCCAGGCTGCATGCCATAGCCGTGGAACAGGGCAGCTACATCGGCGCGGCGGCAGACGGACTTCCCTGGAAAGGCCAGAGCGCCCTCGACACGATGCAGAAAACGGACCTCACCGAGAACGAGGTGCGTGCCGAGAAGCACTACCGCCGAAGCTTCGATCCCTCCCTCCCAGAGGAGATCAAGGCATCCCTGACGGCCATGACCTGTGCACTGAACACCATCGACGTCCTCCTCGCCGGCGACATCACCCCAGCCTCGGCGACAACGCTGTTCAAGCTGCGCTACATCACCCTTCATCACGTCCTCTCCAGCCTCCGCAAACTCCACGACGAGTACGGAGCCGGGCTCCGCTCGCCGGACCGAGCACTGCTGAAGGACATCCTCGACGCCCCGATGAGCAACCTGATCCTTCAGACGCACAGAGGTTTCAGGAACACCCTGGTCCACTACCGCCCCGCGCATGACGTGCAGGAACGCCTGTCCTTTGACGCGCCGCTCTACGGCCTTCTGGACGCCTACTTCCCAGCAGGTGAAGCAGGATTGCTCGGCGACGCCCTCACGCTCTACACCGCTCACGTCGCAGACCACATGAGCGCCTGGTGCGACAACTGAAATCCGCAGAACTTATGGTCCGTTTCCCTCACCGCACGCCACTGGGTATGTGCCTGCCCGACATCACGATGCCGTTGGCGTCGGGCAGGCAGCATCGGCGAAACGGTCTCAAGGCCGCTGCAAGACAGAGAGCCACAGCCTGGGCGGTGGCAGGCAGACGCCGCAGGCTGTCGGAAGGACCTGCCTGGGAGCGGTGGGGATGTACGGCACTACGCCTGGGAGGCGGGCGGTCAGAGGCTGTCGCGCCCCAGTCCCAGCGGGCCGGGTCGCCGGGGCGCGGGTCGTACAGCGCCCGGCCGCCGGGGTCGATCCGGATCGTGCTCGCGCAGCATCTTGAGCAGGCCGGGAGCGAGTTCGGCGAGCAGGCCGGTGACGGCGGTGACGTAGGCGTGGGCAGTTCCGACGGATATCCCGAACCCGGCCGCGATGCGGGCGAGGGTGTCGTGGCGGCGCGTGCGAACTGCCGCTTCGAACACCACGGTTAGCCACAGCACCCCGCCTGTCCGCATGCGGACAGGGGAAGGCAGCCCGGTCCTACCTATCGATCACCCGGTTGATCTGCGAAGGCTCGTGGGCCCAGAAACCGTCACCAGTCGACACGCAGGCAGGTCTGGTCACGGCCCCGCCGGTGGTCCTGTCATGGCGTCGGACCCCGCATACGTGGTTGTCGGCCATGCGTAGGTCAGTTGGGCGTGTCCGGCAGTTGGGCTTCGACTTCATCGACGAATCTGGAGCGCTTGGTGTCTCGTGGGCGTGCGGGGTACCACTTGTTGGCAGGGATCGTGTAATGGTTGCCTCCGATGAGGACGGCTTCGTCCCTGGCACGGGTGAGGGCGACGTAGAAGGCTCTGCGGGCGTCAGCGACCTCTTTGGGGGCGGGGGGCCTGCCGGGGTAGTGGCGTGGGAGCAGTCCTTCAACGAGGCCGGGCAGGATGACGATGCGGAACTCGCGGCCCTTGGCGCTGTGGTAGGTGGTCAGGGCGATGTGGCCGGGGATTTGTCCTCCGGCGAGTTCGGCCATGGTGAGGTCGCCGGGATCGGCCAGGGCCTGGGCCGTGTCCCGGTCGCGTTGGTCGGGGCTGTGATCGGCGAGGTGGGTGACTCCCAAGGCGTCCCACAGTGCGGCGAGGAAGATTCTCGCCGGGTGGGCTGGGGTTTCGCGGTCGGGGGCGTCCAGGAGCGATGCCAGGCGTCGTGACAGGGTGCGCTGAGTGTCGGCCGGGTCGTTGTTGTGGGCCAGCTGGAGTTGGCGGTGCCAGGTTGCGGCCAGCTCGCGAAGGGTTCGGGCGGGGGCGATGCCGGCTGTTCTGCGGCGCGGTGCTGCGAGGTCTGTGGTGGTGGGGCCGGGCAGGGGCCCGGTCAGTCGCCGCGTGGTGCAGGCTGCGATCAGGTCCGCGAGGGGGCCGCTGGGACGGCGGCGCTGTTTTTCGCTGTCGAGGGGGATCTGCGCGGCCCGGATGGCGGCGGTCAGGGCGTTGAGCAGGGGGCCTTTGGAGCGGTAGAGGACGGCGATGTCTTCTGGCGGTGTGCCGGTTGCCAGGCGGTTGGTGAGGACTTCGACGGTGCGGGACGCATGGGCGTCTTCGTCGCCGTCGGCGTGGAGGATGGTGACGGTGCCGGCGTCGTCGCGGGTGGGAGCGGCGTGGTAACCGCGGTCTTCGCCAAGGACTGCGTGGCCGGCTGCAACGAGGGCCCTGCCGCTGCGGTAGTTGACGCGCAGGCGCAGTCTTCGGAAGTCGGATCGGTCGCTGAGCTGTTGGAGGTAGCGGGGGCTAGCGCCCTGGTAGGCGTAGAGCACCTGATCGGGGTCGCCGACGGCGGTGACGCCCATGCCGGCATCCAGCAAGGTGATCACCAGAGCGTGCAGGACGGGTCCGAGATCTTGGTATTCGTCGACGACGAAGTACGGGAAGCGCGCCACGAGTTGCTCGCGTGCGGTGCGGCTTTCGCGCAGCAGGTCGAGGGCACGGATGGTCATGGCCTCGAAGTCGAGGGTGTTGTTGTCTCGGAGCAGTTGTTCGTAGCGGCGCACGGCGCGCTGGTATTCGCGGGGGTAGTCAGCGATCGGCTCCCTTGCGGCGATCAGACGGCGCAGGCGTTCCAGCGTGGTCCGGTTGTTCGGGTTGACGTCCAGGCCGGATTCGTAAGCGGCGGCGTCCCACAGCTGTGTGCAGGCGGACGCGTCAGGGATGGTGAGGTCCTCGGGAAGCGGGTCGCCGATGAGGCGGCCGTAGGGGCGCAGGATGTGGTGCAGGCAGAAGGCGTGCACGGTGGTGCTGGACAGGCGCCGGCCCGGGTGCAGTCCGAGGTGGTGCAGGCGAACGGTGGTCTCGTGGGCGGCTGTTTCGGTGTAGGTCAGAGCGGCGACGCCGCGGTGGCGGCTGGTGGTGGTGAGCAGGAATCCGACGCGGGCGACGAGGGCTCGGGTCTTGCCTGCGCCGGGGCCGGCGAGCACGGCGATGTTTGAGTGATGGGTGGCGGCGGCGCGTTGATCGGGGTGTAGCGCGCCCAGTTCGGCGGCCAGGGGGGGCGGCAGCAGAGCTGGCACGGTCGCAGGCGTGTGCTGGTCGGTGGCGGTCATCAGCTGTGGTCCGGTGAGGCGACCGCTGGTGGTGCTAGGGGTTGGGCGGTGGAGGTTGCGGGGAACAGGGGCCGGCCGCGGAAGGTGCAGCTGAGATCGTCCAGCAGGGCGAGGATGGCTCCTGGGCCTTCGATCGTCAGCAGGTCATCGTGGGTGATGGGGCCTGCCGTACGGCCGAGCAGGTCCAGGACGCGGCCGTGCAGGCCAGTCGCGCGGGCGACATGCGCAGCCAGCCGCTGGGCGTAGCGGCCCTTGCCGATGGCCTCGATCTTGTCCACCAGGGTGTCGCGCTGCTGGTCGGTGGCGGTGCCGTCCTCAAAGGGCGCCAGGGCTTCACGGAAGGCGGACCGGCTGCTCTCGCGCTGCCGGAAGGCGCAGTAGGCCTCGGCCATTTCGGGGTGCAGCAAAGGAGCGACGTCGGGTTCCAGCGTGTGGTCGCCGACGTAAACGCCCACCTGGGTCGCGGCGGTCACTACCTGCTGTCGGCCGGCGCGTACGCCGCGCTCGGGCAGGTCCTGGACTGTGATCGTGTCGATGCCTTGGTCGATTTCCTGGTGTAGGACGTCTTCGTGTGCGATGCGCGCCAGGTCGCGGGCCCTCCACAGGCCAGGTTCCTTCTGGTAGCGGTGCTCGCCGTCGGCGGCGTCGCCGTCGGTGAGGATCCAGTGCGGGCGCCGCAGCGCCCGGGGACCCAGCAGGGTGGCGTAGGGGGCGAAGTCGGTGCCTTCGACGCTGGAGACGACGATGCCGTGATCGTCCAGGTGGAAGCCGGCTGCCTCGGCGAGGGCGGGCAGCAGGTAGGCGTCGGCTGCGCCCTCGACCAGAACGGTGCCCCGGGCGAAGAGGATCTCGGCGCGAGTGACGTTGATGTAGCGCTCGAGGTCGGCCGTCTCGGCGTCGGTGAGTACGCCGGGCGGTACCACGGAGCCGACGGTGTGCTCGCCCTGGCTGCTGGTCAGCACGATGCTGGACAGCGGGGTGACGGCGGCGATGTGCGGGCTGTGGGTGGTCAGCAGCAGCCGGTTGGGCTCGTGCAGCAGGTGGGCGAACACCTTGCGCTGCAAGCTGGGGTGGAGGTGGGCCTCGGGCTCTTCCACGGCCAGGAGTGTGTCCTCGCCGTCGCTGGCCTGGCGGCGCAGTTTCAGCCGTTCGAGCAGCAGGGCCAGGTAGACGACGTTGGCGGTGCCGGTAGAGGTGTGCTGGATGCCGCGGCTGCTGCTCGGGTCGATCAGAAGCTGGACGCTGCGGATCAGGTCGTCTTCCCGGCCGGCGAAGTCCAGCGAAGGGGTCAGCGGCAGTTGGGGGCCGGTCATAGCAGCCAGGCGGGAGGCGAGTTCGTCTACCGCCTGCTGCATGGATCCGTCCTGGGTCAGCTGGTTGCGAGCCTGTTTCAGGGCGTCCAGGGTGGAGGCGACGATGTCGGGGGCCGGAGGCCGCTCGCGCAGCAGCCGCACCAGGGGGCTGCGGTCGGCGCGGGAGAAGTCGCCTTCGGCGTCGCGCAGGGCGGGCAGCACGGACAGCGGGATGTAGTCCTTGGCGTGGCGCATGTCGACGCCCGCATCGTCGCCGCCGTAGATGGTCCAGGAGTAGTCGTCGGGGGTCAGTGGCTGGCTGGGCTGGGCGCCGAAGACTGTGCCAACTGCCAGCTTGGGCTGGAACAGGTAGGTCAGGCGGGCGATGCGGGGCTGCCCGTCCTCGGTGATGATCGCGCCGTCGAGGGTCGCGATGGCGTCGTCATCATTATCGAAGTCGGCAAGTTCGACTTCGATCCTGACGTCGACGCCTTGAGACAACGCCGGCGCACTGTCGTGGACGTCGTCGGCCTGGAGCCTGCGCCACCGGTTGGACAGGTCTGGGTCGAGGACCAGGCGCAAGGCATACAGCAGGTTGCTCTTACCGACCCCGTTCTCCCCCACGATCACCGCAGGAGTCGGGAAAGGGTCAATCACAAGATCTCGGAAGTTCCGAAAATTGGCGATCCTGACCTTTGAAAGGCGCATCGTTCCCCTCCCCCGTACACGGGCCCCGCCCCACGCGTTCCTGGCGCCCCATCTGCGGACGCACCAGCCTAACGAGCTCGTGCACGGTAGGCGGTGAGACGTCGGTCCCGGATGGTTGATCATGGTTGGGTGGTGGGGAACTCGACGCGTGCGGTGATCATCAGCAATCGGCGGATCACGGGTCTGGCTGCCGGAGTGGTTGCTGAACTCGTCCAAGAGGTGGGCCCGTTGTGGGAGGAGCGTCACCAAGCGAGGCTTGCCGCTCGCCCGCGTAAGCGGGCGGTGGGCGCGGGCGCGAAGTACCGGCTGGTTTTCGTCGACCGGCTCTTGGCCACCCTCGTCCATCTTCGCCACGGGGTCACCCATGACGTGCTGGCCTGCTGGTTCGGCGTGGACCGCTCCACCATCACCCGGGCTATCGGTGAAGTGCGGCCCCTGCTCGCCGAGCGAGGGTGCACCGTCAGCCCCGACGTGCGGTTGCGGTCTCTGGCCGAGGTCCTCGACCATCTCGGCTCGAGCGGGAAGACCGGCATCGTCGACGGCACCGAGATCCGGGTTCGCCGCCCGTCCGCCGGACGCCAGGACCGCGACAAGTTCATCTCCGGCAAGAACAAGCAGAACGCCGTCAAGTCCATGGTGGTCACGGACGGCAAAGGCCACGTGCTGTGGTGCAGCCCAGCACAGCCCGCAAGCTGCGCGGACATCACCCAAGCCCGCCAGTTGGGGCTGGTCAGCCTCCTGGCCGACGGGCCCGCAGTTGAGATTCTTGCCGACGCCGGCTACCAGGGGCTGGGTGCTCAGACCGGCGGACGGGTGGTGACACCACCGCACCGCAAGTTCAAGAAGAACGCACCGGACTGGTACGAGGAGGTCTACGAGCGCCAGCGCAAGGCACACTCTTCGCGCCGTATCCGTGTCGAGCACGGCATCGCGCATTTGAAGAATTGGCGGGCCCTGGCCCGCCACCTCGGCCGCCGCGAGCATATGAGCGACACCATCCAAGCAATTGCTGGCTTGCTGTCCCACCAGCAGGCCATGGACCTGGAGCCGACACGGCAGACGTGAACCGGGGTCACACCGAAGTTCGCGACGTCTCACCGCCTACCGTGCACGAGCTCGTAAGGGCTGTCCCGTAAATGATCTTCTGGCTGGTCGGGACGTGTTCGCCCCTGGCGCGGGCGGTCTTGCCTATCAACTCTTGGCAGGGTCCATCTGCCAGGCCTGAGAGAGGTACCCGGTTGCGTCCCGCCCGTAGCGCAGTAGAAGATCGTCTTGGTCCCCGAGGAGCCTTTGACGCAGAGTAGGGAACCAGCCGGTGCCCAAACCCACCCCCGCATCGGCAGCACGCCATAGCCAGGCCAGCGCCTCCGCCTTCCGCTCTGTCATGACCAATTGACCAACTGCTACCTGCATGGCATCGAGATCGCCATTGACGGCTGCGCGTTCGTACCAGGGGAGCGCCTCGTCCAAACGCCCCGCTACCACGAGCCGATCAGCCACCCAGCGAAGCGCTGTGTTGCTCCCGTCGGCAGCCGCACGTTCGAACCAAAGCTGCGCTTCGCCAAAACGCGCCGCATTCCACAGTTCATGCGCGGCCTTCCTCGCCGCGTTCGCGTCTCCGTGGGAGGCTGCGCGTTCGTACCAGGCCAGCGCCTCGTCCAAACGATTTGCCACCACCAACTGGTCTGCGGCCCACCGGAGCACCTTGGTGTTGCCCTCGCCCACTGCCAGCTCTGCCCATGCCAGAGCGTCTTCCAGACGGTGGGCTGCCGCAAGCGTCTTTGCCGCTGACTCCAGAGCATCAGGGCCACAGCAAGCAGCAGCACGCTCGAACCAGCTCTCTGCTGCTTTCCAACGGTTCACGGAGGCCAGCGCACTGGCTGCCCAGTAGAGGGCGTCGGTATCACCCCCCTCTGCTGCGCGGGTGAACCACTCCAGCGCCTCGTCAATACGGCCCGCCTCGACCAGCTGAGCGGCTGCGCAGCGCAGCGCATCGGTGTCCCCCGCCTCTGCTGCGCAAGTGAACCACGGCAACGCCTCGTCCAGACGATTTGCCTCCGCCAGCCGGTCGCCCGCAGCCAGAAGCGCGTCCTCGTCGCCGAAGTCAGCTGCCCTCTCGTACCACTGCAGCGCTTCGTCGAGTCGGCCGCCGTCGACAAGTTGGTCAGCGACCGCAGTCAGGACGTGGCCATCTCCCGCAGCCACTCCCCCCGCTTGGGCTGCCCGCCCGTACCAGAGCAGGGCCTCATCCAGACGGTCGGCTTGCGCAAGCTGATCGCCTGCCAGCAGGAATGCCCGCGCGTCACCCTGGTCAGCGGCAAGCTCAAACCATTCCAGTGCCTCATCCAGACGCCCCTCGCCTATCAGCCGGTATGCGGCACTGTGCCGGGCCTCCGCGTCGCCGTTTCTGGCGGCTCGATCGAACCATTCGAGCGCCTGGTCCAGACGCCCTGCCTCAACCAGGCGGTCACCGGCCAGGCGGAGATAGTGCGAGCCCCACCGGGTGGCGGCCCGCTCGTACCAGGACATGGCGTCGGCTAGGCGCCCCGCGCGTGTCAACCGATCGACAGCACTGCGCAGTGCCTCGGCGTCATCTGCATCGGCAGCTCGCCCGTACCAGACCAAAGCCGCATCCAGTCGTCCGGCTTCCGCGAGCTGATCGCCTGCGAGACGTACAGCGTCCTCATCGCCGAGATCGGCCGCCCGTTCCAGACAGAGCAGGGCCTCGTCTCCTCGGCCTGCCGTCACCAGCTGGCGGGCCGCCCAGCGAAGGGCTTTCACGTCACCGGCCTGAGCTGCACGCTCATACCACAGCACAGCCTCGTCCAGGCGGTCGGCATCTGCCAGTCGGTCGCCCGCTATGAGCAGCGACTCGCTGTCGCCGGCGTTGGCCGCATGCTGGTACCGGACGAGAGCCTGATCAAGATGGTCCGCCTTCACCATGCGGTCGGCCGCCCAGCGATACGCGCTTGGTGTCGATTGCGCAGCGGCAGCCCGCGCATACCAGACCACTGCCTCGTCGCGGTATCCGGCGCTGGTCAGATCTGTTGCGGCCCATCGCAGAGGTTTCGGGCTCTCGTCGGCAGCCGCCCGCTCGTACCAGGTCAGTGCCTCCTCCGGCCGCCCCGCGGCAAGAAGGTGACCGGCTGCCATCAAGAGTGCGTCGTCGATTCCGCCGGCGGCTGCCCCTTCGAATCGGAGCAGGGCCTGGTCCAGTTGGCCTTGCTGGGCGAGTTGGTCACCCGCCTCCAGGAGAGCATCCGCGTTTCCGCCGGCGGCAGCCCGTTCGTACCAGTTCAGGGCTTCGTCCGGGCGTCCCGCCTCAACGAGGCGGTTGCCGACGGTACGGAGGGCGCGAGTATTTCCCTCCGCTGCGGCACGCTCGTACCAAGGCAGAGCCTCGTCCAGTCGCTTCATCTCTGTCAGCGCGCCCGCCACCTCCCAATAGGCGTCGGCTGAGGCCCACAGGCGGCAGGCAATCTCTGCGAACCCGCGGTCCGCCGCGGCTGATGCAAGGGCGTGCGCGCCGTCGTCCCCGCAGTGGTGCTCGGCGGCTTGCCAGAACAGTGGAGGAATCCGTTCCAAGCGGCGTTGAGCTCGACCATGGTCGGCAAGAAAGTCAGCGAGTCGATAGGTCTGTCCCGGAACCTGGCCTGCCTGCGCGGTGGAGCCGCGCGGGCGCTTTTGCGGGTGTAGAGGGCCTAACGCTCCTTTGATGGGATTGGTGAGCTGGTTCAGTGCCTGTTCCAGCCAGTTGTCCGGCAAAAGCTCCCACTCGCTGTCAGTCAGGTATCCCTCAGCCGCCGCGGCAAGGAAGGGCAGCGGGAGGCCGATCGGGTGGCCGAGCCTGCGTGCGTCGATCGCAGCATTGAGGAGAGCTCTGTTGCCAGGGGGTGCCGTGTTGTAGATGTCGATCAATTCGAAGGCCGCTGCCAGGTACTGGGTGATCATCCCGTCTTGGGCCGAGGCGGCAGCGGCCACAAGACGTGGATCCGGTGACTCTTTGAGTAAGTCGACCTCGGAAGAGGAGAAGGCTGCCGGAACGTGAATGGCTCGTCCGGACAGAAGGACGCGTGCTTGGGCATGCGGGTCCGCCTGTCCAGGAGAGGGTGTACTGCGTAGGTCGTCGAAGTATCCGGGGCCGGGCCAGATAGTGCCAAGGACAAGGACCGGAGCCCTCGTATCGTCTGACAGGAGAGTGCGCAGGCCTGCGGCAATGGACTCGCCGTGCTCTCGGTGCAGGAGGTAGTGGTGGGCTTCGTTGAGCCAGACCACGGTCTTGGGGCCCACCTGGTCGAATGCGGCCAGTGCAGCCCTGGGCCTTTCCGGGTCGATGGGGTGCCACACTCTCCAGTCCGGAGGGAGGTTTCGGACTGCTTCGTAGCAGGCCCGGGTCTTCCCCGTGGACGATGTGCCAACCAGCAGGGCAAGTTGACTGACGCCGTGCAGCGCCTCGCCAACCAGTCGGCGCAGCTCCCGGTCATGGCCTCGTTCCACGTAGTTAGGCAGGCCGCTGGCGCCCCGCAGAGTGATCGCTCGATGGACTTCGAGGGTGTAGGGATCGACCTCGGTGATGGGGCGGCCGAGCGGTTCCGCAAGCTGTGCTCGGGTCCACAGCAAAGCTGCTTCCTCGGCGGCTTGTTCCACGACTCCGCCGGCCATCCGCGTCAGCACCGAAACGAGCGCCACGACGTCCGCCTGTTTGCCGGCTGTCGCAACCTCGCCAATCAAACGGTTGATCGTGTCGCGGGACGGACAAGCATGCAATGCATCGTCCTCGGCTACGGACAGCGCCATCGTGTCGAGCGTCGGCGCGCCGGCGGCCACGTACGCCCCGTAGATCAGGTCCTTCAGGGCACGCAAGGGACCTGGTGCCACCGCCGGCCGTGAGATGAGCCGTTTGCCGCTTCCTCGCTTTGCAACAGCTCCTTGGCTCTGCCCTGCCCGTGTCCCGTCGCCGTTCATCGCACCATCGTGTCCGGAAGGGGACGCGGCGTGCCTCTGAACTCAGCAATCTGTGACCAGCACACGGGCGCCATCGCATTTCAGCGTAGGGCCTTCAGCGTTCCTGAGCATGGTGAGCAGGCCGGCCAGCTCCCCTCTCCTACAACGTCAGGACCCAACCATGCCGCGCAATCGGCGCACGCCACGCCCGGGCTCGCATTCCAACGAAGTGCGCAACATCGCCCTGGGCGCCGTCGTATCCACCCTCGTACGCTTCCTCCTCGATCAGCTACGCAGCCTGCTCTGACAGAGGGGCCCGCAGACCCATCCGCGTCTGCGGGCCCTTGCCTTCTGCCGCGGGGATGTTCCATCGCGCAAGGCAGCGTCCGGCAGACGAAATCCAGTAGAGCGCCGCCAGCCAACGAATCGCTACACCCGTCCGCCGGAATGGCATGCAGTGGAACTGTCTGTTCCGGCAAAACGCTGCGCGCCTCAGCCACCGAACAGTTCCCCCGGACAGCGAAACCGTGACCTCTCCGGCATGCGGAGGTACCGGAGCCGAACGGCCCCTCGGGCTGGGTGGCGAATCCGACACCGGCACCAACCACGCTTCCTTGTGTTTGATCGTCACGGCCGGAACCACCCCGAGACTCAGAGCCGCTGATGCCGCCTACGGCACGCACCCAGGCGATCAACCCTCAACAGGCCCCCCGTAGGAAGTGCCATGAAGCTGTCCTGGGCTGATGCCACTTCCTGTCAGTGCCTCATGCCACTGGAGGCCAGTAGATCGAGGGCAGCTATACCAGGTCACACAGCAAATCCAGAGGATCCGGCCATGTCAGAGAAGCAGCATGTAGCCGCTGACGTTATGACGGCACTTCACACTGCTCGGGCGAGCCGGTCCACACGCTGCGCCAGGCATCGGTGAGTTCTTCGGGGCTGACGTCGGCCATGCCGCCGGTCAGCAGCCGGGCGCCGACGCCGATCAGCGTGGCGTCGAAGGGGCTGGACACCGTGCGGGGTTCGGGCAGGGGGATGCCTGCGGTGCGTGCGTAGTCGCGCAGGAGGCCGTCCAGGTCCCGTCCGATGGCTCGCCGCCCCTGCAGCATCCGCTCGGCGAGGTCCTGGCGGGCTTCGAAAGCGGTGTCACTGTCGCCCTGCGGGATCTGCGCCAGGGTGATGCCCGCCCGGCGCAGGGGCAGTTGGATGGTCCGGATCAGAGCCTGGCGCAGCATTGCGGCGGTCTGTTCGGTGCCGTCGATCGCCCAGAACGTCCAGCCGATCCAGCTGATGCCGCGGCCTGGCCTGGACAGGGCGGCGAGCCATGCGGCTCGGTGGACGATGTCGGGGCGCAGCGCGCTGGTTGCGGAGTCGGTCCACTGGTCGGCCGGGGCCAGCCAGCGCTTGGCGCGCCAGCGTTCGAGCTGGTGGGGGGTGACGGTCAGTCCGCAGCGGCTGACCTCGGCGACCAGGGCGAGTTCCGCGGCAGTGGGCGGGGTGCGGGTCACAGTCGGCTCCTGCGGTCCGGGCCGGCGATGGCGTAGACGGCGGTCGCCGTGGTGACGGCGCTGGTCCACTGCTGGCTCTGGGCGGCCAGCACGGCGGCGGCAGTCACCAGCAGCCACAGCAGGACCCGGCGGGCGGCATCCGGCCCGGGCCGTCGCGTTCCGTTCACGGTTGGACTCCTTTCGTGCCGGCCCCGGGGTGGGGGCGACGCTTCTATCTGGTCACACCGGCCGGGCGGGAACGGGAAAAACCTCGCGGGCCCCGGGTGTCGGCGGGGGCTACGCGGCCGCATGGGCACGCGCCGCTGGGCCCACGGGCACCGAGGCGCAGTGGCTCGCCCTGGTCACCTCGCTGCCCGCGCCGCAGGTCGTCCGTCCCCGGCCTGCCGGAGACGACGCCGGTGACCGGTCGGCGGCACCGGCCCGAGGGACCGGAACCGGTTCGCAAACGGGTACTCCCGGCCGCCGCTTCCAGGCGTGCCGGGAACGCCCGCCGGGTGACGGTGTCGAGGATGACGGTGTAGACGCCGACGTCGAACGTGCTCGGGCCGATCCGTACGTTTCCCGGATTCCCGGGGGCGAGAGTGGTGGGGCCGGTTTCGGCGACTGGATCCGCACTCTGCGTGAGCAGACCGCGGCCGGGAGCGGGACGCGAGGGCTGTTCGGCCGGGGCCGGTGCATGGCCGCTTAAAAGATCCTGGAATCTTCGGTACCCGCCGCGGGCTGCTGGTGCGATGAACACGGTGGAAGGGCAAGTGAGTCGAGGAACGGGGCGGTGAAGTCGGTGCAGGAGATGCTGATGCCCGAGGGGGTGATCGTCCTCCTGGTCACGCTGGTCGCCATCGGGGCGCGCGAGTGGAGACGGGTGCAGCTGGCCCGCGAGAAGCGCCGCGAGCGGGAGCAGGAGCTGCTGGCCGAGATGGTGGCGGAGGTCGCCGGGGGCGAGCGGGAGGTCCAGGTGCACCGCGGTGTGGCCGGGGTGTGGTCGTTGACGGGTACCCGGTCCGATGCGGTGCCTCGCCCGGAGGCGTCTGCCGGGCGCGGGGCGCCGGTGGACGGCCGTACGGTCGCAGCCAGGCGGCGCCGGTGACCGTGCAAGACCCTTCAGGAGCGGGGCTCGGCCGGGACGTGGCCGGGCCCTGCGGGCCGAGCGCCGGTATCCCGGTGGTCGACGAGGCGGCGCTCGCCGCCTTCTACGAAGCGCAGGTGGACAGGGCGTTCAGGTTCCTGGCCCGCAAGGCCGGCCGGGACGACGGCAAGCTGATCCTCGACCAGGTCTTCGAGGAGTTCTTCACCTGGTGGCCGGAGAATCCCGAGCATCCCAAGCCGGTGGCGACGCTGTATCAGATCGCCCGCTGCCGCCTGAACGATCATCTCCGCCGGAACGGGCGGGTCCTGACCGTAGAGGCCCATGAACTCGCCGAGGCCGCGGCCGACGGGGGCTCCCGCGACGAGCTCGCGGACGTCGTCCAGCGCGTCGATCTCGGCGCGGCGTTGGCCGGGCTGGCCGAGCGCGAGCGGCAGGCCCTGCTGTTGCGGTACGTGGCCGATCTGCCGGTAGCGCAGTGCGCCGAGGTCCTGGGGACCGGCATCGACAACATGAAGAAGATCCTGAAGACGGCACTGCGCAAACTGCGGCAGTCACCACGCCTGGACGGCTACGAGACCGCCGGGACGGCGAAGGAGGTGCACCGGTGAACTTCGGACAGGAACACGACGGTAAGCAGCACGAGCCCCTCACCCTGAGCCCGGCCGAGAAGGCGGACGGCTTCGCCGCCGTGATGCGGCGGCTGAAGGACCACAGCCCGCACGAGCAGGCCCGGCTGCAGGCACAGGCCGATGCAGCGGTGCTGGGCCACGAGGCGTACGCGCTGGGCCACGAGTACCACCGGCGCGGCAACTACGTCGCGGCGAAGCGGTGGCTGCGCGTGGCCGCCGACCACAGCGTCCCCGGTGCCGAGGAGGCCCTCGATGAGATCGATGCCAGCCAGCCGGCCAGCCCTGCTGTCGGTCGGGCCACGGCCGTCGACTTCTCCGGCCCGGCTCCGAGCGCGACGATCCCATCGCCTACCCCGGCCGGCGGTGGCTCCGAGAAGTGGGCCGCGGTCCTGGATTGCCTGGACGTGACGGCATCTGCCCGGGAACAGGCGAGGCAGATCACCGAGGAGGCCCGCTCGGCAGCCGAGGACCTGCTTGCCGAAGCACGGCAAAAGGCCCTGCGGGAACAGTTGGACTCCAAGCTGGGGCTTGAGAAGAAGCGCCGTGCGGTCGCGAGGCTGCTCTGTGAGGCACAGCAGGTACAGCAGGAGACCAAGCAGATCCAGGAGCAGGCCCGCTGGGCAGCCGAGACTCTCCTGGACGAGGCACGCCGTCAGGCGCAGCAGATTGTCGACGAAGCTCTCGTCCAGGCCGCTCAGACCGGTGCGGAAGCACGCCGGAAGGTCGTCGACGGGTCGAACCGGGCGCGTGGCGGGGTACGCATGCTGAACGCTTCCCTGGATGAGGCGGGCGTGGACAGTCGGCAGGCATGGCTGTATGCCGCCGGCGAGTTCTGCACCGCCGTTTCGGACCACCTGCCGGAGCGTTCCTTGCCTGCGGACGTAAGTGACGTCCGGCGTCCCCTGTGGACGTCCGGGACGCGCCCGGCTGTTTCGGGCGTCCTGTGGGTGGGCTGCAGCGAGGGCGCAACGCTGACGGTCGCAGACGACTGGCATCCGCAGCAGGAGAGCACTTCCGCAGCTCGCTTCGTCGTTGGGCCGGTGCTCGTCTCCCGGGCTGCAGACAACGCCGCGTATTTGGCGAGCTTCAAGAGCCTCACCAGGTGCGCTGCGGCCTGGGTGGATGAACTTCTCTTGGCGGCTTATGCCGCCGCTTGCGTGCAGCAAGACGGAGGAGTTCGCACGGTTTATCGCCTCGCCTTGGGCTGTGCCGAGGAAGGAGCGGACAGCAGCACGTCAGACACTGCCGACGCGGAGGAGGCGACGCGTGCGGCAGGCCGGTGAAGCACGTGGTGCATTCTCTAGGGGCTACGAGCGAAACGAATACGGCCGCAACGTCATGGTGCAGGAGATGCAGGAGCCCTGACCGTCATCAGCGATGGTCAGGGCTTGCCGCTGCGGCTCCGTTTCCGCAGCGGCAACGACGACCAGTACGTCACCCCAGGCGGTCAAGCCTTGTACCACCGTGTCTTCTCTTGAGCAGTGAGGAACACGACCATGCGCGATACCACCGAGGCGATCTGCGTCAGCCGGCCCGGGCAGCGAGCAACTGCGACCGGGTGTAGGTGGTCGTGGCGCCGGTGGGGGTGTCTCGCAGCAGTTCGAACAGGCCGCGCGGTGCCGCAGGACCCTGTGGTTGGACTGCGGGGGCGGAGATGTCGTCGAGGAGGACGTCGACGAGGCGGGCGAGGGTGTGGCAGCCGTTGCCCGAGTAGCCGAAACCGATCCCCCAGCCCTCACGCTCGGGCGCGAGCCACAAAGTGCCGTCCTTTGTTCGGACCCAGCAGATGTTGCGGCCGCCGCTGAGGGTGAAGGCCTCGAGCGGCGATCGGGTGGGCAGGCGCTGCAGGGCATAGGTGAAGAGGGTCGCGTTGCGGGTGCCCGGGGCGCGGTGCAGCACGGGGACGCCGGCGACGGGGTCGTGGAGGAGGACGTCGGTGTCGGCGTCACGGCCATGATCCGACAGGATCTTCTCCAGGACGGTGGGCGGCTGGTCTGAAGCTGCGGGGACCAGGCGCTGGGACCACTCGCGCGCGGTGGCGCAGGAGGTTGGGTCCGCACTGACCACGGCGCCGGTGTGCCAGTCCTGGCCGCCGTCCCAGCGCTGAGCGAAGTCCGCAACCCGGTGCGCGAGAACGTCGCGGCGTTCGGTGATGCTCAGCCAGCCGGCGCGGCGGACCATCTCTGCCGGTTCTAGAGGGTCGGGCCGGCTGAGCGGGGCCGGCACCGCGCCGAGGACGAGGTGAGTGCCGTCGCCGCCGTCGGCGGCGTTCTTGCGCAGCTCGGTGATCTGGCGGGTTGCTGAGGCGTGGCTGCGGCGGCGGACCTCCCGGGCGAGGTGCCAGCACAGCTCGGCGGCCGGGGAACCGTCCGGCTCGTCGGCCGCGAGCTCGACGAGCGCCGTGATGGGGGTGACGATGTCGCAAGCGGGCACCACCGCCGGCGGTGCGCCCGGGCGCCATGCGGCGATCGCGCCGCGGTCGCGCAGGTGGTGGTACCAATACGGCGCCGGGTGCCCGAGCACCGCCGCCAGCTGGGCCCAGGTCGTCTCGTACTGCTGGCCGTCCCCACGGGTGTCGTGGGCGAGGAGCTGGGGCACGTACGGCTGTGTCACCTGCGTGCCGGTCTGCGCCACCACCACGCACGCATACCAGTCGGCAAGACGCTCGCCGTAACGTCGGCACAGGGCACGGATGACCATCTTGCGGCTGGCGTTGCCGTCGATCAGCGAGTGCATCAGCCCGACCCCGCCCTGGCCGGTCTCCCACCGCAGCACCGCATAGTCGTCGACGAACTCAGCCTTGTCGAAGACGACGTCCCCGGCCGCGGCCGCCCGCTGGATCCACGGCCCCTCTGCGCCGTCGCTGCCGCGATCCGGAGCGCCCCGCGTTAACCCTCCCACGCCATTCCCTCCCAAGGACTATCAGACGATTCCACCGGGGTCGGTCAGCCCCGAGATCGCGCACCGACTTCACCCTGCCCACCAGCGCGGGCCCGCACCCGCGAACCGGCCCTCTCTCACCGCAACTCCTCCGACCCGCTATTCCGCGCGGCGGGTACCCGGGCCCGCGCCGGGTGGCGGGTGCCGCGACTGGCGAACGCACCGGCATCCTGTGGCACCGCGGCCGGGCTGGCTCGGCTGACGGGTCTGTACGGCGGCGTGCTTTGGATGCGCCCGTACGGGCCACCGGGCACGGACACAGCCGCGGTCGTGCCCGGTCTCGGTCTCCCACTCCTCGCGCGGCAGTGCCTGCGCCGTGGGGGCTGGGGTCTGCAACGCGGGGACGGCGGGACGGCGCAGTGCGTGGGCCAGCCAGGCGATGGCCGCGCCCGCCCGCTCTTCGTGTTCGCGCGGTACACCGGCGACGGGGCTGAACTGCTCGAACTGGTCGTGCCAGCGCCGGGACGTGCCCAGGAAGACGGGGCCCAGGCGCAGCGGCAGGGCATCGAACTGGTCGGCAGTGATGTCGAGCAGGAGCGGGCCGCGCTCGAGCCAGGCGTGGGTAGGGGCCGCTCCGGTGACGTTGTCCACCCGGACGCCGCTGTGCAGCTGCCACTCGCCCAGGCCCGACCGCTTCAGATGGGCGGCCAAGGCCAGTGAGGTGAGCCGGCACGCTCCGCGCGGGAAACGCGCGAGTGGCTCCGGGCGCGGGCCAACCTCCAGCGCGAGACGGGCTCGGCCAGCTTCGGACCGCACGCGATCCAGGTCGTTGAGGGTGTAGTTGTTCGTCATGGCCGCGGACCGTAGAGGACGTCGCGGCTAACGTCGCCCGCTGTCCGCGCGGCCTCGTCCGACAGCGAGACACCGCCCTCACCGTCGGGCTCCACGGCGACGGCCGGACTGAACAGGCTCTCCAGCACCTGGCGTTGCCACTCGGACGCGCCCAGGACCCAGCCGAGCCGGAACATGCACGGCACCCGACTCCGAGCCAGCGGCGTATTCGGGATGAGCGTGCCGGTCCCGGGCGGGCGGCCTGCACGATGCCGCACCCGGTAGCGGGTGGACTCCCGTGCCGCTGGAGCTGCCCGGCTTCACCGAACCCCGCTGAGGCCGTGCACAGGAAGAAAGCCCTCGCTGTTGCAGGCGGACGGGAGTCGTCCCGTGCGGCCGTGTGACCTGGGGCGGGTGGTCAGCCGCCGTGGCGGGCGATCCGCCTGCCGATGGCGGTCCAGACCGGCTCTGCCACTTCCTCGGGCACCGCGCCGGTGAGGCCGTCGAGGTGCTGGACTGCCTCACGGGTGATGTAGCGGTCGGGGTCGGGGGATTGCAGGTAGCGGCGCAGCAGGTCGGCGTCGAGGTCCTGGCGCTGGAGGTAGGCGGCGAGGGTGCCGACCAGGAGGTGGTTGTGGGCGAGGGCGTCGGTGCTGACCGTGCAGGGGGCGGGCGCGGGCGGCAGGGTGTCGCGGATCTGCTGCAGGCCCTCGTCCTGTTGCGGGCCGTGGGGGATCTCGCTGCGCCGCTGGGGCCGCTTGCGCGGGTGGGTGGAGGTCATGGCCGTGCCGTCCCTTATGGCCGGTCCCACGTTCCGGCGCCTGCTGGGTGGCGTAACCCACCACGGGCGGGGCGCTGTGAGTGACGCGGCGCGTCTGGGGCCTACCGTCCGCGTCAGTCGTGGGCTGACGCGGCACTCAGCCGGGCACCGTCACAGCGCGGGCAAGGGGCGGCACCAGCCGGGACAACGACGGTCGTCCTGCCGGGTCACGGTGCCGGGGCGGCGTGCGGCAGCCCCGGCCCCGGGCTGGGTGCGCCGTGCGGTGCGGGCAGGCGCACGACCTGTGTCAGGTGGCGGTGTATGCGGTCGGCTTCACCTCGTACCTGGGCGGGGATGTCGCCGTGCTCGGCGATGAGGCGGCTGTAGATGGCGGTGTCCTGGAACACAGTGGGCCTGCTCATTTCGTCCGGGTGGGGCGGGCTTCGGGTGCTCAGAGCTGCGGGTCGAGGCCGAACTGGTTCATCACGTCGGTGAACAGCTCCTGTGCGGTCTCCTGCACTGCTTCGGCCTCGTCGAGCGGGGTCAGGGTGGCGGCGACGGGCTGGATCCGGCGGGGGTGGCGGGCGTGGTCAGGGACGTCGGTGAAGCCGCCGAAGCCGGTGACGACCGGGACCAGGGCGGGCGGCGGCGTGGGAGAGGAGGTGACGGGCGTGAGGGTCGCGGTCACCTGCAGCGCGCTGTCCACCCGCAGCCGACGGGCCAGTTCCCAGGCAATGGTGGTCAGATCGCGGCAGCAGGCACCGATGAAGTCCTCGGACACCGCGACGCCCACGTCAGGCAGATCATCGGCGGCCAGGTTGCGTGCGGCGTTCCAGGAGACGTTGGCGGCCAGCAGCACGGTCCCGTCGTGGTGCAGCTCGGCGTAGACCTCGCGGGCACCCGGCAGGAGGAGAGTGCTGAGGACCCAGCGGCGCAGTCCAGGCCGCGGGTTCCCGGTGACGATCTCCAGACTGGTCAGGGGGCCGGGTCGCATCGGGTCACGGCCCCGGCGCCGGGCGGCCTCGGCGACGGCGGTGGTCTCTTCGCGGGTCAGGCGGGGAGCGGTGCGCGGCAGCGGACGTTCGGGGCGGGCCAAGGCGACGAAGTAGGCGGCCGGATCGATGTGCTGGGCGGACACCATCTCCTGAGCGTGAGCGAGCAGGCGGTGTGCTTCGTCCTCGGCGCGCTGGGCCCGGGTGAAACGGTCGCGGTAGGCGCGTTCGAGTTGGTGCTCGGCCATCCAGGCGGTGTGGTCGCGGTCACGGTAGGGGGCGACGGCGGCCTGCTGGTCCCTGTCCTTGGCGGCGCTGCCGTAGACGAGGTGCGGAGCCATGGGGCTGGCCGGGACATCGGCCACCAGCACGCTCGTGGCACCGTCGGCCGAGGTGAGAACCGTGAAAGTGAGATCGGGCAGGTAGGGCTGGACGTGGTTGCGGACCCACTGGGCGTACTGCTCGACGTTCACCTTCTCCGGGTCGATGCCGACCAGCTCGCACGTGGCGTCCCGCACGCCGAAGACGATCAGCCCGCCGCGGGTGTTGGCCATCGCGGCGACGTCCTTGGCCAGCTCGTTCCAGCGCCCCTCGATCGGGGACCGCGGAAGCTGTTCCTTCCAGTCCAGGTCGTCGGACTCCGCCAGCCGGTCGGCAGCAGCCTTGGCGACCATGCCGAAGTCCAACGGGCCGGGCGCAGCCCCGAGGTGCTCATGCAGTCGTGTCCAAGAACGGGCCATGCCCCGCACCCTACGGCGCGGCACTGACAACGCCGGCCGGTCTTGAGGGGAAGGTACGACCTCCCCGGCTCGCCGCAGAGCGTGGGCTGTTGCGGACCACCCAGCCCGGACGGAGGTGGCGAGTTGCCCGTGCTCTGGATCCGCGGTGACCGGCAGGGTGTGAAGGGCGGACCGGGCGGTCTCGCGGGGTGTGGCTGAGGGTGTTACCGCTTCGGGCCTGCCGAATTGGATAAAGAGACGGAATGCAGCGTCCGTACTGCCGCTGACCTGCGGTGGGGCCAGTTGAAGGCCTCGCGTGACGTCGGCACGTCCGTGTGGATACAGGTGCCGGAATGCGGGTGATCAGCCTGGCCCGCCGGGCCGGTCAGGTGCCACGATCGAGGCCTCGTCAAGGCCCGCGGGCGCATCGCCCCCAACAGCCGCCCGGCGAGGTGCATCTGTTGTGTCATCAGTTCGAGGAGCACCATGTTCGTCTTCTCCGCCCGCCTGGCCACGGCCGGTGCGGTCGTCACGGTGGCCGCCGAGTGCGGCATCGCGTACCCGCTCGCCGACCGTCTCCCGGCCGGCGACGCCGTCGTCATCGTCATCGTCGTCCTGGCCGTCACCGCGCTGGCCGCGACCGGCCACGAGGTGCCCGCCGTGCTGGGGGCGCTGGCGGCCGCGGCCGCCTGCCGGCTGGCGCGGGCCCGGCCGGTGCTGCGCCTGGACCTGCGCCACGCGTTCGTCGGGGCGCTCTGAGATGGCCGGCCGACCGCTCAGCCCCATCCCGGACAGCACGCCCCCCGAGCTGCGCGCTCTCGTCGTGCGGCTGCGCAACGCCAAGGATGCCTCGGGCAAGACCTTCGAGGCACTCGCCAAGGACGGCGGGGTCTCGGAGAGCGTCGTACGCCGCGCCCTCGCAGGCAAGAGGGTGCCCTCGCTGGAGACCGTGAAGGCCATCACCCGCGCCTGCGGCCGCACGGAGGACGACATGGCACGGGCCTGGCACGCCGCGAAGGCGGAGGAGATCCTGCCGGGCGCGCGGGATCTGGGCCCGAAGATGGTCTCCTCGCGTGCCCAGCTCGTCGAGTCGATGATCTTCATGCGGATCGCGGGCGGTTATCCGCCGCTGCACCAGCTCGAGAAGGACGCGGGCAGCGCTCCAGACGGCCGGACGCGGTTGCCCCACTCGACCCTCCATCTGGTCCTGGAGGGACGGATACCTCCTCCCGAGACGCTGTTCACCGCCTTCATGGAAGCACTGTCCGTGCCCGCCGCCGACCGGCGAAACTGGCTGGACGCCCATCACCGTCTCTTCGCCGACGCCCCGGCGCGGCGCCCCTTTGGACAGCCGCCCCCCGTCGTACGCGACGAGCCGCCTGCCATCAACTCGTGTGAGGCGGCCGAACGCGCACTCCCGCGCCTGGAGCAGGACGAGGACATCAAACGGAAGACCGGCCAGCTGAAGGAGCCGGACGACTACGAAGTCCTCGGCCTGGGCTACCTCAACTCCCCCGCGCCGGACTTCCTGTGGCCGGAGTACAACGATGAGGAGATCGCCGCCCGGGAGGCCGAGGCAGCGGCTCGGCTTTCCGTCCAGGAGCGTGTCGACCTGCGCGAGAAGCTGCGCACCATGATCGACCGCAGCGCCCCGGCCTGACTGCCCGCCGGATACACGGTGCGGGCCCGGGACGGCGGATCCCGGCCCCGCACCGTGAGATTCGCGGTCGGCTGCCCAGACCCCTGGTGGTGAGCAGGCGGGAGCAGACGGCACCACACCGGGGGGCGCACTGCGGGCATGCGAGTTGCCCGTCGAGAAAGTGTGGCGGGACCGGCCCGCTGTCGGGCCGGTCCCGCCGGTGCAGGCCCGGCGTCAACCGGTCTGCGGTGTCCCTGGGTGCTTCGGTTTGCGGCCAGTAGCGTGTCAGGGAGGCTCGAGGTCGGGGCGGTGTGGGGTGCGGCCCCAGCAGGCCTGCTGGGGCCGCACCCCCACACCGCCCCGACGCTCGAACGTGGTTGGTATCCAGATTGCTGTCATAGCCCCGCCGCAGCAAGGCAACGTGGAACGCCGGTGAGCCCGCAGGCGGGGCGACCTGTCTCTCGGGCTCGGCAAAGGCACTGGTCGGCTAGGTGCGGGTCGGCCGGACGCTCTCGTTCCGGCCGTTGAGCAATTGAGAGGACGCCTGGAACGCGCGTGAGCCGAGGAACCACGTTGGTGTGACGGGGCGTGGCATCCTGCAGTGCACCGGGGCGCGGCAGCGTCAACTGCCGTAGGCGTGCCGGTTTTTGCGGCCAGTAGCACATCACCCGTGCGGGTCGTCGGCATCGAAGTCGTCGGCGGCCCGCCCGTCTGCCAGGGAGGCAGTTCAGCATGTCCACCACCCTCAAGGGCGCTCCCACGCCCGCCCGCGATCGCCGCCCATCCCGGGCGCAGGCCTTCGGCATCAGCGTCTTTCCCCTCCTTGGCGCAGGTCTGGCCGCCACTGGCATGCCGGTGCGTGACGTGCTCGTCCTCCTCGCCGGGTGCGGGGCGATCGGCGCCGCCGTCTACGCCGTCGGCGGGAGCGGTCGGCTGCTGCTGCATGCCTTCGCGGCGGCGCTGAACGCCGCCGCCCGCCGGTAGAGGGAGGGTGACAACCATGCGTGCGGTGCGAACCGCCCCCGCCGGCTCGCCCGGCGCCGCCCTGGGCTCGATGCTGGAGAACCTGCGGCAGCGAGCCCAGCTCACCTTCGCCGAGCTCGCCGAGCGCACCGCCGCACTCGGCGATCCGGCCCTGGCCGTCTCAGCCGCCACTCTCAAGCGCGCGGCCGGCGGTCACGCTCTGCCGAAGGAAACCACCATCGTGGCGTATGTGCGCGGGTGCGACGCCACCTCGCAGCAGGAACACAAGGCGCTTCAGCTGTGGAGACGGGCCCGGGCCAAGGACCGCGGCATCCTGCGCCACCTCCACGCTCCCGGGGTCGACAACATCCGCACCCGCCAGGACTTCACCGCCGCACTGGCGGCCGTCTACGAGGGCGCCGGGGCGCCACCGCTGCGCACGGTCCAGCAGCGTGCCGGCACGGTCCCGCAGCCGAATGGGGTCCCCAGCGAGCGTGAGGTGTTCCTGCTCCCCCTCGGGACCCTCTTCCGGATCGTCCACCGGAAGGTCAAGCTCCCCGCCTGGAACCACTGCGAGGCCTTCCTGCGAGGCTGCGGTGTCACCGGCCAGCGCCCGCTCGCCCAGTGGCAGAAGGCGTGGCGTCGGGCCTCCACGGGTCCCGTCACGGAGCCTCACAGCGCGCAGCAGCCGGTGCGAGCCAGGGCCGGAAATCTGGAGCAGCTCCGTCGTGTCACTCAGGTGACCCCGGCGGGTGGCTCCGCCCTTGACCGCCTGACGCACTACACGTTGACGTCGCCTATGCGCGATTCCCAGCTGGACACTGCCTTCGCCGACCTGTACCGGGAGTTGATGGGTCCCGCGCGGCGCAACGGCCTCGCATCCGACACCGGGATCGACGGCATCCTCGTGTCCGGCGACGGCTCCGTACAGCTCGTGCAGATCAAGTCCACCGCTGCACCGCCCTCCGGGTCGAACGGGCGTGGGGAGCGGCCTCAGGGGAGGGTTCCCCTTCGTGCGGCGGAGGTGTGGCAGGAACCGCGCAGGGGCCACCGGCCTGGTGTGCGCCAAGGCGCGTAACGGCAGGACCGGTCACCGTCGCGAGGGCCATCGCTCGGCTGGAGTGCCGATGCGATCGGCCCCAGCCGCGCCATGCTGTCACCGCGGAGCGTGATCAGCGGTATCCGTCCGCCTGCGGGTGTGCTGGCCCGCAACAGGTTCGTCAGACAACGAGCCGGGGTCAACACTCAGCCCTTGAGCAAGCGGTGCAGTGCCTACACCAGGACGGCCGGCACGTCGTCCTCGGCCGTCCAGTCCCCCTCGAACAGGGCGGCAACCAGGCGTACGTGATGGTCAGGGAGCTGGCCTGCGCGCTGCTTGGTACGGGTCTTGGCGAGCCAGGCGCCGATCTTGACGATGTCGCCGTCGACGCGGATGGTCTCGCGCGCCGCGGGGGCGCGGCCTTCGCGGTGCAGGAAGAGCTCCAGGAGCTGGACGGTCTCCTCGAAGGTGCGGCGGGCGCGGCGGGCGGGGGTGAGCGGGTTGGTGTCGGGGGTGAGGCCGAGGGCGGTCATCAGTTGCTGCTGGCCGGGGGTGAGGGCCGGCCAGGTGGTGAGCTGGCGGTGCAGCCAGGAGCCGATCTTCACGCCGGCGAGGTGGGTGTCGCGGGTGAGGGCGGCGGGGTCGGCGCCGGTGGTGAGGTGGGCGCGCAGCAGGTGGTATTTGCGGTGCCAGTCCGCGCCGTGCGGCAGGCGCCAGTCGGGGACGAGGGCGGTGAGGGCGTCCGCGCGGGCGGTGTCGAGTTCGTTCTTGGCGGCGAGGTGGCGCTGTTCGGCGAGCCAGGCGCCGACGGGGGTTGTGGCGGGGGCGGCGAGGTGGCCGTGGGCGCGGTGGTAGTCGGCGGCGGCGGCCAGGCGGGCGCGCCAGGCGGCGTCGTGCTTGTCCCAGATCATGCCGAGGGCGTCGAGTTCGGCGATCCAGTCAGGCTCGAGGCGGCCTGCTTTCGCGGCGTCGCGCATGGTGGTGATGAAGGTGCCGAGCCGGTAGCCGGTGGGGTCGGTGTAGTCGGCGGGGACGTCGAGGTGGCCGTACTGGTCGCGGTAGGAGCGGGCGGCGGCGAGGCCGAGGCGGCGGGAGCGCGAGACGGCCGGGTCGCGGGGGTCGAAGGAGACCAGGTCCATCGCCTGGGCGATGCGTTCGGGGTGGACGGTGAAGTCGAAGTGCCAGCGCCGTGCGATGACGTCGCTGGTCTCCTTGGGCAGGCGGTTGGCTTTGTCGGGGAGGCGTTCGAGGATGCGGTGGTCGTGGCTGGCCAGCGCGCAGGCGATCGCCCACACCGGCTCATACGCGGTTCCCAGGATGTTCTCGCTGTCCGTGCCGGGCGGGATGTAGACGGGGACGATGAGGCTGGCGGTCTTGCCGGAGACGTCCAGGCGCAGGGCGCGGCCGAGGGCCTGGACGCAGCGCACGACGCTGCGGGTGGGGTCGGCGAAGACGATCGCGTCGACGCTGGGGATGTCGACGCCTTCAGCGATCAGGCGTGAGTTGGCGAGGATCGCGATGTCGGCGGCGGCGAAGCCGGTGAAGATGTCGCCCCGTTGGGCGGGGGTGTGCTCGCCGTGGGCGAAGAACAGCTTCGGGTCGATTCCGGGGGCGAGGTGGGGGTCCGTCCGGCGCAGCAGGCGCAAGGTGTGCGGGAGTTCGCGGGCGAAGCGGCGGGCGTCGGAGACGAGGTTGAAGTAGACCAGCACCTTCCTGAGGTTGTGCTCGGTCATGGTGCGTAGGACGGCCAGGTGCAGGGCGGTGGTGCGTAGCGCGCTGTCGTCTGTCGCCTCCTGGGCTGCGGTGCCGGTGGTCGTGGTGCCGGTGGCGGGCAGGTTCAGGCGGCGGCGCAGGTCGGTGTCGGTGAGGGTGGGCACCACGATGCGGTAGTCCGCGGCCCGGCCGTCCGCCACGGCCCTTGCGAGGGGGTATTCGACGACCTTCTTGCCGTAGACGGCCTCGTTGTCCATGGAGTTGGCGAACGCGTCCACGTCCCCTCCGGCGGCGGGGCGGCGGCGTGGGCGGGTGGTGTCGGCGGACTCCGCCAGCTCCGGCGCGGCGAAGATGCGGGGGGTGGCGGTCATGTAGAGGCGGCGGTCCGCGCGGATCCGCTGCGCGTCGTTGACGATCGCCCACTTCTTGTCGGCGCGGCCCGCGATCCGGTGCGCTTCGTCCATGACGGCCAGGTCGAACGGCGGGACGGTGTAGCCCGTCTTCTGGGTTTCCTCGATCTTGTTCAGGGAGTCGAAGGTGCAGATCACGGTCAAGGCCGGGATCTGATCTTCTGCCTCTCCCACCACTGACATCAGCCCGCCCAGCGCGTGCGGGTCGGTGGTCGACATGACGCGGGCGGCGACCAGATCGTCGCGGCCGGCCACATCCAGGGAGGAGACGATCACCATGTGCTCGCCGTGGCCGTCCCGGCGCCAGGCCAGCGCGGTCTGCGCTGCCAGGTCCAGCGTCGGCACCACGAACAGCACCAGCCGCGCGCCAAGCCCGTCCGTCACCCGTACGGACACCAGCGTCTTACCCGTCCCCGTCGCCGCCACGAACAGCCCCCGGCTCCCGGGGCGGTGCAAATGCCGCACCAGCCGCTCGACCGCCTCCACCTGGTCAGGGAACAACATGGCACGGCCAGCGGAGCGAGGGGCGGCAGACTCGACCGGTGTGACCATGACCGACATCATTGCGCAGCCTCTCCATCTTCAGGCGCATTCGGCCGTGCGCTGCAGCGCCTGACAAGCAGAGGTTTTGCGCCATCCGTTGCGTATGCGGGGATATTGGCGATGTGGCAACAGGAGTCGCCTGTGGCGGATAGGTTCGGTCTCCTGGGAAGAGGCTGCGGGGGCGCCTGGCAGGTTATGGGGGGAGTTTGTCTGAGCAGGAGAGCGGCTTCGAGCAGGGTGATCTGTTCGATGGTGCTGCGGCTGGGGCTCGCGATGACCGGTTGGACTTCGTGCGGCCTTTTGTTGCGCCGGTGGCATCGACGGCCGGTGCGGTCGTTGACGATCCTGTGTCGTTACAACTGGCTGAGGCGATTCACGATGCGTTCGGGGATCTTGCCTCCGATCGGGGGCTGACCCGGTCGGAGATTGCGGCAGCGTGTGCTCTGGTGGCCTCGGGAGAGGCGTTCGATGCCCGGTTCCGGGTCTTTGTGGGGCTGGGGATGCTGGAGCAGGCCCGGGGCAAAGCCTACGAGGGGCGCTACGTCTTCAGTCCGACCAGCGGTGCGGCCTTGTTGGTCTTCGAACGGCTGGCGGAAGCCGGCGGTGTCGAGGAGATCATGACTCTGCTGGACCGTACACAGGTCGGTCTGGCACAGGGCTTGCTGAGTGAGGAGCAACTGGCCAACCGGCTGCGGCGGGTGCGACGTGACCTGTCCATCACCACCGCGCATCTGCTGCGGCTGGTGCGGTCCAAGCCCATCGAGGAGCTGGTGGGTGAACGCCACCACCACCAGTCCAAGGCCGCGTTATTGGACCATGCGAGGCAGTTGGTTAGAGCCATCAGCAGTCGCTTTCCACGGCTGAGAGCGTCGGGGACCCGGTTGATCGATGAGGCGCTTCGCTATTCGGCGGCCGTGGATGAGTTCTCCGACCGGCTGCTGCAGCAGGTGCGAGCCCGCCGGGACTTCAGCATGCTGCTGCCGGAACAGTACCTGTCGGCGGCCTTGGGCGCGCCGGTGGACGCCTTGGCGGAGGTCTTTGCTGCCACGGTGTTTGATCCCGCCAGCGTGGAGATCACCGCGGCACAGGTGCTCGTGGCCGCCGGGGAGCGGCGACCGCCAGTTCCTCGGCGGCGGCCGGCGCGGCCGGCGCCGCTCCCGCCAGGCCCCGATCCGGTGGAAGCGGCGCGGGAGAAGGCATTGCTGCTGCGCCGGCGGCGTTCGGCGTCGATGAATTCGCTGGTTAGGGGCGGGCAGGAGGCTGACCTGACGGCGACGCTGGGGACGTTGCCATGGCGAGCGGCGATTGCCACGGTGGTGGACCTGCTGCAGGCATCTGCGGACCCGGCGACACCGTTCTTCGTGGAGATCGGCGAGGAGGTCCTCGTCGATCCGGCTGGGGCGGTCACCTATGCCAGTCCGCTGTCCTTGTACCGGCTGCCGCAGGATGTGTCGGGTGCCGTGGGCGGAGACTCTTCGGCCGTACAGGAGGATCCGGCATGAACGAGGATGCCTATCTGCTGGCCCGGGCTCGGGCCGTACGGATCGTGCCGCTGACGGCAGTGGGTGCGGCCGATGGGCTGTCGGTGCTACGGCGGGCCGCCGATGATGTGCAGCGGCGCCTTGTAGATGTGGAAGCGGCCGGAGGCCCGGCGGTCATGGTGCGGTGGGCGCCGGACGTGGAGCCGGTCAGCGGTGCGGTGGGCGATCCACTGACGCACCGGGAGGCAGCGCCGTCGCAATTGCTGACGCTGGGAGCTGCTGTGCGCCTGTGCTGGCCCGATCCCGAGCTAGCGCTGTATCCGGGGGGCGCGGTGGCCGAGGAGGACGTGCTGGCGGCCTGCGTTCCGCCGGGGGACGGTCTGCTGCGGGAGGGCATGGCACTGATCGCCCAGACATCGGCGTATCGCAGCGCGCTGCGGGTCCTGCGCGCGTGCGGCTACCTGGCCGGGGACGGCATGGTGCGACTGGGGCCGGTGGTGGCTGCGTGGAGCGAGCGGGATGTCGATGAGTTGCGGCGCGGCTACGACCTACTGCCCTGCCAGGTGGAAGAGGGCTAGACATGGAAGTGCGGTATCTGGAGGCACTGTCGGAGCAGCGCCGTGCAGAGGTGCGGGCAGCGGTGTGTGCGGTGGAGACCGCGCGGCTGCCGGTGCCCGCGGCGCGTTTTCGGGCCTTGGCGGAGGTGCCGCTGCGCAGGGTGGTCGAGGAGGTACTCGCCGCTTCGGGCCGGACGCTGCTCGGTGTAGGAGAGGGGTTCCTGTCCGGCTACGACGACATGGTCAGAGCCCGGCTGGCCGATGAGGGTGTCGGTGTCCTGCCCCGTGAAGACCGGGCCGTGCTGACGCTGGTGCTGCTGTTCAGCGTCGCCGCCCCCCGCGCCGGTGGCAGCGTCCTGCCGCAGGCCCTGTGGACACAGGGGATGCCGGTGAACAGGGAGCGGCTGAAGCAGTCCGCGGTCCCCGACCGGGTTGTGGATGCCGCGCTGAGCCGTCTCGCCGCAGCCGACCTGGTGCGGACAACAGGTTCGGGGATCGTGCTGGGCAGCCAGTTGCTGCGGCTGACGTCGGCGGCCCAGGCCGACCTGTTCGAGCATTTGGTGCTGCTGGCCGAGCCGCAGGGAGTCATGGCCGAGTCGATCTGGCGGCGCCGGGCCCGCGTCGCCAGCCAGGAAGGACAGGAACGATGAACGGCACCTGGCACGAGCGCGGCGCCGAGAAGCCGGACGAGGACGAGGACGAGCAGGAGGGACTGCCCGAGCTCGTCGAGCACCGCGGCATCGTCGGTGACCGTCATCTGGTGGCGGTCCAGACGTTCGATATCGCCCGACTGACCACCCACGCGGTGCCGGTGGTGCCCGAGACGTTCGTCGCCGTGTCCGGGATGGGCCCCAAGGACGACTCCAACGGCTCGGGCAAGACCTCGTTCCTCATCGCGGTCTCGTTGCTGCTGGCCGATCCCCAGTGGCGGTTGGAATCCAACCACGGGCGGGACGCCAGCGGAATCCTGTTCAAGCCCGACGCGGCCGGGGTGGACCGGGCCCAGCAGATTCCAGCCGCCTCGCACGGCTACGTGGTCGGCGTCTTCGCACACGACAGGCCCGACGCATCCGGCGGGCGCGAGGCGCTCGCTGCGAGTGGCCCCCTGCAAGGGGCGCTGACGGTGTGGGTGCGCATCGCCGCGTCCGCCCCGTACGTCCTGGCCAACTGGACCGAAGGCATCCACGTGGCCGATGCGGCCGACGATGCCGAGCGGGCGGCGCAGGCAGACACTCTCTGGCAGGAGCTGGGCAGTGCGACCAGGCTGTCGGCACACCGCATGGCCGACGCCCTCTACGGCAACGCACCGCGGTGCCTGACCTACCTCGACACGCCGCTGCGCCCGGCGGTTCCCTCACTGCTGAGCCAGCAGATGACCGCGATGGAACCGCACGACATCGGAGAGGCCCTGATCGCCCTGTCCGGTATGACTCATCTGCTGGAGCAGGAGGCTGCCCGCCGTGGCAAGGCCCTCGAGCACGCTGCGCAGTTGGAGAAGGCGCGCGACGAGCACGCCCTGGCCTTGGCGGACGAAGAGGCAGTACTGGAGGGCGTGCGGGCACGTGCTGCTGCCCGCACCGCGCTTGAGGAAGGACGCCATGCGTGGCGGCGCTATCTGGCTGCCTGCTACCTGGAGGCAGCCCAGGCTGACCGGAAACTGGCAGCGGACCTGGAGGACAAAGAGCAGCAGGTGGTGCAGGCGCAGGAGCTACTCGACGGTGCCGAGGAGAAGCTGCGCGAGCTGATGGCGGCCACCGGTCTGGCCGCGGCAGCGGCCGCCGCCCGCCAGGAGTGGGTGGACGCCAAGCAGGTCACCGAGCAGGCCGCCGCGCAACGGACATCGGCGGCTACCCGGCGGGACGTCATCCGTCAGAGCATGGCCCTCCTTCGGCCGAGCGCGGGTGTATGGCGGGGATCGCCGGTCGCTGATGCCCGCAGCGCGCTGGAAGCCGCCACAGACGTGCTGTATGCGGCGCGGCATCAGGAGGCCGGCGCAGACAGCGCCCTGTCCCGGGCTCAGCGGCTGGAGGAAGCGGCCCGGCAGGGACGCAGCGGGGCCGCGGGCCATGCCTTGGGGATCCTCGACGGCCACGGCGTCAGCGCCGCAGGGCTGATGGACCAGCTGCAGCTGGAGGAGTCGGCCCGTGCGCAGTGGGAGGCGCGCCTGTGGCCCTGGCGCGACGCCGTGGTGGTGCCGTGCGGGCAGGCAGAACGCGCCCGGGAGATTCTGCGCGGCCTGCCCGGTGCCCAGGTCGTCGCCGCCGACCCTGCCGACGGGACGGGCAGTGGCGGGGGTGCCCTGCCTCCGGGTGTGCGCAGTGGCAGGGCGCTGGCCGGGTTCTTCGGCACGTTGCAGGAGCGCACGACGGCTCTGGACGACCCGCCCGCGGCCTACGACGCAGGACTGTCACTGACGGTCGTCGGCGGCTTCCAGGCTCCGATCGCCGGACGGGATGCCCGCGTGGCCCAGGCCGTCGCGCACCGCCGCCGCTGCGAGGAGGAAGTGTCTACGGCGGCTGAGGGCCTTGCCGCGGCTGAGTCCGAGTTCGAGGTCACCGAGATCGAGCACAAGGCAGCCGTGGCGGCACGGGATCTGACCGCCCTGGAAGAACAGGCCTCCGCCTTGGACGAAGCGATCGCCGAGGCCGACGACAAAACCACCGCCGCCCGGAGCGCAGAGGAGGAGCGCCACGACGCGTGGGAACAGGCCCAGAACGATCTGACAACCCACGCCCAGGCGGTGACGACCGCGAAGCTCACCCGGGACGCGGCCGCCAAGACATACAAGGAGCGGGCCAAGGAGCACACAGCGCTGGTCAGAGCCCGTACCGAGATCTCCTGCCCGCAGTGGCATCTTCTGTGGGGCGCCCCCGCCGAGGAGGCAACCGAACTCCTGGAGGCTACCTCCCCCGGCACACCGGTGCCCCGGCCCGGCCGCCTGCGGCGGAACGTCGAGGATCATCTGCGGAACGCGTACGAGCACTACGGCCTGCCGGCCGGCGCTGTAACCGGCGTCGTCGACGAAGACCTGCTCCTGGCGCAACACCTGCGGGACGCCTTCGAAGAGGAGGAGGCGTCCGCGCTGCCGCGCACGGGCTTCGACGAGGTGGCCGCTCCCCTGCAGACCCGGCTGGACGGCCACAGCGACAAGGATGCCGTCGAAGCCGCCCGGATCACCTCCGGCCGCTCCTTGCGCGAGGAGGCCTTGGCCAAGCTCACTCGTGCGGCGGAGCGCAGCGGGCACACTCTCCAGGCTCTGCAGGACATGATCGAACATCACGTCGAAGGGCTGTTCGCGCAGATCAGCGACACCTTCAATGCGTTGGACCGGCAGCGGGGCGGTGACGGTGCGCGCCTGGACTACACCAGCGTGCGACCCGAGGGCGCCAGGCCCTGGCGGTGGCAGGTGACACCGCGCTGGAAACGCTCCCCGCGCGGCGCCTTCGTGCACTACCGGGAGAACGCCAACGGCGCCCAGGTGAAGGTGCATGCCATCCAGCTGGTCCTGGCTGCGGTACTGGCCGACGCCGAGACCAGGGGGCGGGTGTTGATCCTGGACGAGCTCGGCAACAGCCTGGGCGAGGTCAACCGCAAGGACATGCTCGCTGCGCTGCGGGACGTGGCGCGCCGCCAGCACCTGACCATCCTGGGCACCTGCCAGGACAGTGTGCTGGTGGATGCCGCCGACGTGTGCGACGAACTGCTGTGGTTCGTCCACGCCTCCTCCTCCGACGCCTACAACCAGCCCACCCGTACCTGGGGACACGATTCCGACGGCAAGCGCGTGGAACTGACTGCCGACTGGATCACCGCAGGACGCTCCCATGCCTGAGCCCACCGTGCCCCTCCCCCGCCCCGCCCTGCTGGTCAGCGAAGCCCACGGCCGGCGGGAAGTGCCCCTGCACGGACTTCCCTCCGGGATCATCGCCGTCACCGTGCCCCGCACCCGAAAAGACGGCGACGAGGTCCTCACCCGCGTGCCCGTGGACCGCAAACGACGCGTCAACCCCGCCGTCGTCGACCTCATCGCCTCCGACCCGGTCCCCGCCTACGACCCGCCGGCCGGCCTGACCGACCGTGACCTGATCAAGGTCCTGACCACCCGGACCCGCAAGCGGTGGACCACCATCGAGGCCGACTTCGGCCAAGAACAGGCGTGGCGCACAACCGTGTCGCTCATCCGCTGCGGCGCCGTCGTCCTGCGCTGCAAGGTCGTGCAAACCACCGGATTCACCCCCGACTCCTGGCAGCTGACCCCGTCCTGGGCATCACTGAGAGAGGACAAGCTCGCCCAGCTGCAAGGCCACCCCGACCCCTCACGGCTGCACGCCGAACTACTGCAGGCCATGGCAGGCATCCCCCAGCTCGCGAGCGAACACGCCCTACTGGCCGCCACCGCCCCGGCCCGCACCCTGCAGGTCCCCGCGGGCAGCACCACCGGAACCGAGGACTGGCGGGTGTACGAGGTGGCCGTCAGGTCCGCCGCGGTGTGGTGGGCCGCCCAGTCCCACCCGCAGCCGATGACCGCCAAGGTCCTGGCGGGCAAGAGCATGCGCGACACCAAGTACACGTGGACAGCGCAACGCCGGCAGGCGTTCGCCAACCTCGTCGGCCGCCCCTTCGACCAGGCGGTGGAAGAGACCGACACCGAGCTGCGCATGCGCGGGCCCCTGCGCTGGCGCGTCGATACCGTCATCGCCGACGCCGCAGCCTGCCGCCCCTGGCTGGGCCTGCCCGCAGGCGGCCTGCGCAGCCTCGGGCTCATCGACAGCTCAGCGGTGGGCGTGCTCCTGGTCGAGAACGAGGACGCCTTCGCCCAGGTGTGCAAACTCCCCGATGTCGCAGACCAGTGGCTGTGTGTATGGGGCGCCGGCTACGCCACGCACGGCCTGGCCGCTTTCCTCAAGGCCATGGCACCGCTGCCGGTGGCCGCCTGGCAGGACCTGGACGCTCACGGCATCCAGATCATCGCCAACCTCACCGAACGCATCGGCCGGCCCATCACCCCCGTCGGCATGGACGTCGACCTGTACCGGCAGGGAACGAAGTACCGCCAGAAACCCGAAAAGAGGGAGGCGAACCGAAAACTCGCCGAGCGGCTCGCAGCCAGCGGACCGCTCTCCCTGCGCGCCCTGGCCGCCGCAATCGCTGTAAGCGGCGGCGACGGTTGCGAGCACGAGACGCTCTACCACGAAGTCCTGCCCACCCTGGCGCGCACGCTGGGTCAGATCACTGACGGACCCGCGCCGGACGTCCGGCCATCCAGCACCGACGGTGCCGCCTGATCATCCTTTCTACGTCTGGGAAACGCTCCTACCTGGGCCGGCGTCAAGTCGCCAGTACGCCGGTTCCGCAGGGGCCTCTAGCAGAGTCTGGAGGCGGGTGCGGGTTGGCCAGGAGAGGCTTCACCGCATTGTGTGGCTCGGTCCATCTGCGCACTGCGCAGGCTGGCCGATTCGTTTTTGATCAGACGGAGGCTGGCTTTGGGTCCAGTGGACCACTGGGGTCGATGGGAGGGGCCAGCGTGCATCTGCGGCAGGTGGACGTGCGGTTCGTCGGGCCGGACGGGGTCATGCTCCAGAAGCCGTGGCAAAGCGCTGCAGGGGGGCTGTGCCTCATGGAATGCCCGATGGTACGTAGCTTCCCACTACGCCGGGGCCGACGGTTGGCTCCGGGATGGTGGTGGTCGGCGACCACGAGTCGTCTGGTGGGGTACGGGAGCGCAGCCATGCGGGACGCGGTCATGATGCTCGATCAGGATCCGCAAGTGACAGGCATGGTGAGCCGTCCGGTGGAGTTCGTGTGGGAGGAAGGCGGGCGGACCGTCACACACGCTCCTGACCTGGCTGTTGTCTTGGTGGACGGGGGCATCCGTCTGGTGGACTGCCCTGGCAGCAGCGGACCGTCCGCACGGCTTGCCAGCCGGGCGCGGGTGGCCGGCTTGTGTGCGCAGGACGCGGGCTGGGAGCACCGGTTCGCGGATGCCGCAGATCCGGTGGCTCTGGCCAACGGGCGCTGGCTGTCGGTCTACCGGCATCCCCGGTGTTCGGCGGGTATCCCTGAAGCCCGGCTGCGCGAGGCGTTCGCCTCGCCTGTCGCGTTGTTCGAGGGCGCGCTGCGGCTCGGGGATCCAATCGCAACGCTGCCCGCCGTCTACCACGGGCTTTGGCACGGCCTGCTCAGTATGGCCTGGGACCACGTCCTGAGCGAGGAGACCCCCGTGGTCGCCGTGCCAGCCAGGCGTCGCTGTGAAGGAGCGAGGCGGTGAAGAGGCCGTGGGGCGTCGTCGAAGTCGGGGACCGGATCCGGTTCGACGGACAGGTCCACGTCCTGGCCGGTCTGGACGGACCCCGCTGCCGTCTGGTGGCCGAAGAAGGTGCAGGTGTGCAGGTGCTCCTGCTCACTCACGTGCTTGCCGCGCAGGACTTCACCATCCTGGACCGCTCCTTGCCAGAGCGACGGCGTGTACCGGTCCACGGCCCCTTGGACGGGTGCGACAGCGCGGTCCGGGACAGAGCCCTGGCCTGGGAGCGGCATGTCCTAGAAGTTGAGACCGGCTACCCCGGCCCCGGCCGGGAGCAGCTGCCTCGAGACGGCTATGACCCGGCCGTGTACCGGCTCGCCCAGCGGGAGGCGGCCAAGGCCGCTGAGCTGACCGCATCCGGAGAGCAGGTCAGCGTGGCCACCGTGCGCAGGATGCGAGCCCGCTACCGCGCGCAGGGAGTATGGGGTCTCGTCGACGGCCGCAGGAAGCGGGAGCGCTCTGTGTTCGGGCGTGCCGATCCGCGTGTGGTCGCCGCGATCAAACAGGCGCTGGAGGAGCAGCAGGGGCGTTCGACTGGAACGTTGAGCCGGCTGCGGCACCAGGTGGGGTGGCTGCTGGAAGGCACCCAAGGGCCCGGGAAGGTGGCGGTGCCCCCGGTGGGCACGTTCAACCGGCTGGTACGGGCTGTCGCCGAGCAGGAAGGACTGGCATTGACGGCCGAAGGGCAGCGCCGGCGCGCGTCCCGGCCGGTGCCGGTGTTCACTCCCACGGCCGCGACGTTGCCCGGGGAGATGGTGATGATGGACAGCACTCTGCTGGACGTGATGGTCGTGTGCGAGGACGGAAAGGCTCGGCGGCCGGAGCTGACCATGGCGGTGGACGTGGCTACCCGCAGCATCACCGCCGCCGTCCTGCGCCCGAAGGGCACCAAGGCAGTGGACGCGGCCGTGCTCCTGGCCCAGACGCTGGTGCCGCAGCCGATGCGGCCCGACTGGCCCGAGTACCTGTCCATGGCCGCTTCCGTCATCCCCTACACGCGGCTCGCCTCTATCGACGCCCGCGTGGAGGGGGCCGCGGCCAGGCCGGTGATCCGGCCGTCGACCGTGGTCATCGACCAGGGCAAAGTGTTCGTGTCCCGCTGCTTCCTCGCTGCCGCCGAGCACCTGGGAATCACCGTCCAGCCGTGTCCCCCCGCGTCCGGGCACGCCAAGGGGCATGTGGAGCGGGGCTTCGGGGCGATCGGCACGCTGTTCGCTCAGTACGTCGCCGGCTACACCGGAAACCGCCTCGCCACACGCGGCAGCAGCGTGGAGGACGAGGCATGCTGGACGATGCCTCAGCTGCAGGACCTGCTGGACGAGTGGATCGTCTGCGGGTGGCAGGAACGGCGCCATGCGCGGCTGCGGCATCCCCTCATGCCCCGGCTGACGCTCACCCCCAACGAGATGTGGGCCGCGCTCACCGGCATCGCGGGACACGTGCCCATCCCTCTGACCGAAGCGGACTGGATCGAGCTGCTGCCCTCCCGCAGGTGCGCGATCACAGACGAAGGCATCCGGTTCGAGTACCGCACCTACGACGGCCCCGCGCTCAACGGACACCGGCACCGCTCTCCCGCTGCGGACGGCAAATGGGAGGTCCACCACAACCCCTACGAGCCCTGGCAGTGCTGGGTCAGGCTCCCAGACGGCTGGGCGCAGGCCGAGTGGATCCACCGGAGCCTGGTGTCGAGGCCCTTCACCGACACCACCTGGCAGCACATCCGCACCGTGGCCACACGGCATACGGACCGGGCCGAGCACGAAGAGCACCTCGCCCGTCACCTCGACGAGTTACTCCGCCGCGCCCACACAGGACAAACAAGCGCCGCCCACTCCCACAAGGGCAGCAGCAGCCTCGCCGACGTCCCGGGCCGGCGGGCAGGAACCAGACGCGCACGGCGACGGACCGCGGACACCGGCCCGCCGAAAGGCCCCGCCGGGCACCTTCCGCCTGCGGACGAGAACACGCCCCCTGTCCCGGGTTCCGCCGGCACAGCAGCATCGGCAGGGGCCTGGAGCGTCTTCGACGCCCACCAGGAGGCGCAGCAGTGGTGACGGCCGCCGACCAGGAGACGGACAACGGCCCGTACGCGTCACCGACGACCTGGCGCGAATGGACACGGTTCGTCGACACCGAACCACCCTGCCTGCCTGGGCCCGGACCATGGAACGCCGAGGAGCGTCTGGATTACCACTCCCAATTCGTGATCCTCTCCACCCCGGCCATGGCCAAGATCTCCCTCACCCTGCGCCGGCTCATGATCCTCAACCGGCGGCACAACGGCACCGCCCGGCGAGGACTACTGATCTCCGGGCCGCCCACCACGGGAAAGACCACCACTCTGCAGCAGCTCGGCCGGTCCTTCCACCTCGCCGACCGGGCCCGCCACAACAGCTTCGACGACCGACTGCCGGTGGCCTTCCTGTCCGTCCCCCCGGCCGCAACCCCGAAAATGCTCGTGTCCGAACTGGCCCGGTTCCTCGACCTGCCCATCGGCAAAGCGATGAACCAAGCACGGATCACCGACATCGTCTGCGGTGTACTACGTGATCTGTCGACCCAGCTCGTCCTCGTCGACGACGTCCATCTGCTCAATACCCGCACCCGCACCGGTGCGGAGACCTCCGACCAGATGAAGCACCTCAGCGAGCGCCTCCCCGCGACATTCGTCTACGCCGGCGTCGCCATCGAGGCCTCCCCGCTCCTGACGGGAAGCCCGCGGCGCCCAGCTCGCCGGACGGTTCAAGATGGTGCGCAACCTGCCCCTGGCGTACGGCAGCCCTACACAGCGCACCGCCTGGGAAGGCCTGGTCCGCGGCATGGACCAAGCCCTACGCCTCCAAGCACACCGCCCCGACACCCTCACCCGGCACGCCCCCTACCTCCACCAGCGCACCGGCGGCCGCATCGGAAGCCTGTCCGCCCTCGTCCGGGAAGCAGCGATCGCCGCCATCCTGGACGGCAGTGAGAAGATCACCAAGCAGCTGCTCGACGACATCGACCTCGACGAACTCGCCGAACAGGCCGCGCGCCCACCGGCACAGGCCTGAGGTGCCGCGCGCGCACCACCCCCTCCCGCGCCCCAGCATTTGGCGTGTGGCCCCCTTGCAGTGGGAGACGACCACCTCGTACATCCAGCGCCTGGCACGCCGACATCACCTGACCACCGCGGAACTCCTCCACGCCCTCGGCATCCCCCGGCCCCAGGCGAACAAGGAATGCGCCCAACCGCACGGCCCCTACACCAGCATCGAGCTCTACCTCAACGCACCCAGCCGCCGCCTGATCGCAGCGTTCGCCGGCATCCCGGACGAACACCTCGCCCACGCGCTCCCCGAATGGAACCGCTACCGCGACAAACCCGACCCGCAGTCCGCCCGCGCCCGGCTCCGCCTGGCCTCTGCGCACGCCGTGACCGGCTGCTCCCGCTGCACGATCGCCCGCACCGGCGGCCCCCACCCCGTCCCGCAGTACCTGCCCGACACCCGCCTCGTCTGCCGCCGCCACCACACCTGGATGCTCGGCCGCCACACCCTCACCGGCACGCCGCTGCCCATCGAGCACGCCGACCTCACACGAACCCCCGAAATCCTCGCCGCCCACCGCATCCACATCCGGTTCCTGCGCCGCTGGGGCGCAGCCGCCGACCACGCCCTCACCCTGGCCATGAACCTCACCGAGAACTGGCGACGCGCCGCACCCCCAGAAGAACGCATCTGGCCCGCACGCGCCCGCCGCATCGCCAACAACAAGCGCGCCCGCCTCTGGTACGCCCTCGCCCGAGAAGCTGTCACCTACCCCGAGACCATCACCCTCGCCCGATTCTTCGCCCACCACCCCCGAGCGCTCCACGTCCTCGAACGCCCCGGGCACACCCACCCTCTCCACACCGCCGTCGCCTCCCTCCTGGGCCGGCCCTGGCTCGAAAACCCCGCCCTGTACCCGGACCGGTTCGGCGACCGCATCAGCTACACACCCGGCCGCAACCCCCGCGCCCGCGAACGATGGCCCTACCGACACAGCCCCTACGCCCCAGGCCCCACCGAGCTCACCGAACTCGGCTACCAACCACCCCCTCAGCAGCCCTCATCACACATCCAGGCACGCCGAAAGGACAGGAAGCCAAGCCGGAAGTCAGCACCCAAGGCGGGCGTGGAACCCCACCTACCCGACGGAACTATGTTCGATTAGTGTGATGTCCTGGACAGGTTGAGATCGGTATCGGGAGACTGAGGGCATGGCGTCCTCCGCACATGAGGCATCGGCGTCCGCCCTGGGCTACCTCTTCCAGGCGCAGCTCGCCCTGCTCGAACTGCTACGCGGACAAGAGAAGCGCCCTGACGGGGCGATCAGCCTGGAACTCCACGATGACGTCGCGTGGGAAGAGGACGGGCGGCCCGTTGATCTCCTCCAGGTCAAGCACCACGTCCGCGGGGTACGCGCACTCGGCGACAAGGACGACGACGTGTGGCGGACCATCCAGTCATGGATGGACACCCACCAGCCTGGCGACAAGGACGGCCCCACACTCACCCTGGTCACCACCCAACAAGCCCGCCCGGGCACTGCCATGGCCGCGCTCAAAGCACCCGCCCCGCAGCCCGCCCAGGCTCTGGAGCTGCTGATCACTGCGGCCGAGGAATCCGAGGCCAAGGGAACCAAAGACGCGCGCGCGGCCTTCCTGCAGCTCCCGCCGGCTCAGCGCGCCGTGTTCGTGCAAAGGATGCGCGTCATCGACGGCACACCGTCCATCGACGACCTCGACGCACAGGTGCGGGCCAAGCTCAGAGCCGCGCTCCCAGATGGGCACGGCGACTCGTTTATGCGACAGCTTTGGGCATGGTGGTACGAGCAGACCGTGGAGATGCTTCAGAAGCGGCACACCAGCGTCTCCGTGACCCGGCTGATGCAGCGCATCAGCCGTATCCGGGACGACTACACCTCCGACCGACTGCCCACGCTGGTGGACCGTCAGGACTTCCCCGCTGAGGCAGAGGCCGAGCTTTCCGACGCGCGCTTCGTCCACCAGATGCACTGGGTAGGAGCAGGCCGCCAGCTGAACAAGGCGATGGTGGACTACTACCGCGCCTACACCCAGACGGTCGCCTGGCTCGAAGACGACCTGGTCGACCTCGACGAGCTGGCACGGTTCGAAGACAACCTCTCCGACGAATGGCAGCGTGAGTTCGACTGGATGCTCGACGACCTGCCCGATGACGCCACGGACCGCGAGCAGGAACAGGCAGGCAGAGCACTGCTGCGCAAGACCCTGGACCAGACCCGCTACCGGATCCGCGAAGCCTACGACGAGGCGTTCTTCTCCCGCGGCAAGCACCACGAGCTGGCCGACCGCGGCCGGATCGGATGGCACCCCGACTTCGAGGCACGGGTGAAGGACCTGATCAGGGCTGCCCGTGCCTAGCTGGACACAGCGGCCCCAGGCCAGTGCCGCCTTCCTCAACCCCGCCCTCATGGCCGCCATTGCCGCCACCGCGGCACGCGACTACGAGAGGGAGTCCTCCGGCAGGCTGATGCCATGGCCGATGGCCTTCGTCGTGGCCCCACTGGTCCTGCACCGGCCGACCCGGCGGGCGCTGCCCTCCTCAACGCGCACACACTTGACGAACTGGGTGGCCGACCATGCGGCACTCGTCGCCGGTCTCGCCCCACGGAGCAGCTCGCTGGCACCCGCAGTACGGGAAGGCCTCCGCTTCGGGCTCCGTCACCAGATGCTCGCCATCGAGGAAGGCCACCTCAAAGGCAAGCTCTCGAAGTCCCGCGCCCAAGGCGAGCTCGGCGACCTCATCAAGGCCGCCTCGCTCATAGGCCGCTGGACCGCGAAGTCCGACAACCCTTCCACCGTATTTGCGCTGCTGGGCGTGAGACCCTGAGCGGGTGCAAATCCGGTCGATCATCCTCTACAGCAAGAGCGGCGAGAAGCGCGTCCTGGACTTCCGCCTCGGTGAGCTGAACATCGTCACCGGCACATCGAAGACCGGCAAAAGTGCCGTGCTCGACATTGTTGACTACTGCCTCGGCAGAGACGAAGCTACCCTCCCAATCAGCCCGATCTTCAACACCGTGGCCTGGTACGCGGTCATCCTGCAGCTGCCCGACACCCGTATCCTCGCCGCACGGCCAGCACCATCTCCAGGGGCCAAGTCGGTCACCAACGCCATGCTGGAAGTAGGCAACGACCTCGGCGTCCCGGAGCTGGCAGACCTCCGCATCAACACCGACTCCACGCAGCTCCGCCAGCAGATCGGCCGCCGGATCGGCATCGGGGACACCCGCAGCGAACCGCCACCCGGCAGCCTGGCCAAGCCACTCAGCGCTCACCTCGGCCACGCCACCCTGCTCTGTCTGCAAAACCAGGACGAAGTCGATTCCAAGCGGTTCCTGTTCCATCGCCAAAGCGAGCGCGGAATCCCCGAAAGCCTCAAGGCCACGCTCCCCTACTTCCTCGGCGCTGTCCCCGAAGACCAGGCCGCCCTTCAACAACAGCTGCAGCAAGCCAGGCGAGCCCTGCGTAGCGCGGAGAACCGTCTCAAGGCAGCTCAGGAAGCGAGCCAGGGCGTAGAAGCCCAGCTCCAGTCCCTCCTGGGCGAGGCCCGCGTACACGGGCTCCTGACTCAGGACGGCTTCAGCAGCTCAGACAGGGACGCAGTCATCGGAGCTCTCCAGCAAGCGTCGTCCTTCCGACCCGCCCGGCCTGGCGGAGACGAGGAGCAGCGCCGGCAGGAGATCCTCCTCAACGAGCAGTCTGCAGCCCTCCGGCGACAGCTCCGCTCCCTGGCTGAAGAGCGTCAGCTTCTCAATGACCTGGAATCCCAGGCCGCCGGTTACCAAGGAGCCATCACGCGCGGCATGTCCCGACTGTCCGCCCTCAACCTCGTGCCCGACGCCTCCCCCGGAGAACAAAGCTGTCCCCTGTGCGGCAGCGGACTGGCAGAGCCCGACCCGACCGTCGCCGCCATGCACACCACCCTCCAGGACCTCCGCAGCCAGCTCGACAGCGTGCAGACGGTACAGCCGCGCCGCGAACAGGCACTACGTGAGATCGAACAGGCGGCGGTACGTCTACGCGAAGAGCTCCGCGGTATCGAAGGCGCCCTCAGCATCATCGCCGAGCAGCGCTCCGAGCAAGCCGGCCTCCTCGGCCAAGCCGAAGCCCAGGCATACACCCGCGGCAGGATCAACGCCTACCTGAGCCAGATCAGCGCCACGACCGACAGCGGCCACCTCCAACGCCTGGAAACAGACGTCGCCGTCGCGCAGCAGCTCGTCGCCGGCCTCGAAGAGCAACTCGACAGCGAAGCCACCGACGACAAACTCACCCACAGCCTCAGCTTCATCAGCGGGAAAATGACAAGCCATGCCCGGTTCCTGAAACTCGAGCACGGCGACGGGCTGGTCCGCCTGAACCTCAAAAAGCTCACCGTCGTCACCGACAAACCCGAAGGCGCAACAGAGCTGCTGCGCATCGGCAGCGGCGAAAACCACGTGGGCTACCACCTAGTGGCACACCTCGCGCTCCATCAGTACCTCGTCGCGAACGGCCGGCCCGTACCCCGCTTCCTCATGCTCGACCAGCCCACCCAGCCCTACTACCCCTCCGACATGGCCAAAGCACGCGGGCGGCTGGAAGACATCCCACTCGACGAGGACCGCGTAACCGTCACCCACCTCTTCCAGGTGATGTACCAAGTCGTCACCGAACTCGCCCCCGACTTCCAGATCATCGTCAGCGACCACGCCGACCTGCCCCACGACTGGTATCAGGCATCCGTCCGCTACAACTGGCGCGGAGGCAAAAAACTCATTCCCACCACCTGGCTCGACACCAACCCCGCCAGCCAGTAGAACAGTTCGGTTGCATGCAGTTCTGCTACTCCCGTCCACTGGCCATGGACCGGGCTCCGCACTGGGGAAACCGATAACGGACGAGCGCGACATCACCGATCATGGAGCATGAGCTCCGGTGAGGGACTGTGGGTGGGCGGCCGTCGGGTTAGCCGCCTGTCCGATGGGTGGGAGGCCGACCTCGTAGCGGCGTTCAGAGACGACATGCTGTGCGCCTACCGCAACGGGCATCCAGAATTCTTGAGCAGCACCGTGTACGGCAATGAGGACGTGATCGAGTACTCCCTGCGTGCGCCGGGCAGGATCATCGCGGAGCGCCTCAACCTGCTGGGCTACACCCAGGCCGCCGCGCTGGAGTTCCTCGCCCAGGCAGTCGATAAGCAGCGAAGCATGTGGCGGCTGCTTGCCTCCAAGGACAGCGACTGGCCCGCTGAGCTGCACCTTCCTGATCACTACACCGCGGCGGACTGGGTACGCGATGTTGCTACGACATCGCAGGCTGCCGGGCCACAAGCAACAGCATTTGGTGACATGGCCGATCCACTGCGGATGCTCGCCGACAGCAACCCATGTATGGCGCTGCGAGCGGCACTGCTGGCCACGCCGGACGCCGAGGTGGTCTTCGTCATAGACCACGGTGACCCCGACGATGCCGGAGAGCAGCCCGACCTGCAGAACCTGTGCGCTGACGCGCTCGACCACATCCAGGCCACAGCATCCGCCCACGCACCAGTCGTCGTACTCACAGAAGGCCACAGCGATGTCGCCATCCTCGAGCCGACCCTCGCTCTGCTCTACCCCCACCTCACCGATCTGATCCGCTTCATGGACTACTCCAACAGCCCGAGAGGGGGAGCACCCGCCCTGGTGGCCACGGTGCGCGCATTCGCAGCTGCCCGAATCGCCAATCCGGTGATCGCACTGTTCGACAACGACACGGCCGCCAGCGACGCCCTACGTCCCCTCGACCGAGCGGCGCTGCCCCACAACATCAAAGTCCTCCAGTGCCCCCCGTTGGAGATGGCCTCGAACTATCCGACCTTGGGACCGCCCACCCTTGAATCCCCCGCAGGCCACCTGTCACACGCAGATATCAACGGCACTGCTGGATCCATCGAGATCTACCTCGGACGCGACGTCCTGACGCTACCGGACGGCGGGATGCGGCCCGTGCAATGGCGCAGCTACATCGACGGCAGCAAGCAGTACCAGGGAGAGATCACCGGAAAGAAGGACGTCCAAGTCGCCTCCCAAGAAAAACTTGCCCGAGCCCGAGCCAACCCGGAAGTCATCGAGACCCAGGACTGGGACGGTATCCGCAAAATTCTTGAGGCGATTATCAATTCGGCCTTCTGACGCCAGCATTGAGAACTGTGGAGCCACTCGCCTGTCTCGGCCTCAGGCCCCATACGGCCCCACCGCCAACCTCGAGGCCTGCCACGGTCCGACCTGCCAGCTCGCCGGCCTGGATGTGTAGCTGACCGGTCCGTCAACGGGACGGGCTACCCGCCGTACCGCATGCTGCTGCACAGGCGGGACTGCTGCCGCTGAAGGAACGACCGCTGGAACCACGTCCCAGCCCCACCCCGCGGCCCCAGGACCACGTCACATACCGAGGACCACCGAAACGGCACAGCACCCAGCCAACCTGCGCAGCCCACCCCACCGACCAGGAAAGCCCAGGCCAACACACTTACCCACCCCACAACTACGCAGATCTAGTGAGCAACACCGGCTGGAACTCAACCAGTCAACCTGCGAAGTCTCAGATCAAAGAGCCAACGCCTGCTCAGATCCACTGACCGGTGACAGATGGCCAGGGAGCTGTCGCTCTCGTGGCCGACCTGCTGCTGGATGAAGCGGCGGTCCACCCCGTCCTCCGTCAGGTGCGTGACGTACGAATGC
>NZ_JBSFCI010000028.1:0-115142 GCF_053593375.1 Streptomyces sp. NPDC002309 | reverse complement strand
GCCTTGTCGCGGTGGCCAATCCGCATAGGGTGCGCGCGCCCCCCGGCGCCCTTTCCGCGCAGGTCGAACCGGGGTTGGGTCAGGCGCCCAGCGCCCGCTTCACCTGTGCCAGGCTCGGGTTGGTCATGACGACCTCCACGCCGCCTGCCGGCATGACGCGCACGGTCGGGACGGTCTGGTTCCCGCCGTTCGACTTCTCCACGAACGCGGCGGAGTCCGGGTCCTGCTCGATGTTGATCTCGTCGTACGCGATGCCCTCGCGGTCCAGCTGGCTCTTCAGCCGGCGGCAGTAGCCGCACCACGTGGTGCTGTACATCGTCACAGTGCCCGGCATGTCTCTCGCGCTCCTTCGGCGGGTCGGGGAAGTCGTAGCAGTGGGGGAACATACGCGATGTCGGCGCCATTCCCGGCTGTCCCGACAGAGCGTCCGCGGCCCGACGCCCGACGCCCGACGCCGATGCCTGACGCCGCTGCCCGACGTCCGACGCCCGACGACGTGATCCCCGCCGCATTAGTACGACCGCGTGGCCCCGCCTGTGGACAACCGGCTCACCCTTCTCCGGCGACCTGGCAGCATGGCCGTGTGACAGCAGCAACGCACTCCACCCTCTTCCCGCGGGTACCGGACACGGCCGACGCGGTGCTCGACGGGCTCGACCCCGAGCAGCGCGAGGTCGCCACCGCGCTGCACGGACCGGTGTGCGTGCTGGCGGGCGCGGGCACCGGCAAGACCCGGGCGATCACCCACCGGATCGCCTACGGCGTACGCGCCGGAATCCTGCACCCGTCCAGCGTCCTCGCCGTCACCTTCACCAACCGCGCCGCCGGCGAGATGCGCGGCCGCCTCCGCCAGCTCGGCGCCGCCGGGGTCCAGGCCCGTACGTTCCACTCGGCGGCCCTGCGCCAGCTCCAGTACTTCTGGCCGAAAGCAGTCGGTGGTGCGATGCCCCGTCTGGTCGACCGCAAGGTCCAGCTCGTCGCCGACGCGGCCGCCGCCTGCCGCATCCGACTCGACCGGGGCGAGCTGCGGGACGTCACCGGTGAGATCGAGTGGTCCAAGGTCACCCAGACCGTCCCGTCCGACTACGCGCTCGCGGCCGCGAAGGCCGGCCGTGAGGCCCCCCGCGATCCCGCCGAGATCGCCCAGGTCTACACCGCCTACGAGGACCTCAAACGCGACCGCGCGGTGATCGACTTCGAGGACGTCCTGCTGCTGACGGTCGCCGTCCTCCAGGACCGGCACGACATCGCCGACCAGGTACGTGCTCAGTACCAGCACTTCGTGGTGGACGAGTACCAGGACGTCAGCCCCCTTCAGCAGCGCCTGCTGGACCTCTGGCTGGGCGACCGGGACAACCTGTGCGTCGTCGGCGACGCCAGCCAGACGATCTACTCGTTCACGGGCGCAACCCCCGACTACCTTCTCGACTTCCGTACCCGCCACCCCGGAGCCACCGTCGTCAAACTCGTCCGCGACTACCGCTCCACGCCCCAGGTCGTCCGCCTCGCCAACGGACTGCTCGCCCAGGCCCGTGGCCGCGCCGCCGACCACCGGCTGGAACTGGTCTCCCAGCGCCCCGCGGGCCCCGAGCCCGTCTACACCGAGTACACCGACGAGCCCGACGAGGCCGAGGGCGCCGCCCGCCGCATCCGCGAGTTGCTCGACTCCGGCGTCCCGGCCGGCGAGATCGCCGTCCTGTTCCGTACGAACGCCCAGTCCGAGACCTATGAGCAGGCGCTGGCCGACGTCGGCATCCCCTATCAGCTGCGCGGTGCCGAGCGGTTCTTCGACCGGCCCGAGGTGCGCAAGGCCGGCATCGCCCTGCGTGGCGCAGCCCGTTTCGGCGGCAACGACTCCCTCCTCGACGAGGCCGTCGACCTGCCGTCGCAGGTGCGTGCGGTGCTCTCCGGGGAGGGCTGGACGTCCACGCCGCCGGCCGGGTCCGGTGCGGTGAGAGAGCGCTGGGAGTCGCTGGCCGCGCTCGTCGCCCTCGCCCAGGACTTCGCGGCCGCGCGGCCCGGGGCCACCCTCGCGGACCTCGTCGCGGAACTCGACGAGCGGGCGAACGCCCAGCACGCACCGACCGTGCAGGGCGTCACCCTCGCTTCCCTGCATTCGGCCAAGGGCCTGGAGTGGGATGTCGTCTTCCTGGTCGGCGTCGCCGAGGGGATGATGCCGATCACCTACGCGAAGACCGACGAGCAGATCGAGGAGGAGCGCCGCCTCCTCTATGTCGGCGTCACCCGCGCCCGCTCTCACCTGCATGTCTCCTGGGCGCTCGCCCGCTCGCCCGGCGGCCGCCCGAGCCGCCGCCCGAGCCGCTTCCTCGACGGACTGCGGCCCGGCTCAGGGACGGCTTCGGGCCGTGCCGTCGCCGGCGCGGCGGGCGGCATCGAGCGCGGTCACTCCAGCGCTGTCAGCCGCATGGGTGCCGTCAGCGCCCCGCGACGGACGCAGCGCGCACCCGCCCGCTGCCGTGTCTGCGGTCGCACCCTCACCGACGCCGGTGAGATGAAGCTGATGCGCTGTGAGGACTGTCCCTCCGACATGGACGAAGGGCTGTACGAGCGGTTGCGGGACTGGCGTGCGGTGCAGGCCCGGCGCAGCGGCCAGCCCGCCTTCTGCGTCTTCACCGACAAGACTCTCGTGGCGATCGCCGAGACCGCCCCGGACGACGAGGGCGGGCTGGCGCGGATCCCAGGCGTCGGGATGCGCAAGCTCAACCGCTACGGAGCCGATGTTCTCGCCATCTGCGCAGGCCAAGAGCCGCAGGCTGAGGGAGACGGGGACTGATACCAACTCGTCGAAAAAATAGTTTGCGCATGCCCCAGCAATCCCCATAGGTTCTTAGGCACGGGAACGGCGGCCTTCTCCGAGGCCCTGATTCCGTGTTCTACTTACATATCCGCAGGGCTGGTTGACGCCGGCCCACCGAGACGCCGAGAGGAGGCGAGTCCAGTGATCAGCATCAAGAAGAGCTCCATCAGCATCGTCAAAATGACCGATCGCTCGGTCGCTTCCCTGTGCATGCTCGGCATCTCCAACCCCGGCACCGGTCTGTCCGGCATTCGTGCCGTCCGGCCGGCGTCCTCCCTGTCTCTCGCGGGCCTTCCCGTCCGTGAGCGCGATGAGCGACCGACCAAGGCACTGGAAGCAGCAGTAGTGGCACAGGCCCATGCCTATGCCCTTACGGCGACCGGTGCCGGATTCCGGAAGCAGACGACGCAGCACCACCAGATGTGGGCCTTCCGTGGGCCAGAACCCTGGAGTGATCCAGCCTGATCGACGATCAGGCCGGCGCCTTCAGGGCCGCGGAACCCCATCCGGGATCCGCGGCCCTTCTGTTTGTCCCGAACGGGACGACGGAGCGAAGGGGCCTCGGGACAAGAACAGAACCCGGTACCAGCCGCCACCCGGTCCCACCCGACCGGAACGACCAGACGAGGAAGCCGACACCGTGCAACTCGAAGCGCACGCCCCGTCCGTACCGCCTTCCGAAACGATCCCCCCGCCCGGCCTCACGGAGGACTCCACCTTGATCCCGCTCACTGCGCTCACCGCGCTCGACGACGCCATCGAGAACCTCGGCGTACCGGTCCCCTGCCGTTCGTACGACCCGGAGGTCTTCTTCGCCGAGTCCCCGGCGGACGTCGAGTACGCCAAGTCCCTGTGCCGTACCTGCCCGCTGGTCGAGGCCTGCCTCGCCGGGGCCAAGGAGCGGCGTGAGCCCTGGGGCGTCTGGGGTGGCGAGCTGTTCGTCCAGGGTGTCGTCGTCGCCCGGAAGCGGCCGCGTGGCCGTCCGCGGAAGAACCCGGTCACGGCATGAACACCACCGGAACGATCGACCGTCCCCTCACGCACAACCCCCAGAAGCAGGCCCCGATGAAGCCGTCCACCAACGAGCCCACCGGCTCCGCGACAACAGACGTCACCACCACCGGCGCGAACGACTCGCGTCAGAACAGGACCCGAGAGATGCAACTCATCCCAGAAGCCCTGGCGCGTGCGCATATGCACGACCGCCTGCATGACGCGCGGGAGCAGCGACGGGCCGCGAGCCTGCTCACGGCCCGCCGGATGCAGCGCCGGGCCGAGCGCGCCTCCCGGCGTGCCCGCCGGGCGCTGGCCATGGCTGTCATGCAGTAGCCGACACACCTGAAGCGGTGGCCTCCCGACCCGAGCGGGTCCGAGGAGGCGGATGCTTCACCGCGGGGGCCGGTCCGTCCGCACGGACCGGCCCCCGCGGTGCGTTGTATCCCGGGTTCAGCCGGTCACGGGGATATCGTCGGCGAGGTGACGAGTCCTCCCGGAGACAGCGACAGGGGCGGCTCCGCCCCGGAACCCCGCCCTTTCGTGTGCGCCCGCTGCGGCACCCAGGCCCGCACTCCCCAGCCGACCTGGACCTGCTCCGTGGAGAACAGCACGCGCCAGTACTTCTGCGAAGGCTGTTCCCGGCAGAACCTCCGCGCCATCGAGGGACGCCTGGACTCGGCGTGGTGGTGAGCGCCTTCCCCTGCGGGCGCTGACCTCACGCCTCGACCGCCGCCGGGTCCCCTTCCTCCAGGTCCGCCGGCAGGTCGTCCTCCAGCACGAAGCCCGGCAGCCACTCCTCCAGTTCCTCGCGCAGGCGGACCGTCGCGTTCAGCTGACACAGGACGCCGATGGTGCTCAGGGTCACCCGGTGTATCAAGAGGTAGGCGGGGGGAAGGTTGAGCTGCTTGCCGAGCTGGTAGGCGGGGGAGCGGATGTCGGCCACCCGGGCCGCCTGGCTGCGCATCCAGCCGCGGGTGAAGGTGAACTCCTCGACGCGGGCCGGCTCGATGATCGGCAGGAGGTAGTCGAGGACCGCGTCGGGGTCGAGCTCGATGGACTCCTTGACGAAGCCCTCGATGCGGAGCAGGTCGTAGACGGCCTGTGCCTCGCCGTCCAAGGTCATACGCAGGGAGTCGCCGATGGGGGTCGGCAGCCCGCCCGAGAGACGGTCGACCGTGCCGAAGTCCAGGACGCCGAGGCGCCAGTCGTCCCCCTCCTCCGGGTCGCCGGGCAGGAGGCGGAAGTTCCCGGGGTGCGGGTCGGCGTGCAGCAGTCCCGTGCGGGCGGGGCCGGAGAACAGGAAGCGGGCGAGGAGCTGGCCGGCGCGGTCGCGCTGCTCCTCGGTGCCGTCCGTGATGATCTCCGAGAGCGGGATGCCGTCGATCCACTCGGTGATCAGGATCTGGTCGCACTGGTGGATCACGGCGGGCACCAAGAAGTCCGGGTCGTCGGCGAACTCCTCGGCGTGCTCCTGCTGGGCCTGCGCCTCCAGTCCGTAGTCCAGCTCCTCAGAGACGCGGTCCTTCAGCTCCGCGATCAGGGGCTTGATGTCCATGCCGGGGATCAGCGGGCCCAACAGGCGTGCGAAACGGCTCAGCTGGTTGAGGTCGGAGAGCAGGGCCTCGCCGGCTCCCGGGTACTGCACCTTCACCGCCACCTCGCGGCCGTCGTGCCACACCCCGTGGTGCACCTGACCGATCGAGGCCGCGGCGGACGGCTTGTCCTCGAACTCCTGGAACAGCGTCCGCCAGTCCTTTCCGAGCCGCTCGGAGAGCACCTTGTGCACCGTGCGCGTCGGCATCGGCGGCGCCGCGTCCTGGAGCCTGGTCAGGGCCGCCCGGTAGGGCCCGGCGATCTCCTCGGGCAGGGCGGACTCGAAGACGGACAGCGCCTGCCCGAACTTCATCGCGCCGCCCTTGAGCTCGCCCAGCACCTTGAAGAGCTGCTCCGCGGTGCGCTGCTGCAGTTCGCGGCCGACGAGATCCGCGGACTCGCCGACGATCCGCTTGCCGAGACCCCAGGTCGCCCGCCCGGCGAAGCCGAGCGGTAGCGCGGCGAGCTTGGCGGTCCGGGTGACCGCCTTGCGGGGAAGATCAGACATGCGCCCTCCAAGTCACAGCCGGGCGCGCCGCGCCTGCCCGACGGCGTACCTCCGTTGACGACCGTTCCACCGCCATTGTCTCGTGCGCCGTCCCGTCCTCGGCGGCGCGTTCCCTGTCGGTTTTCTCCGTACCCCTCTCCGCCGCGCCGCACGGGCATTCCGGATGTGCCCAGACGGGTCGGGCGTGCCACTGCAGAGTGGGGACGGAGATCTCCCAGCGGGCTCCCGCGCTGGTGGGAGGGTGGCCGTCGAGGAAGACGAGGGCGTGCGCGGCCGTCAGGCCGGCGACCGTGGTGGCCAAGGTCACGTCACATGCGCGGACCGAGCGCCGGCGGCCCGAGTGCCACTGGGCGACCAGGCGGGGCCATGTCGGGTCCCGGTCGGTCCTGCCTTCGTGCAGACAGCGTGCGCAGCTCGTCTCGCCCGGCAGGACGAACGGGCCGACCATGCCGGTGCCCTCGACCACCCCGGCGTACAGGTGGGGCGTACCGGAGGTGATCAAGGGCTCTGCCGTGTCCGGGGCGGGGGCGTGCACGGCGACGTCGTCGCGCGGGGTGAGGATCACCAGGGAGAAACCCGGGTCGGCGGCCCGCGCCGGGTTCTGCCGGTCGCGGCGCGGGGGGCCGTCCGGGGCGGCCCGGCGGACCAGGCGGCGGGCGGCTTCGTCGCGGCGCTCGCCGACCGAGTCGGCGGGCAGCCCGCCGGGCGCCACGTCCCAGGGCTCCACATGGCCGCCGTCGCGGACGTCCACCTCACCGATGCCCGCAGCCGCCAGCAGGGCGGAGACCGTGGCGCCGACGCGGCCGGCCCCCCGTACCTGCACGCGCAGGGAGCGGCGGGCGGCGAGGCGGTCCATCGCCTCGCCCGGTTCGGTGGTCGTCAGGGACAGCGTGGCCAGATCCGGGCGGAGCCGGTCGAGGACGGCCTGCTTGCCGCGCAGGGCGTCGGCGTCGGGTCCACCACCCTTCGCGTCGTCCAGGATTCCGGACCGGGCGAGCCGCCGGACCAGTTCGTCCACATGGCCGTCGGGAAGATCCATCCGGCGGCCCTCCTCGCGCAGGAGCGGCATTCCGCGGGTGCCGTTGAGCAGGTCCAGGAAGTTGCCGGTCGCGATGTCCATCGGGCCCAGCGTCATTGCGTGCGCCGGCGTCATACCGAACTGCACCGTGCTGAGATCGCGCCAGCCGCGCCGCAGCGCGGGTTTCACCATCGGATGCATGACAGGCCCCCGTAGCCAGGAAAGTTCCGAGAGTTCCGGAACGTTGCTGTTCGTCGACGAAGGCGGCCGGGCCGGTGCGGCCCGGGCGGGTCTTCGGCGCCGGGTGTCAGCATGCCCGCCCCGGACCCGCGGCGCCGAAAGTTGTCCACAGGCGGGGGATGTTTGTCCTACAAATCAAACGCATGGTGGGCGATCGGAATCGAACCGTCCCGGACTCGGGACTTCCCCCATGTGCAGCGGGTAACGTCGGGGCGTGTCCGCCGACCCACTGCATCGCGCCGGAAATCCGAAGCGCAGCACGACGAGCCCGCCGCCGGGCGGCTCGGGGGCGCGCGTGATCGAGGTGCGCCGGAGTACCCGTCGACGCCGGACGGTCTCCGCGTATCGAGAGGGCGATCGCACCGTCGTGCTGATCCCCGCCCGGATGTCGGAGGCGGAGGAGCAGCGCTGGGTGACCGTCATGCTCGACAAGCTGGCCGCCCAGGAGAGCAAGCGGGTGCTGGGCGACGTGGAGCTGGCCGAGCGGGCCGAGCGGCTGTCCGCCCAGTACTTCGACGGCCGCGCGCGGCCGAAATCGGTGCGCTGGGTCACGAACCAGAACACACGCTGGGGCTCGTGCACCCCGTCCGAGGGCAGCATCCGTCTGTCGCACCGTCTGCAGGGCATGCCCGAGTACGTCGTCGACTACGTGCTGGTCCATGAGCTGGCGCATCTGCTGGTGCCCGGGCACGGGCCACGCTTCTGGCGGCTGCTGGACGCCTACCCCCGTACGGAACGGGCCCGGGGCTACCTCGAAGGGGTGGTCGCGGCGGACCGGTTGCCGCATCTGCCCACCGCGCGCGGGGAGTGATCGGCCCGCGCGATCCGGGAGGCGTGTGCCGCGGGCATGGCCCGGAAAGTGGTTGTGTACCGGCTCTGTACCGACCTCGTCCGGTGTCCGAGTTTGCCGTTAGCCTGGCGCGACGCACTTGTACTTCGTGATGGGGGACGGTCGTTACGCATGGCCAGGGAATTTCAACGCGGCCACAAGGCCAGGATCAGTGACCTGACGGCGGGCACGGATCTGTACGTGGGTGTGCAGATCTCGGGCCCCGGACTGACGTTCGACATCAGCTGCTTCGGCCTGGACGCCGACGAACGGCTCTCGGACGACCGGTACTTCGTCTTTTTCAACCAGCCGAAGTCCCCCGAGGAGTCCATCCAGCTCCTGGGCGCACAGGCGGGTGACGCGGAATCCTTCCGGGTCACGCTCGACAAGATTCCGTCGCGGATCCACAGGCTCTCGTTCACGGCGACCCTCGACGGCGCCGGGCAGATGTCACAGATCGCCCCCGGCTACATCCGTATCGTCGCGGGCGGCCAGGAAGTCGCCCGGTACGCGTTCGACGGTTCGGAGTTCTCCACCGAACGGGCCGTGATGCTGGGCGACTTCTATCTGAAGGACGTGTGGCGGTTCGCCGCCGTCGGCCAGGGTTTCGACGGCGGCCTGGACGCGCTGCTGAAGAACTTCGGCGGCGAGGTGCTCGAAGAGGAGGCGCCCGCGCAGCCGCAGCCCCAGGCCGGCGGCGCCCCCGGTTTCGCCCCGCCGGCGCAGGCTGCCGCGCCGCCCGCGTTCGGAGCCCCGTCCGGACCGGCCCCGACGCCGGCTCCCGTACCGCAGCCCGCCGCACAGGGATTCGCGCCGCCCGCCGGCGCCACCCCGCCTCCGGCTCCCGCCCCGACGCCCGCGCCGCAGGTGCACACCGCGCCCACCGTCGTCGCGCCCATGACGCCGCCCGGCGGTGCCGCCGTACCGCCGCCCGCTTCCCCACCCGCGCCGCCGTACGGCGGCCAGCCGCAGCCCGCGTACGGCCAGCCGCCCCAGCAGCCCCCGTACGGCCAGGGCGTACCGGGCCAGACCGCCCCGATGCCCCCTGGCTACGGACAACCGCCCGCGCCCCAGGCATCGGCCCCGGGTCACGGACAGCCGACCACGCCCCCCGGTTACGGGCAGCCGACGCCGCCCCCCGGCTACGGGCAGGCCCCCTACGGCGCGCCGCAGGCCGCGCCCCAGGGGGTCGCCAAGGCACCCGGTGTCGCCGGTGCGCTCCAGCAGTTCAAGGAGACGCCGACCGGTCAGCGCTGGACGCAGCAGAACAAGAAGCTCGTCCGTGTGGACCTCGGCATCGGCGGTCAGCCCGTGCTCGCCCGGCAGGGCAGCATGGTGCTCTACCAGGGCAAGGTCGAGTTCAGCTACAAGGGCGCCGGGTTCAGCGGCCGGATCGCGGGCAGCGCGACCGGCCAGGAGATGCAGCTGATGCGCTGCACGGGCCAGGGGCAGGTGTTCCTCGCCGAGAGCTCCACCATGCTGCACCCCATCGAACTCCAGGGCGACGGCATCTGCGTCTCCGCCGAGAACGTCCTGGCCTTCGACGAGAGCCTCCAGTACGAGGTGCGCCGCGTCGAGGGCCACGGCATCCCCGGCGGTGCGCTGTTCACGATGCAGTTCACCGGCACCGGCACCATCGTCGTCAAGACGCACGGCACGCCCGTGGTGCTGCCCGTCACGCCGACGACGTTCGCCGACTGCAACGCCGTCGTCGCCTGGTCCGCGGCCTCCCAGGTGATCGTCTCCAGTCAGGTGCGGATGCGCCGCAACGCCTACCCCGGGGACACCGGGGAGAGCGTCAATCTGCAGTTCCGGGGCGCGCCCGGGAACTTCATCGTCGTCCAGCCGTACGAGATCTGAGGGAGAGCCCGTCATGAACCAGCCGCTCGCGGGCTACGCTCCCGCACCCGTCACCGCCCGCATGGAGAACCACGGCAACCACATGCTGAAGGTCGCCATGCAGACCGGCAACGACATCCTCGCGCGCGTGGGCTCGATGGTCGCCTACGAGGGCTTCATCCAGTACGAGCCCAACCCGCCGGCGGTACGCCAGATCGCGAAGGACTGGCTCACCGGCGAGGGCGCGCCCTTGATGAAGTGCTCCGGTGACGGACTGCTCTACCTCGCCGACTACGGCGCCAACGTCGTCGTGATCAACCTGAGTGGCGACGGCATCTCCGTCAACGCCACCAACCTGCTCGCCTTCGACGCCCACCTCACCTGGGGCGTCGAGCGGGTCAAGGGGCTCGCGAAGTTCGCCGGACAGGGCCTGTGGAACACCAGGATTTCCGGGCAGGGCTGGGTCGCGCTGACCTCCCGGGGCAAGCCGATCGTCGTCGACTGCGGCGGCGGCGAGAACGAGACCTACGTCGACCCTGACGCGCTCGTCGCCTGGTCCCCGAACCTGAAGGTGAAGGGCAAGCGCAGCTTCAAGGCGCAGTCGCTGATCGGCAGGGGCAGCGGCGAGGCCTACCAGATGGCCTTCTCCGGCGAGGGCATCGTCGTCGTCCAGCCCAGCGAGGACAGCACCGACCGCCTCCGGTTCCGGGGCTGAGGGGGAGCACCGCACCATGCAGAGTCCGATTTTCGCCTTCAACGACCAGCAGAGCCAGGAGCGCTGGAGCCTGCAGAACAAGCAGATGCTCCGCGTCGTCCTGGAGGGCCACGACGACATCCTGGCCCGCAAGGGCACCATGGTCGCCTACCAGGGGCTCGTCGAGTTCGACGCCGAGTTCCAGGGCAACAGCGCCACACGCGCGCGTGCGCGCACCGGTGAGGGACTGGACCTGATGCGCTGCCACGGGCAGGGCACGGTCTATCTCGCCAACCTCAAGCAGCACGTCCACCTCGTGGACGTGGACCACGAAGGGCTGACCGTCGACAGCAGCTACGTGCTGGCGATGGACTCCGGGCTGCACCACGAGGTCATCGCCGTCGACAGCCTCTACGGCATCTCCGGCTCCGGGAAGTACCAGCTCAACATCACCGGCCGTGGCAAGGTCGCGCTGATGACCTCGGGCGCGCCTTTGATGATGCAGGTCACGCCGGACAAGTACGTCAACTGCGACGCCGACGCGATCGTCGCCTGGTCCACCGCGCTGCGCGTGCAGATGCAGGCCCAGACGCACTCCTCAGGAGTGTGGCGGCGGCGGGGCAACACCGGCGAGGGCTGGGAACTCAGCTTCATGGGCACCGGCCATGTGCTGGTCCAGCCCAGCGAGCTGCTGCCGCCGCAGAACGCCGTCATCGGGCAGGGCGCCGCCGCGCAGTTCGGCATGGGCCAGCACGGGGCGCGCGGACAGAACCAGGGCAACGCCTGGGGCTGACTGTCCGACGAGCAGACAGGTAAGGGGTGCCCGACTGGAGGGCACCCCTTACACGTTCACAGCCTGTCGCGGGTCGCCCGCATCAGCCGTACGACTGACTCGTCGGCGACCTCCGCGACCTCGTCGTACCCGAACCAGCGCAGGTCCAGGGACTCGTCGCTGATCGCGGCCACGGCCTCGGCCGGGGCCAGTGCCGCGTACTGGACGTCGAGGTGCCAGGCGCACGGCGTGAGGTGGCGGTCGAGGCGAACCGGGCCGCCGGGCAGCAGGGACAGCCCGGGGATTCCCGACTCCTCGGTGCCCTCGCGCAGGGCTGCCGCCGCCAGGGAGGCGTCGCCCGGCTCGCAGTGGCCCCCCATCTGGAGCCACATGCGCAGCTTGCGGTGGAGGGTCAGCAGCACCCGTTCCTGATCCGGGTCGATCACCAGGACGCTCGCCGTGACGTGGCCGTCCGCGCAGGACTTCCACATGCCGTCGGGGTGAGCCGCCAGATGGTCCAGATACGTCTGACGCAGTTCTTCCTGGCCCTCGTGACCCTTCAGTACGAGGACCGCGTCGGCGTGCAGGTTCACTCGGCTTTGCCCTCCGTGCCCTTGCCGCCCTCGGGACCCTCGTCCTGGCCTTCCTTGCGAAGGCCGGGCCCTTCCGCGGCCTCCCCGAGCATCTTGTCCAGCTCGGAGAAGTCCAGCTGCTCGCGGTGCACGAAGCCGTCCGGATCGTCGAGGTCGTGCGCGGTCGGCAGCATGTCCGGGTGGGCCCACAGACCGTCCCGGCCGTCGACACCGCGTGCGTCCGTGAGGGACGCCCACAGCCGGGAGGCGTCGCGCAGCCGGCGCGGGCGCAGCTCCAGGCCGATCAGCGTCGCGAAGGTCTGCTCGGCGGGGCCGCCCGTGGCACGGCGGCGGCGCAGGGTCTCGCGCAGCGCGTCCGCGGACGACAGGCGGGGCTTGGCGGCGGCGTGCACCACGGCGTCCACCCAGCCCTCGACGAGCGCCAGAGCCGTCTCCAGACGGGCCAGCGCCGCCTTCTGCTCGGGCGTGTCCTCCGGCTGGAACATGCCCTGCTGCAGCGCGTCCTGCAGCTGCTCGGGGTTCTGCGGGTCGAACTGGCCGACCACGTCCTCCAGCTTGGCCGTGTCGACCTTGATCCCACGCGCGTACCCCTCGACCGCGCCGAACAGGTGCGAGCGCAGCCACGGTACGTGCGCGAAGAGGCGCTGGTGGGCGGCCTCGCGCAGGGCGAGATACAGCCGCACCTCCTCCTTGGGGACGCCCAGGTCCTTGCCGAACGCGGCGATGTTCACCGGCAGCAGCGCCGCCTTGCCCGCCGGGCCGAGCGGCAGGCCGACATCGCTCGAACCGACGACCTCGCCCGCGAGCACGCCCACGGCCTGCCCGATCTGCGTACCGAACATCGCGCCGCCCATCGAGCGCATCATGCCGATCAGCGGGCCGGCCATGGCCTGCATCTCCTCCGGCAGGACGTCGCCCATGGCGGCGCCGACGCGCTCGGCCACCGGGTCGACGAGCTCCTGCCACGCGGGCAGGGTCGCCTCGACCCACTCCGCGCGGCTCCAGGCCACCGCCGAGGCGGCGCCGGACGGCAGGGACGTCGCGTCGTCCAGCCACAGGTCGGCCAGGCGGACGGCCTCCTCGACCGCGGTGCGGTCGGAGGGACCCACGCTCGCGTCCTTCGTCCCGTCCGACGTGCCCTGGGAGACCGTCTGGCGGGCGATCTGCTTGGCCATGTCCCAGTTCACCGGGCCGCCCTCGTAGGAGAGCATCTGGCCCAGCTGCTGGAACGCGGCGCCCAGGTCGGTGGGGTTCAGCGAACCGAACATGGCAGCGAGCGGATTGTCCGCACCGGGGCCGCCAAAGCCTCCGGCACCGGGCAGCCCGCCGAATCCGAACGGGTTGGCCGGCCCCTGACCACCACCGCTCTGCTGGTCCTTCTTCTTGCCCTCGTCGCCGTCTTCCGGCTCCTCCGGCGGAAGGCCGAATCCGAATGGGGTGTCACTCACGGGATTCCTCGGCTGGTAAGGCCGCCGGTCTCCGCCGGCGGCACGACTGCCCGACAACACCACCCAGCCTAGACACCCCGGACGGATCGGGCCTCGGTGCTTCGCCGACTCACGGGCTGCGGCAGGATGGATGCCACCTGGTACGTACGCGTCCCTCGCGCTCGTATGTGAAGACAACCGCTGGAGACACCTGGTGAGTTCCCCAGATCCGCAGGTTCGCGCAGCGCGAAACCACGCGGCCCCCGCCCCGCGCGGTCCCGTCGTCGCCGTGACGGGCGCCGCGTCCGGCGTGGGAGCGCTGCTCACCGCGCGGCTGGCGGCGTCGGAGGAGATCAAGCAGGTCATCGCCATCGACGAGCGGCGTGGGGAGTGCGCTCAGGCGCAGTGGCACATCCTCGACGTACGGGACCCGGCGATCGCGGAGAAGCTGCGGGGCGCGGACGTCGCGGTCCACCTGGCGCTCGACCTGGACCTGGAGGCGGACGCGGCGGCCCGGACGGCGTACAACGTGCGCGGCACGCAGACGGTGCTGACGGCCGCCGCGGCGGCCGGCGTGCACCGTGTGGTGCTGTGCACGTCGGCGATGGTCTACGGGGCGCTGCCGGACAACGAGCTGCCGCTGTCGGAGGACGCCGAGCTCCGGGCGACGGCGGAGGCCACCGGGGTCGGGGACCTGCTGGAGATCGAGCGGCTGGCGCGGCGGGCGCCCCGCGCGCATCCGGGCCTGAACGTCACCGTGGTACGGCCCGCCGTGCTCGTGGGCGGCACGGACACGGCGCTGACCAGGTACTTCGAGTCACCTCGGCTGCTGGTCGTCGCCGCTTCGCGGCCGGCCTGGCAGTTCTGCCACGTCGAGGACCTGTGCAGCGCTCTGGAGTACGCCGTCCTGGAGAAGGTCGACGGGGAGCTCGCCGTGGGGTGCGACGGGTGGCTGGAGCAGGAGGAGGTCGAGGAGCTGAGCGGGATCCGGCGGATGGAACTGCCGTCGGCGGTGGCTCTCGGGGCCGCAGCCCGGCTGCACCGCATCGGGCTGACGCCCTCCCCGGCGGGGGATCTGGCCTACACGATGTATCCCTGGGTGATCAGCGGGAGCCGGCTGCACGACGCCGGGTGGCGGGCTCGGTGGACCAACGAGGAGGTCCTCGCCGAGCTGCTGGAGGAGGTCTCCGGGCGGCACACCGTGGCCGGACGGCGGCTGGGCCGCAAGGACGCGACGGCGGCGGGCGCCGCGGGAGCGACGGTCGCGCTGCTGGGCGCGGCGGCGGTGGTGCGCCGGGCCCGGAAGGCGAGACGCAGGATCTGAGCAGGGCCCGGCCTGCGGTGCGCGGACCGGCGCGGCGGCGCCCTCCCGGCTCCGTGACCACGTCCGTTCCTGGAGGAGGCTGCGAAGCCCCCGCACGCGCGTACCGGGCGAACGCGCTATTCCGTGCCCCGCGCGCGTGGGGCACGATGGACGCATGGCAGCCAGTGACGATCACCCGGGGGAGCAGGGCGCCCACGACCCCGTCAAGCTGATCGGCGTCCGCGAGACGCCGCTCTCCCTCGATGAGGTCTTCCGCGCCGTCGGGGACGACGCCGCGGGCGGGACGGCCCTGTTCGTGGGGACGGTGCGCAACCACGACGGAGGCGCCGACGTCGACGGGCTCGGGTACTCCTGTCACCCCGGCGCGGAGGACGAGATGCGGCGCGTCGCCGAGAAGGTCGTCGCCGAGTTCCCGGTGAGGGCGCTGGCCGCCGTCCACCGTGTGGGGGATCTGAAGGTCGGTGACCTCGCCGTCGTGGTCGCCGTGTCGTGCCCGCACCGAGGTGAGGCGTTCGAGGCCTGCCGGAAGCTGATCGACGACCTCAAGCACGAGGTGCCCATCTGGAAGCACCAGAGGTTCTCGGACGGCACCGAGGAATGGGTCGGCGCCTGCTGAGCCCAGCCGGGCGACTCCGGTTGCGTAACCACACCCCTGGTATGAGCGTTGTCAGTGTGAACGGTTAATCTGCTGATCAGTCAGTTGCGCTCATGGGGTTGGAGGTCGGCATGGCGGCACTCGCCTGGTTGCTGATTCCGCTTGTCGCTGCTGTCGGCGCGGGTCTGTGGGGCACCTGGGCCAACAGGACCCGTAGGGCCCGCAGCGACGGCCCGGAGCTGGACGGTTACGCGCGCTTCCGCGCTGCCATGGAGAAGTCCCACACCGGTCCCTGAAACGGCAGGCGGCCCTGACAGTGCTCCGACACGCCCGTCCCGTACTGTCGTGACATGCCACGCCGCACCGCGACGATGCTCGCCTCCACCCTGATGCTCATCACGCTCCTGTGCGCGGGTGTGCTCATCCGCGTCCCGTACGCGGAGATGTCCCCGGGGCCGACGGTGAACACGCTCGGGGACCACGACGGCGAGCCGGTGCTGCAGATCGCGGGGCGCAAGACCTACCCGACGGACGGCCACCTCAACATGACCACCGTCCGCGTGACCAGCGCCGACTACCGGATGAACCTCGTCGAGGCGGTCTACGGCTGGCTGGCCCACGACAACAAGATCGTCTCGCACGACACGCTCTACCCGGACGGCAAGACGGAGGAGCAGTCGACCCAGGAGAACGCCGAGGAGTTCAGCCAGTCCCAGGAGAGCGCCAAGGTCGCGGCCCTGAAGGAACTGGGCGTCAAGGTCTCCTCCTGGGTGATCGTCTCCACCGTGGTGAAGGACTCCCCGGCCGAGGGCAGGCTGCACGCGGGCGATGTCGTCAAGGCCGTCGACGGTACGGAGGTCAAGGCACCCGGCGACGTGGCGAAGCTGGTGACCAGGCACAAGCCCGGCGAGAAGGTCGTCTTCACGATCGTGCCCGCCAAGGAGCAGGCCGCCGCCGAGAAGGAGAAGCGGGACCCGGTGCGCACCGAGAAGGTCACGATCACCACGACGACCTCGGACGACACCGGCGAGAAGCGCGCCATCGTCGGGATCTCCGCGGGTACGGACCACACCTTCCCGTTCAGCATCGACATCAAGCTCGCCGACGTCGGCGGCCCGAGCGCCGGCCTGATGTTCGCGCTCGGCATCTACGACAAGCTCACCCCGGGCTCCCTCACCGGCGGCTCGTTCGTCGCCGGCACCGGGACGATCGACGACGACGGCACGGTCGGCCCGATCGGCGGCATCGAGATGAAGACGGTGGGCGCGCGCGACAAGGGCGCCGAGTACTTCCTGACGCCCGCCGACAACTGCGCGGCCGCCGCGACCGACACCCCGGACGGCCTCACCCTGGTCAAGGTCGACACCATCGACGACGCCCTCGCCGCCCTGAAGGACATCCGGGCCGGGGACACCGCCGACCTGCCGCAGTGCACGGCCAAGGGCTGACCGGCGAACCGGCCGGTACGGCGCCGGGGGCGCCCTCGATCATGAGGGCGCCCCCGGCGCCGTTCCCGGGACACGCGCGCGTACCCGGTGTCGTACCGCGGTGGCTCAGTCCGCGAACGTGGCCTTCAGCGCCTCGGCGAGGCCCGGGACCAGCTCGGGCCCGGTGAGCACCTCCGTCGGGGAGTCCTTCTCACGCAGCCGCAGGGCCGCGTCACGGGTGCCGTCGCGCAGGACGGCGACGGTCATGCGCACCTCCTGGCGCTCGGGATGCCGGGCGACCCACTTGGCGAGGGCCGCCTCGTCCAGCTCGTCCGGGACCTGGGCCTCGGCGGTCGGCGGAAGCATCAGACGCTCCACCGTGAGCGCGCAGCCCGCGACCGCTCCGGGCCAGGCGATGGTGCCGAGGAACTCGTCGAGCGGCTTGTCCGCCGGGATCTCGTCCTGCTCGATCGGGGTGAGACCGGTCGCGTCCGCCTCGTCACCCAGGCCGAGCTGCCTCGCCAGCGCGGGTTCCTGGGCCCGCAGCTGCGCGGTGTCTACGAGGGCGAAAAGGCGTGCGGGCTGGTCCCAGCCGAGGCCGGAGGCGTACTCGTCGATCTCGAGTACGGCCCGGGTGAGCGGGTTCGCCGCCATGGGTGTGTTGGACATGGTCACAATCCTGCCTCGTTCCCACCCGGAACCGGGAACCGAGTAAAGCGTGAGTAAGTTGCATAGGTGAGGCCCTACGATCACGGGGCCCAAGGACGGCCCACGAAAACGGGGGCCCGACAGACCAACAGCGATTTTCGAGGTGCCACCTTGGCTTTCCAGATGCCGGACCGCGGCGGAGGCCCGACGGGGCCACGGATCAGAGTGGGCCGCCCGTCCCGGCGTGTCCGGACCCTGCTCATGACACTGGGTGTCCTTGCCGTGCTCGCCATGGCGTTCACCATGTTCGCGGGCTTCTGGACGGACTGGCTCTGGTACCGGTCGGTGAACTACTCGTCCGTCTTCACCACCACTCTGCTGACCAAGATCGGGCTCTTCTTCGTCTTCGGCCTGCTCATGGCCGCCGCTGTCGGGTTCAACATCTGGCTGGCCCACCGGCTGCGACCGCCGCTGAGCGCGATGTCGATGGAGCAGCAGAGCCTCGACCGCTACCGGATGGGCATCGCGCTGTACAAGAGGTGGCTGCTGTTCGCGATCACCGCCCTGGTGGGCCTGATCGCGGGCGCCTCCGCCTCCAGCCAGTGGCGCACCTGGCTGATGTGGGTCAACGGCGTGCCCTTCGGACAGAAGGACCCGCAGTTCGATCTGGACGTCGCGTTCTACGCGTTCGACCTGCCCTGGTACCGGTTCATGCTCGGCTTCGGCTTTGCCGCCGCGATCCTTTCGCTGATCGCCGCCGCGCTCACGCACTACCTGTACGGCGGACTGCGCGTCACCAGCCCGGGCGCGCGCGCCACGGCCGCCGCGACCGGACATCTGAGCGTGCTCATCGGGATCTTCGTCGCGCTGAAGGCCGTCGCGTACTGGCTCGACCGGTACGGCCTGGCGGTCAAGTCCAGCGACTTCAAGGCGACGGACAACTGGACGGGCCTGCGCTACGTCGACGCCAACGCCTATCTGCCGGCCAAGACGATCCTGTTCTGCATCGCCGTCATCTGCGCCCTGCTGTTCTTCTCCACCATCTGGAGGCGCACCTGGCAGCTGCCGCTGATCGGCTTCGGCCTGATGGTGCTGTCGGCGATCCTGATCGGCGGGCTGTACCCGGCCATCGTGCAGAAGTTCCAGGTCCAGCCGAACGAGCAGGCCAAGGAGTCCCCGTACGTCGAGAAGAACCTCGCGGCCACGCGTGAGGCGTACGGCATCGACGGCACGCAGGTCACCGAGTACTCGGGCACGGCGAACACCGAGGACACCACCAAGCTGCGGGACGACGTCGACTCCACGGCGAGCATCCGCATCATGGACCCGAACATCATCTCGCCGACCTTCCAGCAGCTCCAGCAGATGCGGAAGTACTACGCCTTCCCGACCAATCTGGACGTCGACCGCTACGTGGTGGACGGCAAGGAGCAGGACACCGTCATCGGTCTGCGCGAGCTGAACTACGCGGGCATCGACAAGAAGAACTGGATCAACAACCACTTCCGCTACACCCACGGCTACGGCGCGGTCGCCGCGAAGGGCACCTCCGTGGACTCCGAGGGCCGCCCGGTCTTCACCGAGTCCGACCTGCCGTCCAAGGGCGAGCTCGGTGAGTACGAGCAGCGGATCTACTACGGCGAGAAGACCGACACCTACTCGATCGTCGGCGGTCCCCAGAAGGAGATCGACTACTCCGACGACAGCGGCGAGAGGACCTACAGCTACAGGGGCAAGGGCGGGGTCGACCTCCAGAACCCGATAAACCGGGCCGCCTACGCCGTCGCGCTCAACGAGCCGCAGATCCTCTACTCGGGCGCGATCGGGGACGGGTCGAAGATCCTCTACAACCGCACGCCCAAGGAGCGCGTCGAGGCGGTCGCCCCCTGGCTGACCATCGACGGCGACGCCTACCCTGCGGTCGTCGGCAACCGGATCCAGTGGATCGTCGACGCGTACACGACGACGAACGGATACCCGTACGCCTCGCGTACGACCCTCGGCGACACCACCGCCGACTCGCTGACCGCGACCAACGACCAGCGCGCGGTGGTGGCCCAGCAGAACCAGGTCAACTACATCCGCAACTCGGTGAAGGCGACGGTCGACGCGTACACCGGTGAGGTCAAGCTCTACCAGTGGGACACCAAGGACCCGGTCCTGAAGACCTGGATGAAGGCGTTCCCGGACACCGTCGAGCCCAAGACCCAGATCTCGGCCGACCTGATGGCCCACATGCGGTACCCGCAGGACCTGTTCAAGGTCCAGCGTGAGCTGCTGACCCGCTACCACGTGAAGGACGCCGACACCTTCCTCAGCGGCAGCGAGGTGTGGCAGGTGCCGGACGACCCGACCAACAAGTCGGGCGACGCGGTGCCGCCGTACTACCTGAGCATGCGGATGCCCGACCAGACGGAGCAGGCGTTCTCGCTGACGACGACGTTCACGCCCAACGGACGCGACAACCTCAGCGCGTTCATGGCGGTCGACGCCGAGGCGGGCAAGAGCGACTACGGCAAGATCAGAATCCTGAAGCTGCCGACGAGCACGACGGTCAACGGACCCAAGCAGGTGCAGAGCCAGTTCAACTCCGAACAGGACATCGCCGAATCCATCCGGCTGCTGAGAGGCGGCGACTCGGAGGTGGAGTACGGCAACCTGCTGACGGTGCCACTGGACGGCGGACTGCTGTACGTGGAGCCGGTGTACGTACGCGGCGGCGGGCTCCAGTACCCGCTGCTGCGCAAGGTGCTGGTGAGCTACGGCGGCAACACCGCGTTCGAGGACACCCTCGACGAAGCCCTCAACAAGGTGTTCGGGGCGCAGAGTTCGGCTCCGCCGCCGGGTGAGGGCACCGGCGAGGGCGACGGCACCACCAAGCCGCCACCGCCGACGTCCGACAATCCGACGGTCCAGGAAGCGCTGAAGGACGTCCAGAAGGCCTTCGATGCCGGCCAGGAGGCGTTCAAGAAGGGCGACTGGGAGGCGTACGGCAAGGCCCAGGAGGACCTGGAGGCGGCGCTGAGGCGGGCCGAGGAGGCTCAGTCGCGGGCCGGCGGCACCGGCGAAGACGGCGCCACCAGCAGCCCTGGCCCGAGCGGCAGCCCGAGTCCGAGCGGAAGTCCACAGAGCAGCTGATCGAAAGGCACCCCCCGCGCCGTGATACGGTTGCAGAACAACGGCGCGGGGTGGAGCAGCTCGGTAGCTCGCTGGGCTCATAACCCAGAGGTCGCAGGTTCAAATCCTGTCCCCGCTACTGAAGTCGACGTGACGTCGACCGCGGCGAAGGCCCGGATCCTCCAAGGATCCGGGCCTTCGTGGTGTGCGAACGCATGTGCCGACAGCCGAAATCGCCGTGCCGCCCTGGGGAGTTGGGGGATCTGTGTTTGACTTGTCTCTCTGTGGGCATGTCGACAAAACGCTGAAGTGACCTCACTGGCTGCGGTATACGAGGTGTACCCAGGTTGCGGGTGGTGCGACGATGGACGTTATGGGGGACAAGGCAACTCTGTTCGAGACAGGGCGATTTGTGCAGCCTGCCGGCCAGGAGGAAAGCCGGGACGAAACGGGCGAGGAGGTCGAGGAGGCGCGTCGGCGGCTCGCGGCCGAGGCCGGTGACGTCGAGGCGATGAGCGTCCTCGGGGCCCTGCTGCTGCGCCGTGGCGATCTCGACGGAGCCGAACCCCACCTGCGCGCCGCGACCGCCGAGGGCGACCGCGCCGCCGCGAACAATCTGGGTGTCCTGCTGCACCAGCGGGGCTATGCGGACGAGGCCGCCGGATGGTGGCGGATCGCCGCCGTGGCCGGTAGCGCGGCCGCCGCGCACGCCCTCGGGCGGTATCACCGGGAGCGCGGCGACGAGCCGGCCGCCGAGTACTGGCTGCGGCAGTCCGCCGAGCAGGGGCACGTCCTCGGGGCGTACGCGCTGGCCGATCTGCTGGAGCACCGGGGGGACGCGGGTGCCGGGCAGTGGATGCGGGTGGCGGCCGAGCGGGGGCACCGCGAGGCGGCGTACCGGCTGGCCCGCGCCCTCGATCGCCGGGCGGTGCACGAGGGCGGGGCCGACAACGGTGTCGTGATCACGGGCGGGTCCGTCGGCAGGGCGGGCGGCGTGGTCGTCTCCGGGGTCGGCGCGGCTGTCTCGGGTGCCGCTGCGGGCGCTTTCGCGGGGGCCGCCTCGATCAGGTCCCGGGGCGCCCCGGCAGGTGCTTCCCCGGGCGTTTCCCCGCAGGAGGAGGCCGAGCAGTGGTACCGGCAGGCCGCCGCGCGCGGGCATCGGCGGGCGGCGCTCCATCTCGGGGCGATCCTGGAGAGGCGCGGGGAGCTGAAGGAGGCGGGGCGCTGGTATCTGACGTCCGCCAAGGACGGCGAGCCGCGCGCGGCCTGCGCGCTCGGGTTCCTGCTGCGCGACGCGGGGGACGAGGACAGTGCCGCCGTGTGGTGGCTGCGGGCCGCGCAGGACGGCGACGGCAACGCGGCGAACGCGCTGGGCGCGCTGCACGCGGAGCGGGGCGAGACGCAGACGGCCGAGCGGTGGTACCGGGCCGCCCTGGAGGCCGGCGACGTCAACGGGGCCTACAACCTCGGACTGCTCTGCGCGGAGCAGGGGCGGATCGCGCAGGCCGAGCCGTGGTACCGGCGTGCGGCGTACGCCGGGCACCGGGAAGCGGCGAACGCGCTGGCGATCCTGCTGCTGCAGGGGGGCGACGAGAGCGGGGCGGAACCGTGGTTCTCCAAGGCCGCCGAGGCGGGGAGCGTCGACGCCGCCTTCAACCTGGGGATTCTGCGCGCCAAGCGGGGTGAGGACGAGGCCGCGCTGCGCTGGTACGGCCGGGCGGCGGCCGCCGGGCACATCGAGGCGGCCCTGCAGGTCGGGATGGCGCGGCTGCGGGACGGCGACGAGCGCGAGGCGGAGCGGCATCTGCGGTGCGCGGCGGGGGGCGGCAGCGCGGAGGCGGCCTATCGGCTGGCGGCCGTGCTCGACGCGCGGAGGCCGCCGGTGTCGCCGCACGAGCTGGGGGAGCCGTCGCACGAGAAGTCCGAGTGCGAGGAGTGGTACGAGCGGGCGGCGACCCAGGGGCACCGACGGGCGCAGGTGCGCGTGGGGATGCTCGCGGCCGCGCGAGGTGATGTCGTCGAGGCGGCCCGGTGGTACCGGGAGGCGGCCGAGGCGGGGTCGCGCAACGGCGCGTTCAATCTGGGGCTGCTGCTGGCCAGGGAGGGGAGTGAGCCCGAGGCGGCGGTGTGGTGGACCCGGGCGGCCGACGCGGGGCACGGGCGGGCGGCGTTGCGGCTCGCCCTCGTCTACGCGCGTCGTGGTGAGCTGGCGGAGGGGCAGCGGTGGGCCGACCGCGCGGTGTCGATGGGTCCTCGGGAGGTCGCCGAGCGGGCGGCGCGGTTGCGGGACGCGCTGCGGCAGGAGCTGTCGGCCTGATCGCCGGCTCGCCGGTGGTCGCCGCCGCGTGGGCGCCACTCAAGGGATTTGCTTCTGTCCGCGTCCTTGACGTAACGTTGCATTCACCGACGCGGGGTGGAGCAGCTCGGTAGCTCGCTGGGCTCATAACCCAGAGGTCGCAGGTTCAAATCCTGTCCCCGCTACTCAAGGCCGAGGGCCGGAGTCCAGTCACTGGATTCCGGCCCTCGGTGTTTGTGCTGTCAAGGGTGCTCATGGTGTGCACCGGCGAGCCGAGGAACGTGAAAGCCCCCGGCGGTCGATCGGTGCCGGGGGCTGTTCGTCGTTCAGGTGACGGGGGCGGGATCAGGCCGCCGCGCAGTTCGGGCACACACCGCGGTAGGTGACCTCGACGTCCGAGACCGTGAAGCCGAAGCGCTCCGAGTCGGGGAGGTCGGCCAGCGGGTTGCCCGTGGGGTGGACGTCGCGGATCGCGCCGCACCGCGCGCAGACCAGGTGGTGGTGCGGCATACGCGCGTTCGGGTCGTAGCGCTTGGCGCGCTTGTCCGTGCTGACCTCGAGCACCTCACCGAGGGAGACCAGTTCGCCCAGGGTGTTGTAGACGGTCGCCCGGGAGATCTCGGGCAGCTTGGCGACAGCCCTGGCGTGCACCTCGTCGGCCGTCATGTGGACGTGTTCGCCGTCGAGGACCTCGGCCACCACGCGCCGCTGCGCGGTCATCCGCCATCCGCGTCCGCGCAGCCGTTCCAGAAGGTCACTCATGCCAACCACCTTAGCAGCAAGGGGAATAATTTCCGAACAGGTGTGACTTTGGAGCCGTGCTTGACTTGGACTAAGTCCATTGTAGGATCTGACTCTGCTCTGGCTAAAGGACAGGAATCCGGCCAAGGAGCGAAAACACGCAAGGATGACGCAGGAGGCGCACGTGACCCAGGGACCGCTCACGACGGAGGCCGGTGCTCCGGTCGCCGACAACCAGAACAGCGAGACCGCGGGCGCGGGCGGCCCGGTCCTCGTCCAGGACCAGCTGCTGCTGGAGAAGCTGGCCCACTTCAACCGTGAGCGCATCCCGGAGCGTGTCGTGCACGCCCGTGGTGCCGGTGCCTACGGCACGTTCACGGTGACCGCCGACGTCACCCCGTACACGCGCGCCAAGTTCCTCTCGGAGGCCGGCAAGCAGACCGAGGTCTTTCTCCGCTTCTCGACGGTGGCCGGAAACCTCGGTGCCGCGGACGCCGTCCGTGACCCGCGCGGCTTCTCGCTGAAGTTCTACACCGAGGAGGGCAACTACGACCTCGTCGGCAACAACACCCCGGTCTTCTTCGTCAGGGACGCCATCAAGTTCCCGGACTTCATCCACACCCAGAAGCGCGACCCCTACACGGGCTCGCAGGAGGCGGACAACGTCTGGGACTTCTGGGGGCTGTCTCCCGAGTCCACGCACCAGGTGACCTGGCTGTTCGGCGACCGCGGCATTCCCGCCTCGTACCGGCACATGGACGGCTTCGGCTCGCACACCTTCCAGTGGAACAACGAGGCCGGCGAGGTCTTCTGGGTCAAGTACCACTTCAAGACGGACCAGGGGATCAAGAACCTCACCGCCGAGGACGCCGCGGTCCTCGCCGGTCAGGACCCCGACTCCCACCAGCGTGACCTGCGCGAGTCCATCGAGCGGGGCGAGTACCCGTCGTGGACCGTGGGTGTGCAGATCATGCCGGCGGCCGACGCGGCGTCCTACCGCTTCAACCCGTTCGACCTGACCAAGGTCTGGCCGCACGCCGACTACCCGGTCGTCGAGATCGGCAGGCTGGAGCTCAACCGCAACCCGCAGAACGTCTTCGCCGAGGTCGAGCAGTCGATCTTCAGCCCCTCCCACTTCGTGCCCGGCATCGGCCCCTCCCCGGACAAGATGCTCCAGGGCCGCCTCTTCGCGTACGGCGACGCCCACCGCTACCGCGTCGGCATCAACGCCGACCACCTGCCGGTGAACCGCCCGCACGCCACCGAGGCGCGCACCCACTCCCGGGACGGCTTCCTGTACGACGGCCGGCACGGCGGTGCGAAGAACTACGAGCCGAACAGCTTCGGGGGCCCGGCGCAGACCGGTCGCGCGCTGTGGCAGCCGTTCGACGCCTTCACCGGTGGCACCGGCAGCCACCCGACCCCGGCGCACGCCGAGGACGACGACTTCGTCCAGGCGGGCGACCTCTACCGGCTGATGTCGGAACAGGAGCAGGAGCGGCTGATCGGCAACCTGGCCGGCGCCCTCTCGGGTGTCTCGCGCGACGACATCGCCGCACGCGCGATCGACAACTTCCGCCAGGCGGACGCCGACTTCGGCAAGCGGCTGGAGGCCGCGGTCCAGGCCCTGCGCGGCTGACACCACCAGCACCGGACCGCTTGCCGAGAGCGGGCCGGATCTCCCGTGGGGGGAGATCCGGCCCGTTCGCCTGTCCGTGCGGACGTGCCTCCGTGCGCCTCGGTGCGCCGGGAACCCTGGGCTCAGGCGGGCACCTGCTGACGTTGCGGTGCCCAGCAGCGGATGATGTCGCGGACCGAGACGATGCCGGCGGGTTCGCCGCCGTCCAGGACGATGAGGTGCCGGAAACCGCCGTGCGCCATGGCGCCGGCCGCCTCCTCCAGGGTCCATGACGGAGCCGCGAACACCACGTCGTTGGTCGTGTGGTCGTGGGCGTGTTCGGTGTCGGGGTTCTGGCCGAGGCCTACGGAGTTCAGGATGTCGCGCTCGGTGAGGATGCCGATGCCGCCGGCGTCGGGGTCGTGGACGATGGCCGCGCCGACTCTGCGGGCGGACATCAGCGCGGCGGCCTGGCGCAGGGTGTGGGCGGGGCCGATCGTGAGAACGACTGTGCTCATGGCGTCACGTACGAGCATGGATGGAGCCACCTCCTGGAGTGACCCCCGCCGCTTGTTCATCGTTTCACACATTCACAAGTGGGGGGACTCTCAGGGTGGCAGGTCAAGCACGGGTCAACAAGTGGGCCTTCAGTAGCGCTGGTTGAGGTAGCTCAGCAGTTCGTCGTGGAGCATTCCGTTCGACGCGGCCGCGTTGCCGCTGTGCGGGCCGTGACGGCCGTCCAGGCCGGTGAAGATGCCACCCGCCTCCGTGACGATGATCGCGTTGGCCGCCATGTCCCACAGGGAGAGCTCCGGCTCCGCGCACATGTCGACGGACCCCTCCGCGACCATCATGTACGGCCAGAAGTCGCCGTACGCGCGCGTGCGCCACACCTCGCGGCCGAGGTCCAGGAAGCCGCTGAGACGGCCCTGCTCCTCCCAGCCGGAGAGCGAGGAGTACGCGAAGGACGCGTCGGAGAGCTTGGAGACCCGGGAGACCTGGAGCCGGCTCGCGGAGGTGAGGCTGCGGCCGCTGAAGGCGCCGTTGCCCTTCGCGGCCCACCAGCGGCGGCCCAGGGCGGGGGCGGAGACCAGGCCCACGACAGGCTGGTAGCCGCCCTCCGCGGCCTCCATCAGGGAGATCAGGGTCGCCCATACGGGGACGCCGCGCACATAGTTCTTGGTGCCGTCGATGGGGTCGACGACCCAGCGGCGGGGGCCCGTGCCCTGGAGGCCGTACTCCTCACCGAGGATCGCGTCCCGTGGGCGGGCGCGCTGGAGGTGGCCCCGGACGAGTTCCTCGGCGGCCCGGTCCGCCTCGGAGACCGGCGTCATGTCGGGCTTGGTCTCGACCTTGAGGTCGAGGGCCTTGAAGCGGTCCATCGTCGCGGCGTCGGCGGCGTCCGCGAGGACGTGGGCCAGACGCAGATCGTCGAGATAGTCGGGCATGTGAGGAACCGTATCTGTCATGGTCCGCGCGGAGCCATAGGGGGCCGCTGTGGCGAGTTGCGGTCTGCGCCCGCGCGCTCGGCGGGGCGCGCGTCCCCACGCGAGGGTCACGCCCCGCGTCCGCCCGCGCGCCGCGCACGCCGGCGGATGACGTCCGTTTCGCCACCTCACCCCGACGACCTGCGCGAACCCTTGACAGTGCGCGCGTACGCGTCAAATCTGGGCGCAGATTCCGTCCCCCCAGGGAGGCGATGATGCCTGCTGCCCGGGAGTCCCTGCTGGACGCCGCCTACACGGCGCTCGCGCGGCGGCCGTGGGCCGCGGTGCGGATGGTGGACGTGGCCGCGGCGGCCGGGGTGTCCCGGCAGACGCTGTACAACGAGTTCGGCAGCAAGGAAGGGCTGGCCAGAGCCTTGGTACGCCGGGAGGCCGACGGCTTTCTCGCAGGCGTCGAGCGGGCCCTCGTCACGCACGGCGACGCCCGCGACCGGTTGACGGCGACGGCCGAGTGGACCACTTCGGCCGCCCGGGACAACGCGCTCGTCCGCGCCATGCTCACCGGCTGCTGGGGTGAGCGGCTGCCTTCGCCGACGCTGTCGGCGGTGCCCTCCTCCTCCGCGGTCCCGGCGCAACGCCGGGCGGACGGTCCCCTGCCCTCGCCCGGCGACTTCGTGGCGCTGGTCCGCGATCGCGCCGTGACGCTGCTGGCCGGGCCCGGCGTGCCCCGGGCGGACCACGGGGAACTGGCCCGGTCCTGCGAGCTGGTCGTCCGGCTCGCGCTGTCCTGCGTCGCGGCGCCGCCTCCCGCCGAGGGCGGCGTCGTCGACCTGGTGCGTGGCGCGCTGCACCGGCAGCCGGTGTGACCGCGCACCTCAGCGCACCTCAGTGGCGCATAGCAGCGGTTCGTGTCAACGCGCCTTGGCGGCCCGCCCCGGCCGGCCCAGCTCGGCGCACCTCAGTGCGTCGAGCCCGACAGCTGGAGGCCGATGACGCCGATGATGACCAGGCTGATCGAGACGATCTTCAGCGTGGAGACCAGGTCGCCCAGGAAGACCATGCCGTAGATGGCCGTACCGGCCGCCCCGATGCCCGTCCACACCGCGTAGGCGGGACCCACGTCGAGTTTCCGCAGCGCGAGGGTCAGCAGACCGAAGCTGCCGAGCGCGAAGACGGCGAACGCGAGGGTCGGCCAGAGCCTGGTGAAGCCGTGCGACAGCTTCAGACAGACCGCGAAGCCGGTTTCGAGCAACCCGGCCACGATGACCAGCAGCCACGCCATGTGCTGTCCTCCCCGTTTCTCCACGTACTGTGACCGCTTGCGGGCGTTTGTCAGGGTCGGCATCCGGCTTTTGCGATTATGCCCTTACCTGTGCCGCACGCGGACAAACCCCGCGTGAAGAGAAATATCGAAACGGTCAGTCTCCCTCCGACTGCTCCCGCGTCGCGAGCAGCCGGCGCAGCGAGTACAGCCGGGCCGGGTCGGCGTGACCGTCGGTCACCCACTGGTCCAGCGCGCAGTCCGGCTCGTCGTGACTGCACGCGCGCGGGCAGCCCTCGGTGCCGGGCTCCAGGTCGGGGAAGGCGTGGATGACCCGGGACGGATCGACGTGCGCGAGCCCGAACGACCGTACGCCCGGCGTGTCGACCACCCAGCCGTCCGCGCCGTTCAGCGGCAGGGCGAGTGCCGACGTGGTGGTGTGGCGGCCGCGGCCGGTCACCGCGTTCACATGCCCGGTCGACCGCCGCCGCTCCTCCGGCACCAGCGCGTTGACCAGGGTCGTCTTGCCGACGCCCGAGTGCCCGACGAAGGCCGTGATCCTGCCGTCCAGCTGGGCGGACACCCGCTCCACCGCCTCGCCGTTCTCCAGTTCCGCGCGGCTGGTCACCACGTAGGGGATGTCGAGGTCGCCGTAGAGCTCCAGGAGCTTGTCCGGCGGGGCGAGGTCCGACTTGGTCAGCACCAGGAGCGGTTCCAGGCCGCCGTCGTACGCCGCCACCAGGCAGCGGTCGATCAGGCGCGGTCGGGGCTCGGGGTCGGCGAGGGCCGTGACGATGGCGAGCTGGTCGGCGTTGGCGACGACCACGCGCTCGTACGGGTCGTCGTCGTCCGCGGTGCGGCGCAGTACCGAGGTGCGTTCGGCGATGCGCACGATCCGCGCGAGGGTGTCCTTCTTGCCGGACAGATCGCCGACGAGCGCGACCCGGTCGCCGACCACGGCCGCCTTGCGGCCCAGCTCGCGGGCCTTCATGGCCATGACGACGGTGCCCTCGACCAGGCAGGTCAGGCGGCCCCGGTCGACGGTGAGGACCATGCCCTCGGCCGCGTCCTCGTGCTTCGGCCGGATGTGCGTACGCGGCCGGTTGCCCTTGCGGTTGGGGCGGGAGCGGATGTCGTCCTCGTCGGTGTGCTTGCCGTAGCGGCGCATGGCGTGACCCCTACGCCCCGAGCATCCCGGTCCACAGGTCGGGGAAATCGGGCAGGGTCTTCGCCGTCGTCGCCACGTTCTCGATCCGCACGCCCTCCACCGCCAGGCCGATGATCGCGCCAGCGGTGGCCATGCGGTGGTCCTCGTAGGTGTGGAAGATCCCGCCGTGCAGAGGGCGCGGCCGGATGTGCAGGCCGTCGGCGGTCTCGGTGACGTCGCCGCCGAGTTCGTTGATCTCCTTGGTGAGCGCGGCGAGGCGGTCCGTCTCGTGCAGGCGCAGATGCGCCACACCGCGCAGTGTGGAGGGGGAGTCGGCGAGGGCGGCGACCGCCGCGACGCCGGGGGTCAGCTCGCCGACGTCGCCGAGGTCCACGTCGATGCCGTGGATACCGCCCGATCCGGTGAAGGCCAGGCCGAGTTCGGTCAGTTCGCAGGAGCCGCCCATCTCGGTGAAGATCTCCCGCAGCCGGTCGCCGGGCTGGGTGGTACGGGACGGCCAGTCCGGGATCAGCACCTTGCCGCCGGTGACCAGGGCCGCCGCGAGGAAGGGCTGGGCGTTGGACAGGTCCGGCTCGACGGTCAGGTCCCGGCCGAGCAGGGCCCCCGGCGTCACCCGCCATACGTTGGGCTCGCCGCCCGCCTCCGGGGTGTCGACCTGCGCGCCGACCGCGCGGAGCATGTCGACGGTCATGCGGATGTGCGGCACGGACGGCAGCGTGGAGCCGATGTGGCGGACCTCGACGCCCTGGTTGTAGCGCGGGCCCGAGAGCAGCAGGGCGCTGACGAACTGGGAGGAGGAGGAGGCGTCGATCTCGACCGGTCCGCCGTCCAGGGCGCCCCCGCCGTGCACGGTCAGCGGCAGCGCGCCGCGGCCGTCGTCGTCGATCCGGGCGCCGAGCACCCGCAGCGCGTCGACGACGCCGTTCAGAGGACGCTCGTAGGACCTCGGGTCCCCGTCGAAGCGGACCGGGCCGTCGGCGAGCGCGGCGACCGGCGGCAGGAAGCGCATCACCGTGCCGGCGTTGCCGACGTCGACCGCGGCCGGGCCGCGCAGGCCCGCCGGGAGGACGCGCCAGGCCTCGCCGGTGCCGTCGGGGCCGACGCCCTCCTCGATGCCGACGCCCATCGCCCGCAGGGCACCGGCCATCAGCAGGGTGTCGCGGGAGCGCAGCGGCCGGCGCAGCCAGCCGGGCTCGGAGGCGAGGGCGGCGAGCACCAGGGCGCGGTTGGTGACCGACTTGGATCCGGGCACATGAACCGTCGCGTCGACGGCTCCGCTCGCGTGCGGGGCGGGCCAGAGGGCGGTGTCTGCGGGGTTCTGCGCCATGGGCCCCACTCTAGTGGGCGGCGGTGGATCGGGTGCGGGTGCGTTGTGGCTGGTCGGGCAGTTCGCGGCGCGCCCCGCGAGCCGGTCACACCTCCAGGAGCCAGCGCCCGCCACCGACGAGGGAGCTCAGCGACACCGCGTGGAAGAAGAACAGCCACAGCCCCGCCGGTACGTGCGTCAGCCGCGACAACTGGTCGGCGTCCGAGTCGCCCGCCCCGCCCCGGCGCCGTTTCGCCTGGAGCTCGAACGCCGGGCGCACCCCGCCCAGCAGCAGGAACCACACCACCAGGTACGCGAACGCCGCCTGCACCTGGGGCCCGGCCAGCCAGGAGACCAGGAGGAACGAGCCGCCGGCCAGGACGACCGTCAGCACGCCGTAGGCGTTGCGGATCATCACCAGCATCGCCAGCAGCAGGGCCGTCGCCACCCACAGCAGCAGCGTGATGTGCCCGGAGCCGAGCAGCGCGGCGCCGCCCAGGCCGAGCAGCGGGGGAGCGGTGTAGCCGGCGGCGGCCGTGAGGATCATGCCGATGCCGTACGGCTTGCCGCGGCTGACCGTGAGGCCGCTGGTGTCGGAGTGGAGGCGTATGCCGGTCAGGGTGCGGCCGGTGCACAGCGAGATCAGGCCGTGGCCGCCCTCGTGGGCGATGGTGATCGCGTTGCGGGCGAGCCGCCACAGCCCGTGCGGGACCATCACGGCGACGGCGGCGGCGAGCGTCGCGAGAACGACCCAGAGGTCGGGGTCGGGCTGGGTGCCGATGAGTTCGCCCCAGAGAGACGTGGCTGTCGTACTGTCCATGTTTCCGGGGCGCTCCCTCTGTTCGGCGGGGTCTGGCAGTGTGGCATGTGCGCGCGGACCGTTCGAGGCCGAAGGCGCGAACCTCTTCTTCCGGCGCGTGCTTCCGGTTCGGTAGCGGAGACGCCGACTCGACAGCCAACGTTCCTGACGGCGAACACTCAGGTCACGGAGCCGGCGCCCGGGAGCGACCCGGGGCGCTGACTCCGCCTGCGCAGTGCGGGCAAGTCCGGGGAACCGGCGATCACCCGTGGAGACCCGTCCGGTGCCGGGCCGAGCCCTCCGCACGGGGGAGCGGCCCCCGGCCGGCCGGGGGTCATCGCCCGTCCGCGTACCGGCGGGCCAGGGCGATCAGCGCGGCCCGGCTGCCTCGGCCGGTGCGGTTCCTGAGGCTCGCCAGGTGTTTCTCGACGGTGCGCGGCGAGAGGAAGAGGTGCTCGGCGATCTCCTGGTTGCCCAGTCCCCGGCCGAGCAGGCGCAGCACCTCGTACTCCCTGGCGGTCACCCCCTCGCGCCGCAGCTCCTGCGGAATCGTGTCGTGGCCCTCGCGGCGGCGGGGGACGGGAGAACCGGCGTCCCGCAGCAGGGCGCGGCAGGCGGCCGACACCCTTGTCGTGCCCCGGTCGTGGAAGAACTGCTCGGCGGCGCACAGCCACTCCACGGGGCGCCCCCAGCCGTCGGCGAGCGCCGCGAGAGCACCCAGGCGCAGACACAGGTGACGGGCCAGGGGGATGGCGTCCGTCCCGGCCAGCGCTTCATCGGCCGCCTTGGCGGCCTCGGCGGCCCGGCCCTCGCGGCCCAGCAGCACGGCCCGGGACCACCCCACGAAGGGCCGGTCCCAGTGGACCTGGGTGAGCCGGTCCGCGACGGCCCCGTCCAGCTCCGCCCAGTCGGCTGTGCCCCGTACGGTGCGCAGCAGCAGATACGGGCCCAGGAAGCCGGCGGCCCCGCGTGTGCTGGGCAGTGCGCGCATGGCCCGGTCCGCCTCGGTGAACTCGGCCATCGCACGGTCGGGTTCCTCCCGCAGAAGGGAGCACATGCCCTGCGCCCAGCCCCACACAGAGGTGTCGGCGTAGCCCCAGAGGGCTCCGGCGCTCCGTCCGGCCAGCGCGCTCTCCACGGCGTGCAGCGCGGACTGGAGTTTCTCCCGCTCGCCACGGGAGGCGGCGATGATGGCGTCCACTCCGACGCCGATCAGTTCCACCTCGCGCAGCCGCAGTCTGCGGGCCGTCGTACGGAGCCGCCGTGCGGCCTCCAGGGCCAGATCCTGCTCGTCGCGCAGCACATGGGCCTGGGCCAGATGCATGTCGGCCCAGGCCGTCATGAGGACGGCACCGGTCTCCTCGGCCGCCTTGCGCGCGGCCAGCAGCCGCTCGGTCCCGGTGAACCGGAGCCGGTCCACCGCGCCGAGTTCCAGCAGGCCGCGTATCCGCCAGACCGGCAGCGCGTGGGTGTCGGCCACGGCCACCAGGCGTTCGAACACCCTCTCCGCCTCGGTCAGATCCCGGGGCCTCAGGCAGTACCCCAGCATGTTCAGCGCCTTGCAGCTCACCTCCGGCAGCCCGACCGCCTCGGCGGTCGCCACCGCACCTTCGGCCAGCGCCCTGGCGCTCTCCAGCCGGTCCGGGCGCTGCGAGTTGAGCACCAGATGCGCGGCGACCGAGTCCAGGGCGGCGCGGGAGGCCGGGTCCGGTGCGGCCCCGAGCAGCTCCCGTGCCCGCCGTACGGCGGTCAGGCCCTCCTCCCACTGCTGCGCGGTGGCCGCGGCCCTGGCCCGGATTAGAAAACCCGCGGCGCGGCGGGCGGGCGGCGCGCCCCACGCGGTCAGGACACGGTCCAGGCGGTCGCCGAGCTCCGGGACGCGCTGGACGTCGCCCGTGAGGACGAGCGTCCCCAGCAGTTCCTCCAGCAGCCGGGCCACCGCCTCGGGCGGGGCGTCCGCCGCGTCGGCGGTCAGCTCCAGGCCCCGGTCGAGGAGTTGCACCGCGGTCAGCAGAGCGCCCCGCAGGACCGCCTGCCGGCCGGCCCGGGTGAGCAGCACGGCCGCCCGCGCCCGCTGCCCGCCGGCGACGCACAGCTCCGCGGCCAGGCGGTACAGGTCGCCGCCCGGGTCACCGCCGATCAGACCGTCGGCATGCGCGCCCCGCCGGACACGGCGGTCGCCGCCCGGCGGCCGAGGTCCTGTCGCGTCCGCGGACCGGATCGTGTCGGCGGATCGGGTCGTGTCGGTCGTCTGGATGGCGTGGACGGACCGGGTCGTGTCGGCGGCATCGACCGCGTCGGTGGACTCGATCGCATCGGTTGACCGGATCGTGGTGGCGGACTCGGCGGCATTGACGGACTCGACCACGTTGACGGACCGGACCGTATGGACGGACTCGATCGCGTCGGCCGCGGCGAGGCAGAGCGCCGCCCGCTCCGCGGGCAGCAGTCGATGGGTGATGGCGTCGGCGGTCAGGGCGTGACGGAAGGAGTGCCAGCCGGGCTCCTCCGCGGTGGCGCCGTCGGTGACCAGATGGGCGCGTGCCGCCTGCCGCAGCTGACGGAGCGCCGTCGTCCGGTCGACACCGGCGACGCGCGCGGCGATGTCCACGGGGAAGCGCCGGCCCAGGACGGACGCCGCTTCCAGAAGCGCGACACCCGGCGGTTCCAGGTGGTCCACACGCTGGAGGACGGCGGCGGCGACCGTCGCGGGCACGCCGGCGTCCAGCGAACCGGTCACCGTCCAGCCGCCGTCGCCCTGCCGCTGGACGAGGCTGCCGCTGTCGACCATGGCGGTCAGCAGTTCCTCGACAACGAAGGGGACGCCCTCGGACACGGCGTGCAGCCGGTCCAGTACGGCGGCCGGTACCTTGCCCGCGTCGTCGTGGCCCAGGCAGCGGGCCGCCAGTTCCGCGGTGTCGGCGCGGCCGAGACGGTCGAGACGCAGGGTACGGGCCGTACGGCGGGACGCGGCGGCCTCGGCGAGGTCGAGCGCCGGACCCGGCCCACCGCGCAGGGTGGCCAGCAGAACGGCCCGCTGGCCGGGAAGGTTGTCCGTGAGGTAGTCGACGATGGTCAGCGTGTCGGCGTCCGCGTCGTGCAGGTCCTCCAGCACCAGGACACAGCCGCGGGCGCGTCCGAGGGTCCCCAGCAGCCGCAGCACCGCCTCGGCGTAGCCCACCAGCGGCGCACCGTCCTGCGGCGCCAGCCCGCACAGCCGTGTCAGCAGCGGCTCGTAGGGGCCCATGTCCCCGTCCGCGGGCGACCCCTCGCCGCGCAGTCCGGAGAACACGGCCTCCGCCAGCGGACGCAGCGGCACCGCGCGCCCGGCGGACGCGGCGCGCCCGCGCAACACCCGTAATCCGCTGTGTACGGCGGCGGTCGCGGTCTCCTCCACGAGACGTGACTTGCCGATGCCCGGCTCGCCCAGCACGAACACCGAGGAGCCCCGCCCCTCACCGGCCGAGCGGACGGCCGCGGTCAGAAGGTCCCGCTCCGGTTCTCTGCCGATCAGTGCCGATGACGACAACGACGACACTCAGGCCCCCTGCGCCCTCTTCCGGGATGTCCCCACGGAACCTGTCGAATGCTTCTTCGAGTCCCGTACAGCGTAGTACCCATGAGCCACAGAGGCCGCACCACTACATGGGGGCTGTTCCCCGATGTCCGCGGGACCGACGGACGGCACTCTCTTCTTCAGCAGGGCAGGGGGGACAGGGCATGCCTCGGGGGACATGCCCTGCCTGCCGCTCCTTCATCGCCCGCTGTTCTTTCTCCTGTGAGGGGTCGTCACCATGTCTTCGACGCCGGCAACGCCGCGTGCCCTGAGATGGATCACCGCCGGACTTCTGGGCGTGGCGCTGTGCGGGTGCTCGTCGCTCACCGGGAGCACGGGAGGGAGCACCGGCGGGTCGCCGTCGAAGGGCCCGACGGAGGACGGACCGGACGTGCCGGCGTTCGCCACGGACCTGGAGCGGGTGTGCACGGACGGGCTCGGCTACTCGGGAATGCCCGCCTACGACCGTACGAAGAAGACCGTGCACCCGGCAGTGATCATGAACAACCCCGGTGACGGCTGGTCGCAGAGCGAGCCGTCCGCCGGTGACTTCCCCAAGGGCTGGTTCCTCGGCTACTCGGGCAAGCCGGCCGAGGCCGAGCTGGTCGTCTGCGTCGAGCGCACCAAGGCGACCGAGACCGGCAAGGTGTGCGAGATGGAGACCGACGACGGCAAACCGTTCAAGGTGCGCACGTTCAACACCTCGTACCGTCTGACGGTCGTCGAGGCGCGCACCGGCAAGGAACTGTACGAGCACACCGGGGAGGCCAAGTCCGACGAGTGCCCGGCGTACATCTTCACCTCGGAGGGCGAGGACAAGGACAAGTACTACAACGAGGTGCGGCCCAAGGACTACCGCAAGAACGTGCAGCCCTTCATCGCGCCGTAGGCTGCACGACGGTCCGTCCCGTCCCCGCCCCTCCTCCGGAGTCCGGCATGCCTGCCAAGACCACCACCGTCGATCTCACCGAGTTCAGCGCGGCCCTCGGAGGCTCCCGCCGGCTCACCGGCCATCTCACCCGGCCTGCCGGGCCGGGCCCTTGGCCCGGTGTTGTCGTGGTCCACGAGGCGCTGGGCGTCAATGACGTGATGCACCGCCAGGCAGAGCGGCTGGCGGGTGCCGGGTATCTCGTGGTGATGCCGGACCTGTTCACCGACGGAGGGGCCGTACGCTGCCTGGTGCCCACCTTCCGGGCCGCCCTGTCGGGACAGGGCCGCGCCTTCCGCGACATCGAGGCGGCACGGACCCGCCTGGTCCAGGATCCCGACTGCACCGGGCGGATCGGCATCATCGGCTTCTGCATGGGCGGTTCCTTCGCCCTCCTCGCGGTGGGGGACGGCGAGTTCGACGCCGCCTCCGTCAACTACGGCCGTCCGCCGAAGGATCTCGACGCGGCGCTGAACGGCTCCTGCCCCGTCGTCGCGAGCTACGGCGCCCGCGACCGTACGCTGCGGGGCGTGGCCCCCGGGCTGGAGGCCTCGCTCGACCGGCTCGGCATCGTCCATGACGTCAAGGAGTACCCGGAGGCCGGGCACTCCTTCCTCAACGACGCCGAGGTCGGTCCGCGCGCGCTGCGTCCGCTGATGCGTGTCGCCGGGATCAGGCCGCACCCGGAGTCCGCCGTCGACGCCTGGCGGCGCATCGACGACTTCTTCGCCACGCACCTCTCGGCGGACGGCGACAAGGGCTGATCGCGACCGCGGTGCGCCGCGCCCGACCCTCATCGCGCCGTGACCACGCGAAGGCGTACGCCTCGCCCGCCTTCGGCAGCGGTCTGCCACTCTTGGACCGGCTGCCGACTGCGGCGGCATGATCTGGGGTCTGCGCGGGTCGGAGGGGTGGTTACAGATGTGCGGGCGGTATGCGGCCAGTCGTGGGCCCGAGGATCTCGCGGGAATCTTCGAGATCGAGAAGTGGGAGCCGGAGGAGACCCTGGAGCCCGATTTCAACGTGGCTCCCACCAAAGAGGTCTACGCCGTCCTCGACCGTCCGCTGAAGGACGCGGCCGACCCGCGACCTGTTCGGCAGCTGCGCAGGCTCAGGTGGGGGCTCGTGCCGTCCTGGGCCAAGACCCCCGAGGGCGGCGCCCGGATGATCAACGCGCGCGCCGAGACGGTGCACGAGAAGCCGTCGTTCCGCCGTGCCTTCGCCACCCGGCGCTGCATCCTGCCCGCCGACGGCTACTACGAGTGGGTCACCGGGACGCAGGAGCGGGAGCTGGAGGTCGAGGGGAGGAAGAAGCGGCCGCGCAAGCAGCCGTACTTCGTGCTGCCGGCCGACGGCTCGGTGTTCGCGATGGCCGGTCTCTACGAGTTCTGGCGGGACCGGACGCTGCCCGACGACCACCCGCAGGCATGGTGGGTCACCTGCTCGGTGATCACCACCGAGGCCGAGAGCGCGGAGCTCGCGGTGGCTCCCGCCGAGGGCCCGTACGCGCTGGCCGACATCCACCCCCGGATGCCGCTGATGCTCACGCCGGACCGCTGGGACGACTGGCTCGACCCGTCCCGCACCGACCCGGACGACCTGCGCGGTCTGCTGGCCCCGCCCCCGCCCGGTCTGATGCGCGCCTATCCGGTGACCACGGCGGTCTCCCACGTCCGCAACAACGGGCCGGAGCTGCTGAAGGAGCTGGAGGGGCCGGTGGAGGGCACACTCTTCTGATGTGAGTCGAGCTTCTGATGTGAGTCGAGCTTCTGATGTGAGTCGAGCTTCTGATGTGAGTCGAGCTTCTGATGTGAGTCGAGCTTCTGATGTAAGTCGAGCTTCTGATGTGAGTCGAGATGTGACGGAAAAGAGCTCTGGGGCCCCGGGGACTTCCGGTGCCGCCGAGACCGCCGAGACCGCCGAGACAGTCGAGACCGAGGCGGGTACCGCCCGCGTCACCTGGCACCGGGCGAACCGGGCGAGGCTGGTCCTGGCCGTCGGCCACGGCGCCGGCGGCGGCATCGAGGCCCGCGATCTCAAGGCCCTCGCCGAGGTCCTGCCCCGGCACGGCGTGACCGTCGCCCGGGTGGAGCAGCCCTGGCGGGTGGCCGGGAAGAAGCTCGCCCCGGCACCGAGGACGCTGGACGCCGGCTGGCGTGGCGTCTGGCCCGCGCTGGCCGGGGAGGGGCTGCCGGTCGTCTCGGGCGGGCGCAGCGCGGGCGCCCGGGTCGCCTGCCGGACCGCGGCGGAGCTGGGCGCGGCGGCCGTTCTCGCCCTCAGCTTCCCGTTGCACCCGCCGGGCAGGCCGGAGAAGTCCCGTGCCGCCGAACTGCTCGGCGCGGGCGTGCCCACCCTCGTCGTGCAGGGCGGGAACGACCCGTTCGGGAGGCCCTCCGAGTTCCCGGACGGTGACTACGAGCTGGTCGAGGTGCCCTGCGGCGATCATGGGTTCGCGGTGCCGAAACGGGCGGAGACCGGCCAGGAGGAGGCTGTCGGGATCATCACGGACGCGGTGGCCGGCTGGACCGGGTCACTGGGCTGACCTTCCGGGAATGCCGCGACGCCGATCCCTGTTGAGGTCCACACAAGCGCTGGTGACCAGCACCGACGTCCGAGGAGAGGAAGTCCGCCGCATGGGTTCGACCTTCTGCCGGAGCCGTGGCAGCCGTGCCGACCTGGACTGGACGGTGCTGCACGCGGCCAAGATCGCCCCCGTCCGAGCGGCGGTGGGTGCGGATCGTCGTCTATCCTCCGATTCTGGTGGGACCGGGTTCGGCCCTGCCCAGATTCTCGAGGAGGTGGGTCCGGTCACCGGTAACGACGCAGGGACCGACAACGGCCAGGCGGAGCTGCCCGAGGGCCAGGGCAACAGCGCGGAGACGACCGAGGAGCGCAGTGCGCGCTTCGAGCGGGACGCGCTCGAATTCCTCGACCAGATGTACTCGGCGGCGCTGCGCATGACGCGTAACCCCGCCGATGCCGAGGACCTGGTCCAGGAGACCTACGCCAAGGCGTACGCGTCCTTCCACCAGTTCCGCGAGGGCACCAACCTCAAGGCCTGGCTGTATCGGATCCTCACGAACACCTTCATCAACTCGTACCGCAAGAAGCAGCGTGAACCCCAGCGCAGCGCGGCCGAGGAGATCGAGGACTGGCAGCTGGCCCGCGCCGAGTCGCACATGTCGACGGGTCTGCGTTCCGCCGAGTCGCAGGCGCTCGACCACCTGCCCGATTCGGACGTGAAGGAAGCGCTGCAGGCGATCCCGGAGGAGTTCCGTATCGCCGTGTATCTCGCGGACGTAGAGGGCTTTGCGTACAAGGAGATCGCGGACATCATGGGGACACCCATCGGTACGGTGATGTCCCGGCTGCACCGGGGCCGCCGTCAGTTGCGCGGCATGCTCGAGGACTACGCGCGTGAGCGCGGGCTGGTCCCGGCCGGCGCCGGAGAGTCGAACGAAGCGAAAGGCTCGGGCTCATGAGCTGCGGAGAGCCGCACGAGACGGACTGCAGTGAGGTACTCGACCACCTGTACGAGTTCCTCGACAGCGAGATGCCGGACCTCGACCGCGAGAAGTTCCAGCAGCACTTCGAGGAGTGCTCGCCGTGCCTGGAGAAGTACGGCCTGGAGCAGGCCGTGAAGAAGCTGGTCAAGCGGTGCTGCGGTCATGACGACGTACCCGCCGACCTGCGTGCCAAGGTGATGGGGCGGCTCGACCTCATCCGCTGCGGGGAGACCGTGCCCGAGCACGAGGTGACGGCCGCTCCGCAGGAGTCCTAGGGCCGGACCGGCCCTGAGCCGGGCTCCCCGGCTCACCGGCCCCGGACTTCCCGCTCCACGGCGGGTGCGGGGTCCCGTCACCCGAATGCGTTAATCCATGGGCCTTCGCCCCGTTCCCTCCTGTCCTCGCCCTAGGCTCCGAAGCCGGTACAGGTACGGGACTGGGGAGGGCGTCGTTCATGGAGGCGGTTCCGGCGCAGGCACGCGCGTACGTGGCCTGTGTGGTCCTCGGGGCGCTGACATGCCTGCTGCCGCTGCCCATGCTGCGGACGCCCTGGTGGGCGATGACACTCCTGGCCGTGCTGTACGCCGGCGGGGAATGGCTCGCTCGCAGGCGCTTCCCCGGCACCTTCTACCCGGTCCTGCTCGCCGCGGTGTTCCTGCTGCCCCCGCCCGCCGCCGCGCTGGTCGCGCTGCCGGGGGCGCTGCTGGCGCCCGTCGAGCGGCGGCCCGCCGGGCTGCGGCGGATCTGGCGGGCGGCCGAGCTGGCCGTGACCGTGTGGGCGGCCGGGCGGGTGTTCTGGACGCTGGGCGGGCGGGACGCCGTGGTGGCGCCGGACGTCCCTCACGCGCTCGGGCCGGCCGCGGCCGCGGTGCTGACCTTCTGCGCGGTGCAGACCCTGCTGGACGGCGGCATCCTCGTGCTGGCCGAGCGGGTGCCCGTACGGCGTGCCTGGCGCGGGCTGTTCCTGCGAACGCTGGCGCCGGTCGGTGTGCACGGGCTCGCCGGGCTGATGATGGCGGTCCTGTGGCGCAGCCCGTACGGACCCGTGGCCGCCCTGCTGGTACTGCTGCCGATGGGGGTGTCGTGGTGGGCGTTCGTCCAGTACCACCGGGAGCGCGGGGCCCATCAGGCCACCATCCGGGCGCTGGTGCAGGCCGTCGACATCAAGGACGAGTACACGCGCGGGCACAGTGAGCGGGTCGGACAGGCGTCGGTGCTGATCGCGCGCGAGCTGGGCATGGACGACGGGCGCGTCGAGGTGCTGCGGTTCGCCGGGATCCTGCACGACGTGGGGAAGCTGGGAGTGCCCACGCGTCTGCTGCGCAAGGACGGGCCGCTCACGCCCGAGGAGCGCCGCGTGATCGAACTCCATCCGGAGTACGGGCACGAGATGGTGCGGGGGATCGCCTTCCTCGGCGAGGCCCGGGCAGCCGTCCTGCACCACCACGAGCGGCTGGACGGGAGCGGGTACCCCTACGGTCTCGTGGGGACGCAGATCCCGGAGTCCGCACGGGTGGTCGCGGTGGCGGACGTGTTCGACGCGATGACGTCCAACCGCTCCTACAGCAGGGCCCGGCCGGTCTCCGTGGCCCTGGAGGAGCTGGAGCGGTGCGCGGGGCGGCACTTCGACCCGGTGATGGTCGACGCGCTGGTCCGGGTCGTCCGGCGGTCCGGGTGGGACCCCGTCGTCACCGCCCAGGGTGTGCGCTCACGCGGTCTACCCGCACCCCTGTCGCCCCTCTTCAGCAGGGCGGGAGCCGACCGTTGACCCGCGTCCGGGCCCTCCCCCTGATCCGCGGCTCCGCCGCGCTCCTCGCCGCCGTCTGTCTCGGCGCCACCCTCTGGGCCGGGCTGGAGCAGCGGGGCATCGCGCTGGCCTTCGGGGTGTTCGTCGCCCTCGGGGAGCTCACCCGCTGGACGGGCCCCGGGGTCAGGGAGGCCGCGCCGCTCGGAGCGGCCGGTGCCCTGTCGTACGCGCTGCTCGGCGAGGTCGCCGGGCGGCCCAGCGACCACGGGGTCGCCCAGGTGGTGAGTGTCGTGCTCGCCGCCTCGCTGGCCGGGTGCGTGCCGAACATCGCGCGCGGGCGCGGGCCCGTGATCGACCATCTGGCCAGGCGGGTGCTCACCGTCGGGTTCGCCGCCGTCTGCTTCCAGCCGCTCTACAACCTCGGCACCTTCACGGACTGGAGCGGACCGGCCTACGCGCTGTTGCTCGTCGCGGTGCTCGCCCTGACCGCGATGTGCGACGCCCTGCTCGCGGCCGCGCTGGCCTACTCCCGCACCGGGTGGCCGTTCGGACCGCTGCTCCGTGACGAGCTGCACCGCATGGTCGGCATCGGGTCGGCGGTCGGCGCGACGGGGGCCGTGATGGCGCTGGCGGTCGCGGTCGTCGGTCTGTGGGCGCTGCCCGTGTTCTGTCTGCCACTGCTGCTGACGCAGGTGTCCCTGCGCCGCTACGCCGCCGTCCGCAAGACGTACCGGCAGACCATCGCCTCCCTGGCCCGCGCCACCGAGATCGCCGGGTACACCCCGGCTGGCCACGCCCGCAGGGTCGCCGCGCTCAGCCGGGCCGTCGGCCGGGACATGGGCCTGACCGGGCCGGAGCTCACCGTGCTGGAGTACGCGGCGCTGATGCACGACATCGGGCAGCTGAGCCTGGTCGACCCGGTGCCGGCCGGTGCCACGGCCGGGCTGCCCGGCGCCGAGCAGCGGCGGATCGCGCTGCTGGGCGGCGCGGTCGTACGGCAGACGGGGGTGGACTCCGAGGTCGCCGTGGTGGTCGAGCGGCAGGCGGATCCGTACGCCGAGCAGCCGCCCGCCGCCCGGATCGTGCGGGCGGTGAACGCGTACGAGGAGAAGGTGCGGGACGCGGGCCCCGGTGGGCCGCTCACGGCGCTGGAGGAACTGCGGCTCGGGACCGCCGGGGACTACGCTCCCGAGGTCGTCGAGGCGCTGGCCCGGGTGCTGTCGAGGGAGGGTCTGACCCTGCCCTCGGCTGGGTAACCCATGGGTAATGAGCGCCCCTCCAGCCGCACGTGGTTGGATGCGAAGGAGAGGGTGTCCGGGGGCACAGGCCAGCCCACTCCACGGAACTGGCAGGCGGGAATCGTGAGGATCTTCGGCAAGGGACGGCACCGGCCCTCCGCCTCCTGGCGGCAGGCCACCGACCGGGCATTCACGCTCATCGGGGACGGTCGTTACGAGGACGCGGGCGCGCTGCTGACGCGGGCCGCCGATCTGGAACCCTGGCTGTCGGAGTCCTGGTTCAACCTGGCCCTGCTGCACAAGTTCCGGCACGACTGGGAGCAGGCCAGGGCGGCCGGTCTGCGGGCCGTGGCCCTGCTCGACCGGGAGACCGGCGCACCCGACTGGTGGAACGTCGGCATCGCCGCGACCGCCCTGCAGGACTGGCCCCTGGCCCGGCGCGCCTGGCAGGCGTACGGGCTGCACATGCCCGGCGGCGCCACGGACTCCGGCGAGCCCCTCGGCATGGACCTGGGCAGCTCGGCCGTACGGCTGTCGCCCGAGGGTGAGGCCGAGGTGGTCTGGGGGCGGCGGCTGGATCCGGCGCGGATCGAGGTGCTGTCCATCCCGCTGCCCTCGTCGGGGCGGCGCTGGGGCGAGGTCGTACTGCACGACGGGGTGCCGCACGGCGAGCGGACCACCGCCGCCGGGCACTCGTATCCGGTGTTCGACGAGATCGAGCTGTGGGCGCCCTCGCCCGTGCCGACCTGGGTGGTCCTCCTGGAGGCCGCCACCGAGGCCGACAGGGACGCCCTGGAGCAGCTGGCCGCCGACGCCGGGTTCGCCGCGGAGGACTGGTCGTCCTCCGTGCGGCTGCTGTGCCGGCTGTGCTCGGAGTCACGGATGCCGTCGGACGAGGGCGACGGGGAGCATCTCGACCCGCACGACCACAGCGAGCCGGGGCATCCGGGGCCGCTCGGCCATCGCACGGACGGGCAGCTGTGGGTACCCGAACGTGAGTGCGGGGTGGCGGCGCCGGCGTCGCTGGTCCGGGGGCTGCTGGACGGGTGGGTCGCGGACTCGCCCGACTCCCGGGACTGGCGGGACCTCGAAGAGGTCTGCTGAGGCCGCGGGCCGGTCGCGGCCCCGTCGTGGCTGGTGGCGTACTTCTCCGCGCCCCCCGGAGGGCGCGCTCCCCGTACCCTGTATCAGCATCACCCCCCGTTTTTCCAGGAAGGCATACGTCGGTCATGGCGCAGCAGGACACCGATCAGCAGCACGTGGGCGTGCTCCCCGTCGACGACGAGGGCTTCGTCGTCGACTCGGAGGACTGCGAGGAGCGCGAGCAGGCGTACCGCGACCGTGGCACCTCGCGGCCGATCACCGTGGTCGGCAATCCGGTGCTGCACAAGGAGTGCAAGGACGTCACCGATTTCGGCGAGGAGTTCCAGCAGCTGGTCGCCGACATGTTCGCCAGTCAGCACACGGCCGAGGGCGTGGGCCTGGCGGCCAACCAGATCGGCGTCGACCTGAAGGTGTTCGTCTACGACTGCCCGGACGACGACGGCGTCCGGCACACGGGCGTGGTCTGCAACCCCAAGCTCGTCGAACTGCCCGCCGAGCAGCGCCGGCTGGACGACAGCAACGAGGGCTGCCTGTCGGTGCCCACGGCGTACATGGCGCTGGCCCGCCCGGACTACGCCGAGGTCACCGGGCAGGACGAACGGGGGAACCCGATCAAGGTCCGCGGTACCGGGTACTTCGCTCGGTGTTTGCAGCACGAGACCGACCACCTCTACGGCTATCTCTACATCGACCGGCTGTCCAAGCGGGAGCGCAAGGACGCGCTGCGGCAGATGGCCGAGAACGAGCCTCGCTACCCCGTGGTCGCGAACGACTGACACCTCTCCTTCCCCACCCGCACGGCGTCCGGTCAGGCTCCTCAGCCCGACCAGGCGCCGTTCGTCTGTCCGTCGCACATTCGATCGGATGTGTGCCCCGAGTGATCCCGAACCAGTCAGGTAGCAGGGGGATCTCGGCACTGTGGGGTAGTGAATGAAGCAAATCCGTTCCCAGAACGGTCAGTTGTGGTGCTGAATGGGAAGTGCGGGGTTACGCAACGGCGCACGCCCGGCACAGCGCGAGGGGCGTGCCCGACTGGCGGCTGAGAGGGGTTTGTCCGTGCCTGCTTTCCCACACAGCACCACAGCGACCGCAACCGCGATCGCAGTCCCACCCTCGCTGTCTCTCCCGGTGATCGAGGCGGCGTTTCCCAGGCAATTGCACCCGTATTGGCCCAGGCTCCAGGAGAAGACCCGTACCTGGCTCCTGGAAAAACGGCTCATGCCGGCGGACAAGGTCGAGGAATATGCCGACGGCCTGTGCTACACCGATCTCATGGCCGGGTACTACCTAGGTGCCCCCGACGACGTCCTCCAGGCGATAGCGGACTACAGCGCGTGGTTCTTCGTCTGGGACGACCGGCACGACCGCGACATCGTCCACCACCGCCCCGCGGCCTGGCGCCGGCTCCGGGTCCGGCTGCACGAGGCGCTCGACTCCCCCGAGGAGCATCTGCACCACGAGGACACGCTGGTGGCGGGGTTCGCGGACAGTGTGCTGCGGTTGTTCTCGTTCCTCCCCGGGACCTGGAACCGCCGCTTCGCCCGGCACTTCCACACGGTGATCGAGGCGTACGACAAGGAATTCCGCAACCGCACCGAAGGGATCGTCCCGACGGTCGAGGAATACCTGGCGCTGCGTCGGCTCACCTTCGCGCACTGGATCTGGACCGATCTGCTGGAACCGAGCGCCGGGCAGGAACTTCCGGACGCCGTGCGAAAACACCCCGCCTTTCGGCGGGCCGCATTGCTGAGTCAGGAATTCGCCGCCTGGTACAACGACCTCTGCTCGCTCCCCAAGGAACTCGCGGGCGATGAGGTGCACAATCTCGGAATCAGTCTCGTCACCCATGAGGGGATGAATCTCGAAGAAGCGGTCGTCGCCCTGCGGCGGCGTATCGAGGAATGCATCGCGGAATTCCTGGTAGTGGAACGGGAAGCCTTACTTTTCGCGGACGCTCTCGCCGACGGCACGGTACGCGGAAAGGAACTGGGCGCCGCCGTGCGTGCCTGCGTCGGGAACATGCGGAACTGGTTCAGCACCGTCTACTGGTTCCACCACGAGTCCGGCCGCTACATGGTCGACAGCTGGGACGACCGGTCCACGCCCCCGTACGTCAACAACGAAACGGCAGGTGAGAAATGACCGTCGAGTCCGTGCGGCCCGAGGCCGCGAACCGGGAGCAGACGTCGGAACTGCGTGAGCCGCCCGTCGCGGGCGGCGGTGTGCCGCTTCTGGGGCACGGCTGGAAACTCGCGCGAGATCCCCTGGCCTACATGTCCCAGCTGCGCGACCACGGCGACGTGGTCCGGCTGCGGCTCGGCCCCAAGACGGTCTACGCCGTCACCGCCCCGGCGCTCACCGGCGCCATCGCGCTGAGTCCCGACTACGAGATCGCCGGCCCCCTGTGGGAGTCCCTGGAGGGCCTGCTCGGCAAGGAGGGCGTGGCCACCGCCAACGGGCCCCGCCACCGGCGCCAACGCCGCACCATCCAGCCCGCGTTCCGGCTCGGCGTGATCCCCGCCTACGGCGCGATCATGGAGGAGGAGGCGCACGGGCTCACCTCCCGCTGGCGGCCCGGCGAGACGCTCGACTGCACATCGGAGTCCTTCCGCGTCGCCGTGCGCATCTCGGCCCGCTGCCTGCTGCGCGGCGAGTACATGGACGAGCGCGCGGAGCGGCTGTCCCTCGCGCTCGCCACCGTGTTCCGCGGCATGTACCAGCGGATGGTGATCCCGCTCGGACCGCTGTACCGGCTGCCGCTGCCCGCGAACCGTGAATTCAACAGGGCGTTGGCCGATTTGCATCTCCTGGTCGACGAGATCGTGACCGAACGCCGGGCATCCGGTCAAAAGCCGGACGATTTGCTGACGGCATTGCTGGAGGCGAAGCAGGACAATGGCGAGCCCATCGGGGATCAGGAGATCCACGACCAGGTGGTCGCGATACTCACCCCCGGCAGCGAAACCGTGGCCTCCACGATCATGTGGCTGCTCCAACTGCTCGCGGAGCATCCGGAACACTCCGACCGGATCCGGGACGAAGTCGAATCCGTGACCGGTGGCCGGCCCGTCGCATTCGGGGACGTCCGGAAGCTCACGCACACGAACAATGTCGTCGTGGAGGCGCTGCGTTTGCGTCCCGCCGTGTGGATACTCACCCGGCGGGCGGTCAGCGACACCGAACTCGGCGGCTATCGCATTCCGGCGGGCGCGGACATCATCTACAGTCCGTACGCGGTACAGCGCGATGCGCGATCGTTCGCGGACAACCTGGAGTTCGACCCCGACCGCTGGCTTCCTGAACGCGCCAAGGACGTGCCGAAATATGCCATGAGTCCGTTCGGCGTGGGTAATCGGAAGTGCCCGAGCGACCACTTCTCGATGGCCCAGCTGACGCTGATCATGGCGGCGGTCGCGGTGAAGTACCGCTTCGTGCCGGTGTCCGGCTCCAACGACGCGACCCGGGTCGGCATCACGCTGCGTCCGCACAAGCTCCTGCTCACGCCCGTGCCGAGATGACGGGCGCGGTCGCGGTCAGGCGGCCTCCGGGCCCCTGAACGTGCGTCGGTAGGCGTGGGGGGTGGTCCCCAGCGCCCGGACGAACTGGTGGCGCAGCGCGGCCGCGTTGCCGAACCCCGTTCGGCCGGCGACCGCGTCCACCGTCTCGTCCGTCGCTTCCAGCAACCGCTGGGCCAGCAGTACCCGCTGGCGCAGGATCCAGCGGTACGGAGTGGTCCCCGTCTCCTGCTGGAAGCGGCGGGCGAAGGTGCGCGGCGACATCAGGGCGCGGGCGGCGAGCTGCTCGACCGTGACCTCCTGGTCGAGGTGGTGCTCCATCCACACCAGCACCTCGGCGACCGCGTCGCCCTCCGACCGGGGCAGCGGGCGCTCGATGTACTGGGCCTGCCCGCCGTCCCGGTGCGGCGGCACCACCATCCGCCGGGCGATCTTGTTGGCCACCTCGGGCCCCTGCTCCTTGCGCACGATGTGCAGACAGGCGTCGATGCCGGCGGCCGTCCCGGCGGACGTGATGACCGGGTCCTCGTCGACGTAGAGCACGTCCGGCTCGACGATCGCCCGCGGATACCGCCGCCCCAGCTCGTCGGCGTGCCGCCAGTGCACGGCGCACCGCCGTCCGTCCAGCAGGCCGGCGGCGCCCAGCACGAAGACGCCGGAGCACACGCTGAGCACCCGCGCGCCGCGCTCGACGGCCCGGGACAGGGCGTCGAGCAGCTCGGGCGCGAAGGTCCGTGTCTCGTAGCACGAGCCGGCCGGCACGGCGATCAGGTCGGCCGTCTCCAGACGGTCGAGGCCGTGCTCGACGTGCAGGGAGAAGCCGGCGTTCGAGCGGAGCACCGGCCCCTCGGCGGAGGCGACCGCGAAGTCGTAGACCGGCAGTCCGTCGTCGCTCCGGTCGATACCGAAGACCTCGCAGACCACGCCGAGTTCGAAGGGGTTCACACCGTCGACGAGGACGGCGGCCACGTTCTGCAGCATGCCCCCAGTGTGCCTCAGGGCTGGCAGTAAATCGAGGTTCTACGGCAGTCCTGCCACTGTCGGTAAGGAGCGTACGGCGCGACAGTGGTGTTCATGAACACGAACCAGATCGAAGCACTCATCGGAATGCTGGCCGTCGCGGGACTCTTCGTGATCATGGTCCTCCCCGCGCTCATCGGTATCGCGCGCGACCGGCGCGTCGACCGTGAGATCAGGGAGGCCCAGGACCATCGCGGGGGGAAGGAGGATCAGAAGTCCTCGTCCAGGTCGACCGTGCCCTCCACGGCCACCTGGTACGCCGAGGGGCGCCGCTCGAAGAAGTTGGTCAGCTCCTGAACCCCCTGGAGCTCCATGAAGGAGAAGGGGTTCTCGGAGCCGTACACCGGGGCGAAGCCGAGGCGCGTCAGACGCTGGTCGGCGACGCACTCCAGGTACTGCCGCATCGAGTCGGTGTTCATGCCCGGGAGGCCGTCACCGCACAGGTCGCGCGCGAACTGCAGCTCGGCCTCGACGGCCTCCGCCAGCATGTCGGTGACCTCCTGCCGGAGCTGGTCGTCGAAGAGTTCCGGCTCCTCCTTGCGGACGGTGTCGACCACGTCGAACGCGAAGCTCATGTGCATGGTCTCGTCGCGGAACACCCAGTTGGTACCCGTCGCGAGACCGTGCAGCAGACCCCGGCTGCGGAACCAGTAGACGTACGCGAAGGCGCCGTAGAAGAACAGGCCCTCGATGCACGCGGCGAAGCAGATCAGGTTGAGCAGGAAGCGGCGGCGGTCGGCCTTCGACTCCAGGCGGTCCAGCTTCTCGACCTCGTTGATCCACTTGAAGCAGAACTCGGCCTTCTCGCGGATGGACGGGATGCTCTCCACCGCGTCGAACGCCGCCGCCCGGTCCTCCGGATCGGGGAGGTAGGTGTCCAGCAGCGTCAGATAGAACTGGACGTGCACGGCCTCCTCGAACAGCTGACGGCTCAGGTAGAGCCGCGCCTCGGGGGAGTTGATGTGCTTGTAGAGCGTCAGCACCAGGTTGTTCGCCACGATCGAGTCGCCCGTCGCGAAGAACGCCACCAGGCGGCCGATCAGGTGCTGCTCCATCGGGGACAGCTTCGCGAGGTCGGCCACGTCGGAGTGGAGGTCGACCTCCTCCACGGTCCAGGTGTTCTTGATGGCGTCCCGGTAGCGCTCGTAGAAGTCCGGGTAGCGCATCGGACGGAGAGTCAGCTCGAAGCCGGGGTCGAGAAGGTTCTGGGTACGGCTGGACATCACTGGCAGGCCTCGCAGGACTCGGGGTTCTCCAGGGAGCAGGCGACCGCTTCGGGGTCCGCCGTCGCCTGTACGGGGATGGTGGCCTGGGCTCGGCCCTGGGCCGCGCGGGCGATCCGGGTGGCCGGACGCGAGCGCAGGTAGTACGTCGTCTTAAGGCCCGACTTCCAGGCGTAGGCGTACATCGAGGAGAGCTTGCCGATGGTCGGCGTCTCCAGGAACAGGTTCAGCGACTGGGCCTGGTCGAGGTACGGCGTGCGCGCGGCGGCCATGTCGATCAGCCCGCGCTGCGGGATCTCCCACGCCGTGCGGTAGAGCCGCCGTACGTCCTCGGGGATCCAGGCGAAGTCCCGCACCGAGCCGTTCGCCTCGCGCAGTGCCTCACGGGTGCGGGCGTCCCACACGCCGAGGGCCTTGAGTTCCCGCACCAGGTAGGAGTTGACCTGGAGGAACTCGCCGGACAGGGTCTCGCGCTTGAAGAGGTTCGAGACCTGCGGCTCGATGCACTCGTAGACACCGGCGATCGAGGCGATGGTCGCGGTCGGGGCGATGGCCAGCAGCAGGGAGTTGCGCATGCCGACCGCGGCGATCCGCTCGCGCAGCGCCGCCCAGCGCTCCGGCCAGGCCGGCTCGACACCGTAGTGGTCGGGGTGCAGCACGCCCCGGGCGGTACGGGTCTTGGCCCAGGCGGGCAGCGGGCCGTTGCGCTCGGCGAGGTCGGCGGACGCCTCGTACGCGGCGAGCATGATCCGCTCGGCGATCCGGGTGGACAGCGCCTTCGCCTCGGGCGAGTCGAAGGGCAGCCGCAGCTTGAAGAAGACGTCCTGCAGGCCCATCGCGCCGAGGCCGACCGGGCGCCACCGGGAGTTGGAGCGGCCCGCCTGCTCGGTCGGATAGAAGTTGATGTCGACCACGCGGTCCAGGAAGGTCACGGCGGTGCGGACGGTCTGGTCCAGCCGGTCCCAGTCGATGTCGCCGCCCGTGACGAACGCGCCCAGGTTGACCGAGCCCAGGTTGCACACGGCAGTCTCGCCGTCGTCCGTGACCTCCAGGATCTCCGTGCAGAGGTTCGAGGAGTGGACGACGTGGCCCGGCTCGGCGGTCTGGTTGGCGGTGCGGTTGGCGGCGTCCTTGAAGGTCATCCAGCCGTTGCCGGTCTGCGCGAGGGTGCGCATCATCCGGCCGTACAGCTCACGGGCCGGCATGGTCTTCTTCGCCAGGCCCTTCTCCTCGGCCCGGCGGTAGGCGGCGTCGAACCCGTCGCCCCACAGGTCCACCAGCTCGGGCACGTCCGAGGGGGAGAACAGCGACCACGGGGCGTCCGCGTTCACCCGGCGCATGAACTCGTCCGGGACCCAGTGCGCCAGGTTGAGGTTGTGCGTACGGCGGGCGTCCTCACCGGTGTTGTCGCGCAGCTCCAGGAACTCCTCGATGTCGGAGTGCCAGGTCTCCAGGTAGACGGCGGCCGCGCCCTTGCGCCGGCCGCCCTGGTTCACGGCGGCCACCGAGGCGTCCAGGGTCTTCAGGAACGGGACGATGCCGTTGGAGTGGCCGTTGGTGCCGCGGATCAGGGAACCGCGCGAGCGGATCCGGGAGTACGACAGGCCGATGCCGCCGGCGTGCTTCGACAGCCGGGCGACCTGGTGGTAGCGCTCGTAGAGGGAGTCCAGCTCGTCCTTGGGGGAGTCGAGGAGGTAGCAGGACGACATCTGGGGGTGCCGGGTGCCGGAGTTGAAGAGGGTGGGGGAGGAGGGGAGGTAGTCGAGGCGGCTCATGAGCCCGTAGAGCGCGGCGACTTCGTTCACCGCGCGCGGGGTGTCGTCCTCGGCGAGACCCGCGGCGACACGCAGCATGAAGTGCTGGGGCGTCTCGACGACCTTGCGGGTGATCGGGTGCCGCAGCAGGTAGCGGCTGTACAGGGTGCGCAGACCGAAGTAGCCGAAGCGGTCGTCGGCGTCCCGGTCGATCAGGGCGTCCAGTCCGTCGGCGTGCAGCCGCACGAACGCGGCCGTGCGGTCGGCGATGAGCCCTTCCCGGTGGCCCACGGCGACGGACTCCGTGAAGGACGTGACGCCCTGGGAGGCGGCCTCGGCGGCGATGGAGACCGTCAGCAGGCGCGCGGCGAGCCGGGAGTAGGCGGGGTCCTCGGAGATCAGGCCGGCGGCGGCCTCCGTGGCCAGCTCACGCAGTTCGCTCTCGTCCGCCCGGGCCGAGCGGCCGCGCAGCGCGGCGGCGGCGACCCGGCCGGGGTCGGCGTCGGGGAGGTCGGCGGTCAGCTCGGTCAGGGTCCGCAGCAACGCGGTTCCGGGACCGTCGGCTTTCCCATCCACCGTTGTCGCTGCGGCCGGTTCGGCTGGCGCGATGGTCACGTGGGGCTCTCCCTCGCTCGGCACAGGGACCTCGCGGAGGGCAGGGGGGAACACACGAGCGCACGGGGCGTCGCGTCCACCGGCCCATTCCACGAGACCCGGACGTCAGGGCACCCGGGCCGGACGGCCGGGCGCGCTGTCGGCAGGTCCTCGGACTGAACAGGCGTGCGCACCCGATTCCGGGCAGATACACGCAAGTACACCGTTGCGGGACAGTTCCGGATTCGCACCGGATTCCCCTGCGTCGACAACGAGCATGAGCATACATCTAGTGCCGGGTGCCGAAGGCGCCCCCATATGTTGTGTCGCGGATGACTTCAGAGCGTCAACTTGTAGGTGAGGAGCGTGATGTCGTCGAGGTGCGGGACGGGGTTCCAGTCGCGCTCGGGGGTGCGGGTGAAGCCCAGCCGCTCGTAGACGCGGTGGGCCGCGCGCATGGTCCGCTGGGTCGACAGGACGACCCCGGTGCAGCCCTCGACGGCGCGGGCGCGATCGAGACAGGCGCGCACGAGCGCCTCGCCGACGCCTCGGCCGCGGGCCTCGCGGGCGACGGCGAGCATCCGGATCTCGGCCTCCCCGGGAGCGGCGATGTCGGCCATCGGGCCGCCGGACGGGACGAAGGTCACTCCGCCCAGGACCTGTCGCTGTTCGACGGCCACGAGCACCTGCGCGACGGCGGCGCGCGCCGCGACGCCTCTGAGCGTGCCGAGGTACTCGTCGCTCTCGCCGAAGTCGAGCAGGCCGTCCTGGAGGTAGGCCTGGGCGGTGATCTCGCCGAGGTCGGTGTACTCGGCGGGGTGCGCGGGGCGGATGACGATGTCCATGAGGGCAGTGTGCATCAGGCGGTGAGTACGACAGCGGGCCGCCGGGGTGCTGTGGCCTCGGTGGCCCGGTGTGTGCGGTGGCGGGTCGCCGGGGTGCTGTGGGCCGGGTGGCTCGGTGGCCCGGTGTGTGTGGTGGCGGGTCGCCGGGGGTGCTGTGGCCTCGGCGGCCCGGTGTGTACGACAGCGGGCCGCCGGGGTGCTCTGGCCTCGGCGGCCCGCTGCATGCTGTGTCGCTGGTCGCGCGGTTTCCCGCGCCTTGCGGGACGGGCCCCTACGGGGCGCGCCTCAGTGGGCGGCTCCGGCGGTCGCCGGGGGGAGCTCCGTCTGGACGCCAGGATCGCCGGCGTCCGCCGTGTAGTCCTCGGGCTTCGTCTCGTCGACGCCCTCGGGAGCCTTCATCGCCTTCAGGACGAAGGTGAGGACGACCGTGACCACCAGGTTGAGGACGAACGCCGTGAGGCCGATGTAGCCGATCTCACCGATGCCGGGGATCTCCGCCGAGGAGCCGCCGAAGTGCTTCTGCGTCGGCGAGGCGACACCGTACGCCGCGACCGTGCCGTAGAGCATGCCGACCGCCCAGCCGGCCAGCAGCGCCCAGCGGTGGAACCAGCGCGTGAACAGGCCGCCGACCAGGGCGGGCATGGTCTGCAGGATCCAGATGCCGCCCAGCAGCTGGAAGTTGATCGCGACCGTCTTGTCCATCCCGAGGACGAAGACCAGGGCGCCGACCTTCACCAGCAGGGACACCAGCTTGGAGACCTTGGTCTCCTCGGCGGGCGTGGCGTCCGGCTTGAGGAAGTCCTTGTAGATGTTGCGGGTGAAGAGGTTCGCCGCCGCGATCGACATGATGGCCGCCGGGACCAGCGCGCCGATGCCGATCGCCGCGAACGCGACGCCCGCGAACCAGTCCGGGAACATGTTCTCGAACAGCTGGGGGATCGCCAGCTGGCCGTTCTCCACCTTGACGCCGGCCGCGATCGCCATGAAGCCGAGCAGGCCCAGCAGGCCCAGCATCAGCGAGTACAGCGGCAGGATCGTGGAGTTACGGCGGATGACGTCCCGGCTGCGGCTGGAGAGCACGGCCGTGACGCTGTGCGGGTACATGAACAGGGCGAGCGCCGAGCCCAGCGCCAGCGTGGCGTACGTCCACTGCGAGGCGGCGTCCGGCACCAGTCCGCCCTTACCGGTCTCCGTGTACTTGTCGCTCGCGGCGGCGAAGATGTCGTCGAAGCCGCCCAGCTTGATCGGGATGTAGATGATGGCGACGGCGATCACGATGTAGATCAGCGTGTCCTTGACGAACGCGATCAGGGCCGGCGCCCGCAGTCCGGACGAGTACGTGTACGCGGCCAGCACACCGAAGGCGATCAGCAGCGGCAGGTCCTTGATGAACCAGTTGGTGTTCTCGCCGCCGCCGATGCCCATCACGTCCAGCACGGCCTGGATGCCGACCAGTTGCAACGCGATGTACGGCATGGTCGCGAGGATGCCGGTGACCGCGACGGCGAGGGACAGGCCCTTGGAGCCGAAGCGGCCCCGGACGAAGTCCGAGGTGGTGACGTAACCGTGCTTGTGGGAGACCGACCACAGCCGCGGCAGGAAGACGAACATCAACGGGTAGATGAGGATCGTGTACGGCACGGCGAAGAAGCCGGCCGCACCCGCCGCGTAGATCGCCGCCGGTACGGCGACGAAGGTGTACGCCGTGTAGAGGTCGCCGCCGAGCAGGAACCAGGTGATCCAGGTCCCGAAGGACCGGCCGCCCAGGCCCCACTCGTCGAGGCTCTGCTCGTTCTCGGCCCTGCGCCAGCGCGCGGCCAGGAAGCCCATCACCGTGACGGCGACGAAGAAGAGGATGAATACGGCGAGTGCGACGCCGTTCACACCGTCCTTCATGCTCCGGCACCCCCCTTCGTCCTGCGGGCGCGCTGGTCACGCTGCCACAGCCAGTAGGCGGTCATGGTGAGGGCGGTGGAGATCACGACCCAGGCCATCTGGTACCAGTAGAAGAACGGGATGCCGATGAACGTCGGGTCCGTCTTCGCGTACGAGCCCACCCAGAGCATGGCCACGAACGGTGTTATCAGACAGAGGGCGATGACGACGCGCACAGGCGTCACCACCGGCCCTCCCTTCACTTCTGAGGCTTCTGGCATCGGGCGGCTCCGTCCCCTCGCTGATTACCTGCCGTAACGCGCAGGCAATGTAGATCACGGTGTCCCGCTACCGGAAGCCCTTGTTCAGCATGTTCTTGTGAGGAACCCTGGGACTTACCGCTACCTCGGCAGTGGCGGAAACCGCGCAGCCGGTCGTTTTCCTGGTGGTCCGTCCGCATCCGCACGAACCGCCGCCAGTCGGCGCCGCCGTTTCCGAAGGGCCTTCACGGACGACTGTGCGACATGACTGTCGCGGGGTGACTCGCCGGTCGGCCCGCGGGCGTGCGGTGTGCGCACGGGCTGTCGCGCGGTGTGCTCCGGGGTGTGCGCACGGGCCTTCGTGCGTGTGCTCCGGGGGTGTGCGCACGGGCCGTCCTCCCGGCGTGTGCGTCACGGGCGGACGGCGGGACGGGCGGTGCGGCCCGAGACGTACCGTGAACGCGGCTACGGCATCGGCCGCTTGAGCCGTGCCACGAACTTGTAGCGGTCGCCGCGGTACACCGAGCGCACCCACTCCACCGGCTTGCCCTCCCGGTCCAGCGAGTGCCGGGACAGCATCAGCATCGGCAGGCCGACATCGGTGCCGAGGAGGCCGGCCTCCCTCGGCGTGGCCAGCGAGGTCTCGATGGTCTCCTCGGCCTCCGCGAGATGGACGTCGTAGACCTCGGCGAGCGCGGTGTAGAGGGACGTGTACTTGACCAGGCTGCGGCGCAGGGCCGGAAAGCGCTTGGCGCTCAGGTGGGTGGTCTCGATGGCCATCGGCTCGGCGTTGGCCATCCGCAGCCGCTCGATGCGCAGGACCCGGCCGCCGGTGGTGATGTCGAGCAGCCCGGCGAGCCGGTCGTCCGCGGTGATGTAGCCGATGTCCAGCAGCTGCGAGGTGGGCTCCAGGCCCTGAGCGCGCATGTCCTCGGTGTACGAGGTGAGTTGCAGCGCCTGCGACACCTTGGGCTTGGCGACGAACGTGCCCTTGCCCTGGATCCGTTCCAGCCGGCCCTCGACCACCAGCTCCTGAAGGGCCTGGCGCACGGTCGTGCGGGACGTGTCGAACTCCGCGGCCAGCGTGCGCTCGGGAGGTACCGGAGTGCCGGGCGGCAGGGTCTCCGTCATGTCGAGCAGATGCTTCTTCAGGCGGTAGTACTTGGGTACGCGTGCGGTACGGACGGGTGCCCCGCTCTCGTTCTCCGCACTGCTGACCTCAGTGCTCATGCTCCGCCTTCCCGGCTGACATACCGACAGGACCGACGTCCGCCGGTCACGGTTCACATCGTGGCACGACCGCGTACGAGAGTTCCCCGCACGCTCCGTGATGCCCCCTGTATACCGTCGGCGCTCCCGATGGTCTAGTCCACGAAGGTCGTGTGGTCTACCCCTGGGTGAATGAGGGACTCACTGTTTTCGAGGGGTTCTTACTTAAAGGTTCCTGCATATGTAGGTCCCATAACGGCTGGTCGGGCCCTATACGAGACCCTTGACACGTCCTATGGTCTGGGCCAAGCTCCCCGGTACTGGTCTACACCATTGGTCCAGGTCCCGGCCCCAGGGCGGTACGTCAGTCACCGCGGGGACGAGGGGGGTTTGTGGCATCCCTGAGGAGGGTGGCGTGAAGCGCAAGCTGATATCCGCGATCGGTGTCGCGGCGATGATGGTCTCCATTGCGGCGTGCGGCGGGTCCGATGACAAGGCGTCCGACCAGGACCCGAAGGACCGCAAGGGTGAACTCACTGTCTGGCTGATGGTCGACGCCCAGTCCACCTGGCCCGAGTTGGTCAAGCAGGCCAACACCGACTTCAACAAGAAGTACCCGGGTGTCAAGGTCAACGTCCAGTACCAGCAGTGGGCCGACAAGACCAAGAAGCTCGACGCGGCGCTGTCGGGCGACAGCTTCCCCGACGTGGTCGAGCTGGGCAACACCGAGACGATGACCTACATCCTCAACGGTGCCCTGGGCGAGATCGACCCCAAGAAGCACGACAACTCGGACACGTGGATCGGCGGTCTGAAGGACACCTGCTCCTACGAGGGCAAGCTCTACTGCGTCCCGTACTACGCGGGTGCCCGCGTCGCGATCTACAACAAGGACATGTTCAAGGCCGGCACGGGCTCGGACCAGCTGCCGACCACCGAGGACGAGTTGGTCGCCGCCCTCGACAAGGTCCAGGGCAAGTACAAGAGCGACAACGCGTTCTCCTCGCTCTATCTGCCGGGTCGCTACTGGTACGCCGCGATGTCCTATGTCGCGGCCTACGGCGGCGAGATCGCCACCTACGACGAGGGCGGCAAGGAGTGGAAGGCCTCGCTCTCCTCGCCGGAGGCGCAGAAGGGCATCCAGCACTTCATCGACCTGGTCAAGAAGTACAACAACGGCGACCAGACGAAGGACGAGCAGGACCACGCCAACGTCATGGCCAACGAGAAGGCCGCCCTGCTCTACGGCAACGGCTGGGAGGCCGGAAGCGTCGTCGACGGCGCGAACAACGGCAACCCGAAGCTGGAGGGCAAGATCGCCACCGCGGGTATGCCCGGCCCTGAGGGCAAGGCGCTTCCCTCCTTCATCGGCGGCTCCGACCTGGCCACCATCTCCAAGTCCGACCAGCAGGACCTGGCGGAGGAGTGGATCTCGCTGTTCACCAGCGAGAAGTCCGAGGCCGCCCTGGCCGCCAAGAACATCCTTCCCAACAACACCAAGCAGCTCGAGCCGCTGAAGGCCAAGCCGGAGACGGCTCCGATCGCCAACGCCGTTCCGGACGCCTGGTTCACGCCGATCGCGCCCGGCTGGGCCGCGATCGAGAAGAAGGAAACCCTGGAGACGATGCTGCTCGACATCCTCAAGGGCAAGTCGGTCGCCGAGGCCACCAAGGCCGCCGACGCGGAGATCGACTCACTGATCAACGAGGCCTCCTGATCCAGGAGCCGAACTCTCGTTGACCTCCGGTGCCTTGTCCGGCCCGCCGCCGGGCCGGACAAGGCCGGTCGGGCGTGCCGGCCGCCCACCCAGGCTGTGCCGGCCCGCCCTCCAGGAACCCCTTCGAACGGAAGGCCAGCACAGTGAGTGCCGCCGACATCAAAGCAGCCGGCCCGGAGGTGTCCGTCGCGCGGGCCCGGGGTGACGGCCCGACACCGGCCACCCCTCGGCGCGGCCGGTGGACGAACGGGCCCCTGCTGCCCTATCTGCTGATCGCACCGGCTGTGGTGGCACTCGCCGCGGTGTTCGTCTGGCCGCTGATCAAGACCGTGATCATGTCCTTCCAGGACGTGGGCCGCCGTGAGCTGTGGACGGGCGACGCCGCGCCCTGGGTCGGCTTCGACCAGTTCACCAACATCCTCGGCGACAGCGAGTTCTACACCGTCCTGTGGCGCACCGTCATCTTCATGGTGGTGTGCGTGGTCGCCACCATGGCCATCGGACTGTTCCTCGCTCACGCCATGCAGCGCATGACGAAGGCGGTCCGGCTGCTGCTGACCGGTGCGCTCATCGCGGCCTGGGCACTCCCGCTGCTCGTCGCCACCTCGATCTTCCGCTGGTTCGCCGACTCCGACTACGGCGTCGCCAACATGGTGCTCACCAAGTACCTGGGCCTCGACTACCAGGGCCACAACTGGTGGCTCGACCCCAAGCAGGGCTTCCTCGTGATCGGCGCCGTCGTGGTGTGGGGCGCGGTGCCGTTCGTCGCCGTCACCCTCTACGCCGCGCTCACCCAGGTGCCGGCCGAGCTGGAGGAGGCCGCCGCGCTCGACGGCGCCGGGCGGTTCGGAGTCTTCCGGTACGTCACCTGGCCGGTGATCAAGCCCGTCTTCCAGATGGTGGCCACGCTGTCGGTGATCTGGGACTTCAACGTCTTCGGACAGATCTTCCTGATGCGCGGCAACAAGCCGGAGTCCGAGTACAACCTGCTCGGCCTCTATTCCTACGAGAAGGCGTTCGAGTCGAACTCCTTCAGCCAGGGCGCCGCCATCGCGCTGATCACCGTGCTGCTGCTGTCCGGTGTGGCCGTCTACTACCTGCGCCAGCTGCTCAAGATCGGAGAGGTCGAGTGAGCGACACGACCGCCACACGCGTCACCGCCGCGCCCCGGTACCGCCCCGACCGCAAGAAGCCGAGCCGGCACTTCTACAACGCCGTGGGAATCGTCGCCTTCGTGGTGATGGCGTTTCCGGTCTACTGGCTCGTGGTCAGCGCCCTGCGCCCCAACATCGAGATCCGGTCCTACGACCAGAAGCTCTGGCCGACGTCCCTCACGCTCGACAACTTCCGCCGGGCCGTCGAGGAACCCAACTTCGGCACCGCGATCCAGTCCAGCCTGATCATCTGCGTGACCGCCGTCGTCGGGGCGATCCTGCTGTCCACGATCGGCGCCTTCGCCATCGCGCGCTTCCGCTTCGCCGGCCGCAAGATCTTCATGATCGCGCTGCTGGTGGTGCAGCTGCTCCCGCCCACCGCCATGCTCATCCCGCTGTACATCCAGCTGAACGACCTGGGCGCGATCAACGAGTACTGGGGCGTCATCGTCATCTACCTCGTCACGACGCTGCCCTTCGCCACCTGGATGATCCGCGGATTCGTCGTGAACATCCCGCTGGAGCTGGAGGAGGCGGCGCTGGTCGACGGCTGTTCCCGCATGGGTGCCTTCTGGCGCGTGGTGTTCCCGCTGCTCGCCCCCGGACTGGCGGCCGCGTCGATCTTCTCCCTGATCAACGCGTGGAACGAGTACCTGCTCGCCTACATCGTGCTGCAGGACAACGACAAGTACACGCTCAACGTGTGGCTCATGAACTTCACCACCTCACGCGGGACCGACTACGGCGCCCTCATGGCGGCCTCGACGCTGATCGCGATACCGGTCGTCGCGTTTTTCATGATCGTGCAAAAGAAGATGGCCGCCGGTCTGACCTCCGGCGCCGTGAAGGGATAACGGCCCTCGATGACCACATTCGCCAGCGATACCGACACGCTCACCCGTGACGCGCTGACGGTCCTCCAGCCAGGCTTCACGGGCACGGCGGCCCCCGACTGGCTGCTGCGCCGGCTCGGCGAGGGCCTCGCCTCCGTCGGACTGTTCGGCCGCAACATCTCCTCGCCCGACCAACTCGCCGCCCTGACCGCCCAGTTGCGCGCGGAACGCGGCGACGTCCTGGTCGCCGTCGACGAGGAGGGCGGCGACGTCACGCGCCTGGAGGTGCACACCGGGTCCTCCTTCCCCGGCAACCACGCGCTCGGCGCCGTGGACGACGTGGAGCTGACGCGGGAGGTGGCCGCCGAACTGGGCCGCCGCCTCGCCGCCTGCGGGGTCAACTTCAACTGGGCACCGTCGGCGGACGTGAACTCCGACCCCGGCAACCCCGTCATCGGCGTCCGCTCGTTCGGCGCCGACCCGGCGCTGGTCGCCCGGCACACGGCGGCCTACGTCACCGGCCTCCAGTCGGTGGGCGTGGCGGCCTGCACCAAGCACTTCCCCGGCCACGGCGACACCAACGTCGACTCGCACCACGCGATGCCCCGCATCGACGCCGACCCGGCCGTGCTGGCCGAGCGGGAACTGGCGCCGTTCCGTGCCGCGATCGCGGCGGGCACGCGTGCGGTGATGAGCGCCCACATCCTCGTCCCGGCCCTCGACACGGACCGTCCGGCGACGCTGTCGGGCAGGGTCCTCACGGAACTGCTGCGCGGCGACCTCGGCTACGACGGCCTGATCGTCACCGACGGCATGGAGATGCAGGCCATCACCGGCACCTACGGCATCGAGCGGGGCAGCGTCCTCGCCGTCGCGGCCGGTGCCGACGCCATCTGCGTGGGCGGCGGCCTCGCCGACGACGAGACGGTACGACGGCTGCGTGACGCCCTCGTCGCGGCGGTGCGCGCCGGTGAACTTCCCGAGGAGCGGCTGGCGGACGCGGCCGAGCGGGTGCGCAGGCTGGCGGCGTGGTCGGCGTCGGCGTCGGCGTCGTCGCCGGCGGCAGCCGAGGCCGGCGAGCCCGGGGCGGACGACGAGGTGGGCCTGCGCGCCGCCCGCCGGGCGCTGAGGGTCACCGGCACCGACGCCTTCGCGCCGCTCACCGCGGCGCCCTACGTCGCCGCTCTGACGCCCGTCGCCAACATCGCCGTGGGCGACGAGACCCCCTGGGGCGTGGCGGCGGAGCTCACCGCCCTGCTCCCCGGCACGGAAGCGGGCACGTTCGGCGGGCCCGACGCGGGCGCCGACGTCCTCACCGCGGCCGGGGAGCGCCGGATCGTGGCGGTCGTCCGCGACGAGCACCGGCACCCGTGGATGGGCGACGCGCTCGACACGCTCCTGAGGGCCCGGCCGGACACGATCGTGGTCGAGATGGGCGTGCCCCAGGCGGCCCCCCGGGGTGCGCTGCACATCGCGACGTACGGCGCGGCCCGGGTCTGCGGGCGGGCGGCGGCTGAGGTCATCGCCGGGGTGTGAGCCGGGCGGGACCCACCTGGCGTGAGCGGCGCGGCGAGCCTGGTGGGCGAGCCGCGCCGCTCCTCCTTTGGACGTCCTCCGCGCGGGAGAGGAGGATCGGAAGGAGGGGAGTCCCCACCTGGGCCTTGCCCGGAGGTGATGCCGCGATGACGCCCCCTACACGACGTTCACGCCGCCCGACCGATGCCTTCGGGGCGAGACCGGCGCCGCGGGCCATGGGCGCCGCCGACGTGGGAATTCTGCTGCTGCGGCTCGCGGTGGGTCTGATCCTCGCGGGACACGGCGCGCAGAAGCTGTTCGGCCTGTTCGGCGGACGGGGTCTGGACGCCACGGCGCAGGGCTTCGACGCGCTGGGGTACCAGCCGAGCACGTTCTTCGCCGCCCTGGCGGGAATCTCCGAGCTGCTCGGCGGGCTGGGCCTAGCGGTGGGGCTGCTCACCCCGCTGGCGGCGGCGGCAGCGATCGGGGTGATGTTCCAGGCCATGACGGTGGCGCCCCAGTACAGCCTGTGGCCCGCCGGTCCCCCGTCGTTCGTCTACCCCATGCTCATCTGCGTCGCCGCCGTCACCATCGCCGCGGTAGGCCCAGGCCGTATCTCCCTCGACACGTTCTTCCCCTGGCGCGACGGCGGCTGGGTCCCGTTCTGCGTGGCGCTGGGCCTGGGCGTGCTCGGGGGCGCACTCGTACTGGCGCTGTAGGCGCGCGGGACGGTGACCTTGGGCGGCACGAGGCTTCAGGGGCCGGTCACGGCGGTGACGCGGTCCGCTAGATGCCCTGCCACTCCGGCTTGTTGTCGTACGTGTGCCGGAAGTAGTCCGCCAGCTTCAGCTTGGACGCGGCGGCCTCGTCGACCACCACGGTGGCGTGGGGATGCAGCTGCAACGCCGAGGCCGGGCACACCGCCGCGACCGGTCCCTCCACCGTCGCCGCGACCGCGTCCGCCTTGCCCTCACCCGTGGCCAGCAGCACCAGGTGCCGCGCCTCCAGGATCGTCCCGATGCCCTGGGTGATGACGTGGTGCGGCACCTGATCGATGTCGCCGTCGAAGAACCGGGCGTTGTCGACGCGCGTCTGCTCCGTCAGCGTCTTGATCCGGGTGCGCGACGCGAGCGAGGAGCACGGCTCGTTGAACCCGATGTGCCCGTCGGTCCCGATCCCCAGCAACTGCAGATCCACGCCCCCGGTCCCGGTCAGCGCCGTGTCGTACGCCGCGCAGGCGGCGGGGATGTCCTCGGCGGTCCCGTCCGGGCCCATGAACGCGTCCATCCCGATCCCGAGCGGCTCCAGCACCTCACGCCGCAACACCGACCGGTACGACTCCGGATGCTCCGCCGGCAGCCCCACGTATTCGTCGAGCTGCGCTATCCGTACCCGGGACGTGTCCACCGCGCCGGACCGCACCTTGGCCGCCAGGGCCTGGTAGACGGGCAGCGGAGTCGAGCCGGTGGCCACGCCGAGCAGGGCGTCGGGCTTGCGCCCGAGCAGCTGCGCCATTGCCTCGGCGATCAGCTCGCCGCCCGCCGCGGCGTCGGGAACGATGACAACTTCCACGCTGGGCCTGCCGATCTGAAGAGGGGACTCGAGGGCACCCGGAGGGGCATGTGGTTTAGACCAATCTAACAGAGTGGTGTCCCCGTCCCACAGGCGAAGACAAGCCCACCTGGGCGCGACCGCACGCGGTGGGGCGCGCGGGGGAACGGCCCGTGAAGACGCGCCGGAATCCAGGTGAAGGCGCGCCCTCGGAGGCGCCCTTGGGGAGGCACGAGGGGCCGCGGGGGAGTGGAATGGGAGCAGCGGGCACCGGCGCCGGCGAGAGTCCGCCCGTCAGCCGTCAGCCGTCAGCCGTCAGCCGTCAGCCGTCAGCCGGTCCTGCATCCGCGAGACGGCGGGCGGCGGCAGCCGTCCGACGAGCGCCGGCGGCCGACAGCCGACAGCCGACAGCCGGCGACCGGCGAGCAGTGAGCCACTCGCAGGCCACCGGCGACGGACCTCCGGCGCTCCGGCGGAGGACGAACGGAGCCGAGCAACCGGCGGACCCGGCACCGAAGCGCGACAGCGGACCACCTACCGGCCCTCAGCGGCACGCACCTCCCGAACCCGCCGACCCCGCCACCCGACCCCGCCACACCGGGCGCGCTGACCCAGTCGGTGTCCCCACAAGCGTGCGACGGCGTGCGTCGCGCGGAACCGGAGGCTCGCGGGCAAGCCACCACGGCGATCTGCTCCCGCCGGTGAGTCGGGCGGGTTAGGCTGCGAGGCGCCGACAACACACAGTCCTCGACAACGAACCGACCCCGACGCATGGACACCAGTAGTGGTCTAGTCCAGAATGCGGGGGAGGCGCGTAGAAACGAAGAGCCTCCGTCTTCCCCGCACAGGAAGGCGGACCGAGGAACCGGTGCTCTCTGCCCTGACTGCCCCGGCTCCTCATCCTTCGGCCGAGCGGGACCGCACACCCCGTGGCCGATGCTGCTCCGGGCTGCGGTGCCGGGAGGGTTGAGGGTCCCTCCCAGGCGCCGCGGCCCGCGGGTGTTCTCAGCCCCGTACGGTTTTCAGCCCTGTACGGTTTCGGCCCCGTACGGACACTTTTAGGACCTGCACAAACCGCCGGGTACGCTCGCAGACGTGCCCTCCATGAACGAACTGGTCCGCCAGCACACAGCCCTCGACGACTCCGATCTCGAGTGGCTCCATCTGCTGGTCTCGGAGTGGCAGCTGCTCTCCGACCTCTCCTTCGCCGACCTGGTCCTGTGGGTCCCGACCCGCGACGGCACGCGCTATGTCTCCGTCGCTCAGATGCGACCCAACACCGGCCCCACCTCCTACCAGGACGACATGGTCGGCCACCTCGTCCCGCGCGGCCGCCGCCCCATGCTCGACGCGGCGCTCGACGAGGGCCGGATCGTGCGTGAGGGCGACCCGGAGTGGCGCGAGGAGGTCCCGGTCCGCGTCGAGTCGATTCCGGTACGACGGGACGGCCGCGTCCTCGGTGTCATCGCGCGCAACACCAACCTGCTGACCGTCCGCACCCCGAGCCGTCTCGAACTCACGTACCTCCAGAGCGCCTCGGACCTGGCCCAGATGATCGCGGCCGGCGCCTTCCCCTTCGCCAACCAGCAGGTGGACATGGACGCCTCGCCCCGTGTCGGGGACGGCCTGATCCGGCTCGACGCGGAGGGCCTCGTCCAGTACGCCTCCCCGAACGCGCTCTCCGCCTACCACCGGATGGGCCTGGCCGCCGACCTCGTGGGCCACCATCTCGGCCGGACGACCGCCGAACTCGCCCCGAGCCGCGGCCCGGTCGACGAGGCACTGGCCAAGGTGGCCAGCGGCTGGGCGCCGCGCGAGTTCGAGATCGAGGCCCGCGACGGGGTCATCCAGTTCCGGGCCATTCCGCTCAAACCCAAGGGCACCCGCATCGGTTCCCTCGTCCTGCTCCGGGACGTCACCGAACTGCGCCGCCGCGAGCGGGAGTTGATCACCAAGGACGCCACCATCCGGGAGATCCACCACCGGGTGAAGAACAACCTCCAGACGGTGGCCGCCCTGCTGCGCCTCCAGGCCCGGCGCATCGAGTCCGAGCGTGGCCGCGCGGCTCTCGAGGAGGCGGTGCGCCGGGTCGGCTCCATCGCGATCGTGCATGAGACGCTGTCTCAGAATCTGGACGAGCGGGTGGAGTTCGACGAGATCGCCGACCGGGTGCTGGCGATGGTCGCCGAGATCTCGCCCGGCAAGGTCGCCGGCCGTCGCACCGGCCGCTTCGGCATCCTCGACGCCGAGGTCGCCACCCCGCTGTCCATGGTGCTCACCGAGGTGCTGCAGAACGCGCTGGAGCACGGCTTCCGCGAAGGCGACACCGGCACGGTCGAGGTGTCGGCGGTGCGTGGCGGGACGACGAAGGCGACCCGGCTCCTGGTCACGGTGCAGGACGACGGGGTCGGCCTGCCCGAGGGCTTCGACCCGCACACTTCCGGCAACCTCGGTCTCCAGATCGTCCGCACACTGGTGGAGGGCGAGTTGGGCGGCACGTTCGACATGGTCCCGGCGCCGGAGCGCGGCACGCGGGTCATCCTGGACATTCCGGTACGCGCGCAGAAGTGACCGGCCCGCGCGGGGTGAAGCGCCCATGAGTGAAGGGCCCGATCGGTGAAGTGCCGATCGGTGAAGGACCCCATCGGTGAAGGACCCTGGAGAGCAAAAAGTCCCGGACCAGAAGGTCCGGGACCAGTTGCTCGCTGCGTAAGCACATCGGGGGGTACTGCGCGCTGCGGCTCGGGGGCGGGAGATGCGTACTCGCTGTACGCGCCGCCAAGCTCAGGCTGTCAGCGGGGTGGGAATGTCAGGCGGAGGCCTGACGAGCCCGGTTGCGGGCGGCGCGGCGCTTCATCGCGCGGCGCTCGTCCTCGCTGAGGCCACCCCAGACGCCGGAGTCCTGGCCGGACTCGAGCGCCCACTGCAGACACTGCTCCATCACAGGGCAGCGACGGCAGACGGCCTTGGCTTCCTCGATCTGCAGCAGCGCAGGACCGGTGTTGCCGATGGGGAAGAAGAGCTCGGGGTCTTCCTCGCGGCAAACGGCGTTGTGACGCCAGTCCATGGCTGCTACCTCTCCTTGGTATTACGTGAAGATTGCTTGTGAATGTGAACGCTTTCACGAATCCCTCAACAAGTGAAGGGCCGACCACCGAGTCTTCCTCGGCGTGGTCCTTGATTGGAGAGGGGTTCCGGTGATCTGTGGAGGCCGGTGTTGCGGGCCGTCCCGATCGCCATGTAGAGACTCGCAAACCTCGGCGACGGATACAACCCCTTCCGAAAAGTTTTTTTTGATTCCTCGGTGTCGACTAGGTCACAGCCGTACTTCCATGGGGTGGACCCTGGTCTAAACGTTCGAGTGAAAGGACTTTGGCCTCTTCTGCTCACACAATCACACGCAGTGCACGGCGTACGCCTGTGAACGTCACGCTGGTGCGCAGTCCCAGGTGGTCACCGTCCATCTGAAGGGGGAGTGGCGCCTTCGAATGCAAGGTGAACTCATCCAGATCGTGCAGAGACACGGCGTGCTTGCCACGGGGTCCGCGCTCGGGGGACGAAGTGAGCAACTGGGTGCCATACCGGGCGACCGAGGCCGTCGACATCCGGCTGAGACCGAATACGTCGAGTCCGGTGTCGAACGACGCCTCGGGTGAGGCGTACATCGGGCGGTTGCCGAGGAACGTCCAGGGGGCGGTGTTGGACGCTATGCACAGCAGCAGGTCCGTCACCGCGTCCTCGCCCGCCCGCTCCAGGGTGATCGTGCCCTGCCGGCGGCTCGGCTCGCCCAGCAGCTGCCGCAGCACCTGGCGCACATAGAGCGCGTGTGTCGACTTCCTGCCGCGCTCGCGCTGCTGCTCGACCCTGCCGACGACACCGGCGTCGAAGCCGAGTCCGGAGTTGAAGGTGAACCAGCGGGACGGCACCGCCTCGTCCTCGGTGCCCGGCGGGCCCGAGGTGAGACCGAGTCCGACGGTGCGCTCGCGGCCCTCGCGCAGGGCGTCCAGCAGCGCGCCGGTCGCCTCGACGGCGTCGTTGGGCAGCCCCAGGGCGCGCGCGAAGACGTTGGTGGAACCACCGGGGACCACGGCGAGTCCGGGGACGTGGCCGGGGGCGGGACCGTTGTGCAGCAGACCGTTGACGACCTCGTTGACCGTGCCGTCGCCGCCGAGGGCGACCACGAGGTCGATGTCGTCGCTCTCCGCCGCCTGCCGGCCCAGGTCGCGGGCGTGTCCGCGGTACTCGGTGGTGACCGCGTCCAGCTTCATCTCGCTCGCCAGCGCATGGATGAGGACATCGCGCGTACGTGCGCTTGTGGTGGTTGCCGCCGGATTGACCACGAGAAGTGCACGCATGACTCGCAGGGTACCTACTGGGCGGTACCGGGCACAGGCCGGACCGGGTATCCGGTGGAGATCGACACGTGAGCCTGGACACGGGTGACCGGATGTACGCGTGGGACGCGGCCCGGGGTCCTCCGGGGCGGGGACGGGCCGAGGGCTACCCTTCTGGGGTGAGCGCTGAGCAGAACCGCACCGACTCCGATGCCGCGGCCGAAGCCGGTCCCCGTCCCGTCCGGCTGACCGTGGCCGCGGCGCTGGCCGCGCTGGAGGGGCTCGCGCTGGTGGCCGGCGGGGTCTGGGTCCTCGTCCTCGGACTGACCGGGCACCCGGACGACCGGCAGCAGGCCGTCACCGGGGGCGTCACCCTGATGGTGCTCGCGCTGCTGCCGCTGCTCGCCGCGCGCGGGCTGCTCGCGCGGCGCGGCTGGAGCCGTGGCCCGGCCCTCATCACACAGGTCATCTCGTTGCCCGTGGCCTACAACCTGCTCCAGGCCGACAGCATGGCCATTCCCGGCGGTATCGCCCTGGGGGCGGCGGCGGTCGTGTCCCTGGTCCTTCTTCTCCACCCGGAGACGACCCGGGCTCTTGGAATTCGGGGACCTGGAAACGCCGGGAAATAGCGGGCGTCCGGGGCGGGTTGCGTGTGGTTCCGCGGTACCGCCCCATCGCCGGCCCTGAAATTCCGCGCCGTTTCCGGGAGCTTTCCGGGGCGGTGATTTCCCCGCGGGCCGGATCGTGTTCCGCCCGCCTGCGGGATTTCCGCACGGCCGGGCGGACAGCCGATGTGCGCTGTTCACGCTGTCGGCGAATTGTCGCCCGGCAGCCGGGCACGCTTTTCACGCGGGCGGTGAACTCGCGGGCCGTGAACTCCCGATCCGTGAACTCCCGCGCCGTGTCCGGCGCCTACTCCTCCACCAGCAGCTTCTCCCGCAGCTGGGCCAGAGTGCGGGCCAGCAGGCGGGAGACGTGCATCTGCGAGATGCCGACCTCCTGCGCGATCTGCGACTGGGTCATGTTGCCGAAGAAGCGCAGCAGCAGGATCCGCTTCTCGCGAGGCGGGAGATCCTCGAGGAGCGGCTTGAGCGACTCCCGGTACTCCACGCCTTCGAGTGCCTCGTCCTCCGCGCCGAGGGTGTCGGCGACGGCGGGGGACTCGTCGTCGGTGTCGGGGACGTCCAGCGACAGCGTGGAGTACGCGTTGGCGGACTCCAGTCCCTCCAGGACCTCCTCCTCCGAGATCGCCAGTTTCTGGGCGAGCTCGTGGACCGTGGGGGAGCGGCCGTGCAGCTGCGAGAGCTCCGCGGTCGCCGTCGTCAGCGACAGGCGCAGCTCCTGGAGCCGGCGCGGCACGCGCACCGCCCAGCCCTTGTCGCGGAAGTGCCGTTTGATCTCGCCGACGACCGTCGGTGTCGCGTAGGTCGAGAACTCGACGCCGCGGTCCGGGTCGAAGCGGTCGACCGACTTGATCAGGCCGATCGTGGCGACCTGGGTCAGGTCGTCCAGCGGCTCCCCGCGGTTGCGGAAGCGGCGCGCGAGGTGCTCGACGAGCGGCAGATGCATCCGGACCAGCTGGTTGCGCAGCTCGGCGTACTCCGGGCTGCCCTCCTTCAGTCCTCGCAGCTCCACGAACAGGGCGCGCGCACCACTGCGGTCCTGCGGGTGGTGGTGGCCGGGCTGCGTGCCGCGCGTGGTCGCCGGGCCGGGCGCGGCATGCGCGTCGGGCACGTTCTGCACGTCCTGCTCCGCGTGTCGCTCGTGCTCGCTCATCGTCCCGCCCGTCGCCCTTCCCCGAGCCCTCGTCTCCGCTCGGACAGGGGACACTCCGATCCGTCGCTGCGCAGGCGCGCTCTGCACGGCACCGTCCTCGTCCCGCTGCCCGTCGTCCAGGAAGCCGGAATCCGTCGCCCCGGAGTCGTCCTCCGGATGCGGCCGGGCCTGCTCGGGGATGCCGTCGATGTCGTCCGCCGTGCGACGGGCACCGATCTGACCGTCCCCCGAACTCTCGGCGCCGCTCGAGCCGGGGACGCCTCCGGGCATCCCCGCCGGCAGCCCCCGTGTGCCGCGCTCTTCGTCCCGCACCGGCCCGTCCCCGTTCCTCACGCCGGCCCGGGTCCCGCGCCGCGCTGTTTGTAGAGGCTGATCGAAACGGTTTTGTCTTCGTCCACGGCCGAGGAGACCTTGCCTGCCAGAGCGGACAGCACGGTCCAGGCGAAGGTGTCCCGCGAGGGGGCGTGGCCGTCGGTGGTGGGCGCCGAGACGGTCACCTCCAGCGAGTCGTCGACGAGCCGGAAGACACAGCTGAGCACCGAGCCGGGCACGGCCTGCTGGAGCAGGATCGCGCAGGCCTCGTCCACCGCGATGCGCAGATCCTCGATCTCGTCGAGGGTGAAGTCCAAACGGGCCGCGAGGCCGGCCGTGGCCGTCCGCAGCACCGACAGGTAGGCACCCGCGGCCGGCAGCCGGACTTCCACGAAGTCCTGGGTCGCCGGCTCGCCTGCGATCTGGGACACCCTCACCTCCAAGGTGGTACAAGCTCTACGGGGCCGGGGTCGCCCCTCGGGGTAACGCGAAGTGTGTTCTGCGGTGACGCTACCGCGCTCGGAACCTACCTGTCCCCGGGACCCCGACCCCCTGCTGTCACTCATAGTAAACACATGAACACGCACAGTGGCTAGAGGGTGGGCGCCCCCAATTGGGAAGAGCGCGCGCCGGGTTGACGTACCCAGACGTCAGACGCTCGAACCGTCGTCCGGACGCCACGAACCGGGTCAGGCCAGGACGTGGTCCACGAAGCACCACCGCCAATTCTCCCCGGGTTCGAACGTACGCATCACCGGATGACCCGACTCCTTGAAATGCCCCGTCGCGTGCTGTCCCTCGGAGGAGTCGCAGCAGCCGACATGGCCGCAGGTCAGGCACAACCGCAGTTGCACCGGATGCGATCCGTCCGCCAGGCACTCGGGGCAGGTGTCCGTACGGGCCTCGGGTGCCGGGTGCGGCAGCTCGTCGGCGTGCGTGCACTGTTTCATGATTGCCAGGTTACGACGGGCGCGCGGGCAACCGCGCGGAAAACGAGGGTGGGCGAGGAACCATGGACGTGATGCCACTGCTGTTGCTGGTGGCGGGCAGCGCCGTGATCGCCGCGGCGGGCCGACGTACACCGGTACCGGCGCCGCTGTTGCTGGTCGCGGCCGGTCTCGCGTTGTCGTACGTGCCCGGAGTCCCGGAGTACCACCTCGACCCGCACATCGTGCTGCCGTTGATCCTTCCGCCGCTGCTGCACACCGCGGCCACCGAGAGCTCCTACCTCGACCTGCGCGCGCAACTGCGGCCGGTGGCGCTGCTGTCGGTCGGGTACGTGCTCTTCGCGACCTTCGTGGTCGGCTGGGCCGCTTATGTGATCGTCCCTGGCCTGCCGTTGACCGCGGCCCTGGTACTGGGCGCGGTGGTGGCGCCGCCGGACGCGGTCGCCGCCACCGCGATCGCCCGCAGGGTCGGGCTGCCGTCCCGGATCACCACGATCCTCCAGGGCGAGTCGCTGGTGAACGACGCCACCGCGATCACCGCCTACCGCGTGGCCCTCGCGGCGGCCGTCGGTGAGGGCGCGACCTGGGCCGGCGGCATCGTCGAGTTCCTGGTCGCAGCGGTCGGCGGCATCGTCGTCGGTCTGGTCCTCATGGTCCCGATCCACTGGCTGCGCACCCACCTCAGGGAGCCGCTCCTGCAGAACACGCTCTCCCTGCTGATCCCGTTCGTCGCCTACGCCGTCGCCGAGGCGGTGCACGCCTCCGGTGTCCTCGCCGTCGTCGTGGTCGCCCTGTACCTCGGTCATCGCGCGTGGGAGGTCGATTTCGCCACCCGGCTCCAGGAGAGCGCGGTCTGGAAGATGGTCGCCTTCGTCCTGGAGTCCGCGGTCTTCGCCCTGATCGGACTCCAACTGCCGGTGGTCCTGGAGGGACTCGGCGAGTACGAGGGGCCGGAGGCCGCCTGGTACGCGGTCGCCGTCTTCCTGGTGGTCGTCGTGACCCGGTTCGTGTGGGTGTATCCGTCGGTCTGCCTGCCCCGGATGCTGTCTGCGCGGATCCGGGAGCGGGAGGAGGGCGCCGACGGGGAGACGGGCGCCACCTGGAAGGGCGCGTTCATCATCTCCTGGGCCGGGATGCGCGGTGTGGTCTCGCTCGCCATCGCCTTCTCGATCCCGCAGGTCGTGGAGGGCGGCGAGCCCTTTCCCGGCCGTAACCTGATCCTCTTTCTGACCTTCACGACGGTCATCGGCACCCTCGTCCTGCAGGGGCTCACCCTGCCGCCGCTGATCCAGCTGCTCAAGCTGCCCGGCCGGGACGTGCAGGCGGAGACGCTGGCCGAGGCCAACGCCCAGGCACAGGCGTCCCGGGCCGCCGAGCAGCGACTCGACGAACTCCTCGCCGACGACCGCAACTCCCTGCCCGAACCCCTCGCCGCCCGGCTGCGCTCGGTCCTGGAGCGTCGCCGCAACGCCGTCTGGGAGCGTCTCGGCCAGTCCAACCCCGTCACCGGCGAGTCCGCCGACGACACCTACCGCCGCCTGGCGCGACAGATGATCAGCGCCGAGCGCGAGGTGTTCGTCAGGCTCCGCGACGGCCGCTTCATCGACGACGAGATGCTGCGGACGCTGCTGCGCCGCCTGGACCTGGAGGAGGCGGCGGCGTACCGCGAGTCGACCTAGTCGTATTGCCCTGTGAGGTAGGGAACTGCCTGGTCAGGGGAAGGGGCGGCCGGTGACGACGGCCGCCACCGTGCTCCCGCGCGCGAAGGCACCCTCCTCGGCGAGGGCGACAAGTCCGTACAGCATTTTGGCGACATAAAGACGCTCGACGGGCAGCCCGTGCCGGTCCTCGAAGTCCGCTGCGAAGGCGTCGAGTTCCGGGGCGGTGCGCCCGTAGCCGCCGAAGTGGAAGCGGTCGTCGAGATGCCAGTCGCCGCGCGGGCCGCCGAAGGCCGCCTCCTGGAGTGTCCGTATCTCCGCGTTCAGGAAGCCGCCCTTGAGCACCGGTACGCCGAGCGCGCGCCGGCCGGGTCCCAGCCCCGCCGCCAGGCCCGCCAGGGTGCCGCCGGTGCCGCAGGCGACCGCCACGACGTCGGCCTGCCCGCGCAGCTCCTCGCCCAGCGGCCGGCACCCCCGCACGGCGGAGGAGTTGCTGCCGCCCTCGGGGACCACAAGGGCGTCCTCGGCGCCGACCGCGCGCAGCAGGGCGGCGAGCGCGGCCGGGTCGGTCTTGCGTCGATAGGTCGATCTGTCGACGAAGTGCAGCCGCATGCCGTCGGCGGCGCACCGGGCGAGGGACGGGTTGAGAGGCCGGTCGGCCAGTTCCTGGCCGCGGACCACGCCCACGGTGGCAAGGCCGAGAAGCCGGCCCGCGGCGGCGGTGGCGCGCAGATGGTTGGAGTACGCGCCGCCGAAGGTGAGGATCGGGCGGCCGTGCGCCGCCGTGAGGTTCGGCGCGAGCTTGCGCCACTTGTTGCCGACGAGGTCGGGGTGGATCAGGTCGTCGCGCTTCAGCAGCAGCCGTACGCCGTGCCGCCCGAAGCGGTCGTCGTGCACCTCGCGCACCGGGGAGGGGAGCCGCGGGTGCAGCGTGGCGAGTGCGTCTGGGCCGGTCACCCGGCCATTGTCGCTCTTCCGGGCTACTTCAGTCGCTCGGCGATGCGCTCTCGCATCGCGGCCATCGTGAACCCGCGCGGGTCCACCTTTCCCGGCTGCCACTCCAGATGGCCGATGACCGACCGGTGTGTCCAGCCGTGCTGCCGGCAGATCGCGGCGGACGCCCGCTCGATGGCCTCCAGCTGCACCTCGGGCCAGGGATCCTTGCCGTCGCCGAGGTTCTCGCACTCGAAGCCGTAGAAGTGCCGGTTGCCGTCGGTGTTCGCCTCGTTGTCCGGCGGCAGCGCCTTCTCCGCGATCACCGCGCGCAGGACGTCGTCGTCGCCGAGGCCGGCGTGGTTGGCGCGGCCGTAGCCGACGAGGTGGACCCTGCCGTCCTTGGTGATGACGCCGTGGCACAGCGGGCCGGGAAGCCCCTCGTAGCCCTTGCGGCAGATCTCGACGGTCAGGGCGCTGCCCCGGGTCACGGTGTGGTGGATCATGACGCCGTGCACAGGGGCCCAGGGACCCTTGTGGTTGCGGTTGTGTTCCCTCCAGTTGCCCACCTCGACGACGGTGAGGCCCTCGTCCCGCAGGCAGTCGAGGAAACGGTTCGCGGACAGGGGTGAGGCCATCGGTGCCTCCTTCACGGCGCGACGGCCGCCCGGCGCGGCCGCCTCGTACACGCTGCTTGTACCGAACCGGGGGGAACCGGAACCTCCCGTTCGTACAGCGAGCGAGCAGATCCGGCCAGTGCGGCGAACGGATGCCGTTCGAGGCGAAACCCATGTATGCCCAGGGGGAGTTGATCCAATCCCGCTCTTTCGGGTAATAGCACCATCGGGGTCCGTACTGGAAGGCTTCGTCGCGGAGATCGGTGCCCGGGGCAATCCGTTGCCAGGGCATGACCGGGAGGGCAATTCCTTATGTCGGTAGGCGATGAGGTCCGCACGGAACAGACCAAGCCGCAGCAGAGCCTCGGCACGGCGGCCGCGCGGAACCTGGCCACCACCACCAAGTCCGTACCCCAGATGCAGGAGATCAGCTCGCGCTGGCTGCTGCGCATGCTGCCGTGGGTGGATGTACAGGGCGGCACGTACCGCGTGAACCGGCGTCTCAGCTACGCCGTGGGAGACGGACGCATCACCTTCGTGAAGACCGGCGACCGTGTCGAGGTCATCCCCGCGGAGCTGGGCGAGCTGCCGGCCCTGCGGTCCTACGAGGACGACGAGGTGCTGACCGAGCTCGCCCGGCGCTGTGAACAGCGCGAGATCGCCGCGGGCGAGGTGATCGCCGACTTCGGCAACCAGACCGACGAGGTGTACCTGCTGGCGCACGGCAGGGTGGAGAAGATCGGCACCGGCCCCTACGGCGGCGACGAGAGCCTCGGTGTGCTCGCCGACGGCGCCTACCTGGGCGAGCAGGCGCTGCTGGACCCGGACGCCATCTGGGAGTTCACGGCCCGCGCCATCACCCCCTGCACGGTCCTCGTGCTGTCCCGGCAGCACGTCGAACAGCTCGCCGAGCGCTCGGACTCGCTGCGCGAGCACCTGGAGGAGCGGCGCGCGGTTCCGCAGCAGCACACCAACAAGTACGGCGAGAAGGCGATCGACCTCGCGGCCGGTCACGCCGGAGAGCCGGACATCCCGCACACCTTCGTGGACTACGACGCGCGGCCCCGCGAGTACGAGCTGAGCATCGCCCAGACGGTGCTGCGCATCCACTCACGCGTGGCCGACCTGTACAACCAGCCGATGAACCAGACCGAGCAGCAGCTCCGGCTGACGGTCGAGGCGCTGAAGGAGCGCCAGGAGCACGAGCTCGTCAACAACCGTGAGTTCGGGCTCCTGACCAACTGCGAGTACGACCAGCGCATCCAGCCGCACGATGGTGTGCCCGGCCCGGACGACATGGACGAGCTGCTCAGCCGCCGGCGCGGGACCAAGATGTTCCTCGCCCACCCGCGCGCGATCGCCGCGTTCGGCCGTGAGCTCAACAAGCGGGGCCTGGTGCCGGAGACGATCGACGTCGGCGGCAACCGCATCCCGACCTGGCGCGGTGTGCCGATCTACCCGTGCGGCAAGATCCCGGTCACCGAGGCCCGGACCACCTCGATCATCGCGATGCGTCTGGGCGAGTCGGACCAGGGTGTGATCGGTCTGCGCCAGTCCGGCATCCCGGACGAGCTCGAGCCGAGCCTGTCGGTGCGGTTCATGGGCATCAACGAGCAGGCCATCATCAAGTACCTCGTGACGGCCTACTACTCGGCGGCGGTCCTCGTGCCGGACGCGCTCGGCGTGCTGGAGAACGTCGAGATCGGCCGCTGGCGGTGACCTGCCCGATCCCAGTGTTGTGTCCCCGCCCGGCAGGGCGGGTACACCTCGGGGTACGCGCCCGGCCGGAGCGGAAGCGCCGCTGCCCGCAGACTCTCCGAGGGGGGACCTCGTCGTCATGACCGAGTCCGTGACCGAGCCGCAGGAGCAGTCGCCGACGGCCGCCGTGCGGCGCCGGGCCGGTGTACCCGGGAGCCGGAGTGCCGTCGAGCCCCGAACGGACGGCGGTCCGGGGCCGCTCGAAGGTCCCGAGGCGGTGGTGATCCTGGAGCGCGCGCGGGCGTCGGTCGACCCCGAGCTGCACTCGGCGATCGACTCGCTGCCCGCCGCGATGCGCCGGGTGGCGCGCTACCACTTCGGCTGGGAGCACGCGGACGGCAGACCGGCGTCCGGCAACGCGGGCAAGGCGATCCGGCCCGCGCTCGTCCTCGCCGCGGCGTCGGCGCTCGGCGGTTCCCCGGCGCAGGAGAGTGCGGTCCGTGCGGCCGCGGCGGTGGAACTGGCACACAACTTCACGCTGCTGCACGACGACGTGATGGACCGGGACACCACACGCCGGCACCGGCCCACGGCGTGGACGGTGTTCGGCAGCAACGACGCGATCCTCGCCGGGGACGCCCTCCATGCGCTCGCCCTGCGACTGCTCGCGGAGGACCCGCACCCGGCGTCCTCGGCCGCCTCCGCCCGGCTCGCCTCCTGCGTCGTCGAGCTGTGCGAGGGGCAGCAGATCGACACGGCCATGGAGCGGCGCGGGCCCTCGGAGGTCACCCTCGACGAGGTGCTCGCCATGGCCGAGGCGAAGACAGGGGCGCTGCTGGGGTGCGCGTGCGCGGTCGGCGGGCTCTACGCCGGGGCGTCCTCGGCCGACGTCGAGGCGCTGGACGCGTTCGGCCGTCAGGCCGGGCTCGCCTTCCAGCTCATCGACGACGTCATCGGCATATGGGGCGACCCGAGCCGCACCGGCAAGCCGGCCGGTGCGGATCTGGCGGCCCGCAAGAAGTCCCTGCCGGTGGTCGCCGCGCTGGCCTCGGGGACACCGGCCGCCGTCGAGCTCGCCGAGCTGTACGAGGCGCCATACGAGGGCGGTGACCTGGAGCCCACGGTGCTGGCGGTGGAGCGGGCGGGCGGACGGGACTGGGCACAGGTCCAGGCGTCCGAGCGGATGGCGCGGGCGATGCAGGAGCTGGCCCGTGCGATTCCCGACCCTGAGGAGGCGGGCGGACTGCTCGCCCTCGCCGAGTTCGTGACGCGCCGCAGTACCTGAGCGCGCGGCGCGCCATGAGAAGGCCCCGGACCAGCCCGGGCCCTGCGGTTCCTGACCGCACGGCCCGGCCGGTCCGGCTCGGTCGGGTCCCGCACATCCCCACGGTGTGCGGGGCCCGCCTCTGTCCGCGGTCCTGCGGTTCGCCGTGTCTGCCGTGCCCGCCGTGGAGGTTCGCCGCGCCCGCCGCCCGCCGTACTGCGGCGGGAAGCCTCGGGAGGGCGTACAGCGGGAAGCGCTGCGCCGCCGTCCGCCCTACGCTGAGGGCATGGACAGCGCACAACATGTCTGTCCCGACTGCGGACAGCCCGTCGACACGATCGTCCGGCGTCACAAGACGCTGGGCGCGTGGGTCCCGGTGTGGGTGGCCGGACCGTGCCACAACCCCCGATGCGGAGCGCCCGCCACGAAGGGCGCCCCACCCGAGCAGGAGCGGCCGGCGACGACCGGTACCGAGCGCCCCGAAACCGAGACAGTGGCCGAGAAACCCTGAGAGCCTGAGCGGCGGGGCATGGTGCATGGCCCGCGGGCCGGGCTCGCCGCACTGGACTCACTGGACGACGACCTGGGCACGGGTCACCGCCTGGACGCGGTGCGCGCGCATCTGCTGGAGCGTACGGGCGAGTACGAGGCCGCCCGCGCCGCCTACGAGTCGGCGGCCGGAAGGACGCTGAGCCTGCCGGAACAGCGGTATCTCCGGGCACGGGCGGCACGGCTCAAGCGCTGGCGTGCCGTCACATGGGTCGTGGGCGGGGGAGGTTCGGCTTGACGAGGGAAGCCGGTGGCCGGCGTCGCCGGGGGTGGCGGTGGGCCGTGCTGGTGTGGGCGGTGACCGCGGCAGCCGGGGGCGGTCTGACGTTGTGGTTGCAGGACTCGGCGGAGACGCCGGGTCCGTACGGCTGGGAAGAGGCGACGCCGGTGTCGCAGGACCCCGAGGCCGTGTGCCCCGTACCGACGCCGCTGCCGCCCGGCGGCGGCGTGGTCGACTACTCCTGCATCGTCACGGACCCGTAGGCGGTCCGCCCGTCTCCGGGTCCCGGCCGGTCAGCAGGTGCCGCACCGCCGGGTCACGCAGCACCGTCCGGCGGGCGCCGACGGCGACGGACGTGCCCCGAGCCGTTCGTGCACGCCCAGGGCGTCAGGCGGGGGTGCGGGCCTGCCCGGCGGCCCGGGAGAGCAGACACAGCCTTTGCCTTTCGTTCAGCGGCAGTTGGGACAAAGCGGAATACATCGATATATGGACCACATCACGTTTCTCGTGGCGGTCGTCATCGTCACCGCGCTCGCCTTCGACTTCACCAACGGATTCCACGACACGGCGAACGCCATGGCCACCTCCATCGCCACCGGCGCACTGCGGCCGAAGGCGGCGGTCCTGATCAGCGGCGTCCTCAATGTCGTGGGCGCCTTCCTGTCCACCGAGGTGGCGAAGACGATCTCCGGTGGCATCGTGGACGACTCCCTGGTCACCCCAGGGATGATCTTCGCGGGACTGGTCGGGGCGATCCTGTGGAATCTCCTGACCTGGCTGCTCGGCCTGCCGTCGAGCTCGTCGCACGCGCTGTTCGGCGGGCTGATCGGAGCGGTGTGGGTCGGCGCGGGCGCCCACGGAGTCAACTTCGACATGGTGATCGAGAAGGTGATCATCCCGGCGCTGGCCTCCCCGCTGGTCGCCGGCGTCACCGCGCTGGCCGCGACCTACCTCGCCTACCGGATCACCGCCCGCGCCCGCCGCGGCCCGGTCGAGAAGGGGTTCAGGACCGGGCAGGTGGCCTCGGCCTCGCTGGTCTCGCTCGCGCACGGCACGAACGACGCCCAGAAGACCATGGGCGTGATCACGCTGACGCTGATCTCCGCGGGCGCGCTCAGCCCCGGCTCGGGTCCGCCCCTGTGGGTGATCGCCTCCGCGGGCCTGGCCATCGGCCTCGGCACCTATCTCGGCGGCTGGCGGATCATCCGCACGATGGGCAAGGGGCTGACGGAGATCCAGTCACCGCAGGGTTTCGCGGCGGAGACCGCCTCCACCGCCGTCATCCTCTCCTCCGCGCACCTCGGGTTCGCGCTCTCCACCACGCAGGTCTGCTCCGGGAGCATCCTCGGCGCGGGCCTCGGACGTCGACTGGCGGAGGTGCGCTGGGGAGTGGCCGGCCGGATGCTGATCGCCTGGATGGTGACGCTGCCCGCGGCGGCCCTGGTCGGCGGCCTCGCGGCGAGCGCGGTCACGTACGGCGGCAACCTGGGCACCGCGCTGGTCGCGCTGGTCGGCCTGGCCCTCGCCGCCGGCATCTTCGTGCTGTCGCGCCGCAATCCGGTGGACGCCCGCAATGTCAACGAGTCCCACGAGGTGACCGTTCGCGCCGCCTCGCACGACAAGGCCAGGACGGCCACCTGAGTCAGGGAGTTGAGCAACGATGGAACTGCACTGGAGCGCGCTCGGAGAGGTCGCCGCGGTGAGCTTCGGCGCCACCGTGGCGGTGGTGGTCGTCTTCGCCCTCGGCGTCCTCGGACTCGACCGGGTGGAGGACGGCCGCGACAAGGGGCGCGGGACGCCGGTACTGGCTCTCACACAGGCGGGGGTGTGCTTCCTCGCGTGCGCGGCCGTGGTGGCGTACGGGATCTATCTGCTCGTACCGCACTTCCACTGACCGCGACGCCGACGGGGCCCGGCCGCCGGCGCGGTCGGACCCCGTCACTCGCCCCGACCGGCGGCGGTACACCGACCGCCGGCCCTGTGCGGGACTCAGGCCTTCTTGGTCCCCTAGTAATCGGCCAGGTGGGTGACCTGTGGGGATCTTCCCTGTGGGGTGCTGACCTGGCCTTTTGCTGATGGCTGGCGATGGGGTGCGACGGTCTTGATCGGGTGTCCTGCGGACTGTGTGCGGACTGGCCGAGGGTCCGGCACGAGCGACACTATGTTCAGGCTGGCCTGGCGGGCGCAGCGTGGTGGCGGCGAATGCAGATGCCCAGTCAGGTGCCCATCGGGCACGATCTCGGCATGTCTACCGAAGTCAGCGGGATGATTGAGTGTCGACCCGGCGCCCGCCTTTGGGGCCCTGATGACGAGGACTCCGTATGGCAGGCCGCCATCGACCTCTTCCTCCTCAACAACGGCAACGCCTACGACGCCCTCGCCTGCCTTTTCGGCATCCGCAACTCCTTCGGCTTTCGTCCGCTGACCGAAGGCCGCGGCTTTCCGGCTGACGCGTCCGAGGTGCTGCGAACCGAGTACGCCACTTACGGCGGCCCTCCTGACGTACACGGCACAACGTGGATCACCTGGTCCGAGCTCGCCGCCGCTAACTGGAGCGAGACGGACAGTTCCGGTACGCGCAGTCGCGACGGTGTTGCGGGGAACGAGACCGACTGGGGACCGGTCTGGAGCGTGATGCGAACGCTCGGCGAGCTTCACGGAGCGGACCAAGTGCGGCTCGTCGTCTGGTTCCACTGATCGCAAGATTGGCAGCCGGACGGGCCAAGGGGTAAGAGCTCCCGCCTTCTTCACGTCGCCCCTGCATGCCTTCTCCGAATTCTCGCCCCCCGCTGCCTCCAACTGCTCAGTCCTCGACGGCAAGGAGCTGGACCAGGCCAACCCAGTTCTCCTCGTCGGCCTCGGTGTGGGTGGCGCGGACGCTCCAGCGGCCAGGAGGCAGGGAGACTCCTGCCTGTGCAGGAAGTCCACCACCCGGATACTGCACGTTCAGCTCAGCACCTGCTTCGGCGGAGTCCATGAGTACAGCTGGACCGTCCGTGATCCACATCCCGCACTCCTCCCACTGGGTGGCGGGATCTGCGAGGACAGCTTCGGCCGCGGCCTTGAGCCCGGTTTCAGAGTCGGCGGCGAGCCAGCGGAGGAAGGCGTGATGCTCAGGCATGTAACAGGTCGTGGCGGGTTCGTCCCCCAGGACCAGCGCCTGCACCCCGTCCTCGCCGACGGCGATCGCACCGGCCAGATCGTCCACCGCGCAGGCCCTGTCGTAGTCGTCCGGATCGACTCCGCCGCCCACGAGCATCCCGCTCTCCGTGCACCCGCGCCATGCATCCAGCGCGGAGACGGGAATCACGATCAAGGGACCGCCCATCGACTCCACCCAGTCAAAGGGGGCGTGTGACGTCTCGGCTGCGACGGACGAGGAGGATCTCATAGCGGCAGTGTGCACTCAGGCACCGACAACGTTCCTCCGCGGGCACGTGCCGACCGGTTTTGGGCGGCTCAGGCCCGACGCAGTACGTGACAGCCGATGCGTGATTCAGCGGGCCAGCGTTAACTGCCCGCCCCGTCAGCAACGCACAACCGCACCCGGTGACGCTGAAGGTCGACCTCGGCGACCTTCACTGCGATCAGCTCGCCTTCGCGGACGAGTTGGTCAGGGGTCTCAACAGGCTCGTCGGTCAGCTCTGAGATGTGAAGGAGCCCTTCGACCTCCGGAGCAAGCTGCACAAACACGCCGAAGGGAATGATCTTAGTGATCCGCCCTGTGACGACGCGGCCGGCCTGGTCCGCGAAGCGGATGAGTGGATCTTCCTGCAGGGCTTTCCGTGAGAGGGTGACTTGTCCGGATCGCGTCTCGGCGACAATCACCTCCGCCGTGATCCGCTGGCCGGCTTGAACGGCTTCGGAGGGGTGGTCGATCCGAGACCACGTCAGGTCTGGCACTCGGATGAAGCCGGTACACAAGCCATCAGGCTCGCCGTCGAGGTGGACGAAGACCCCGAAGTTGTGCACTTCCGCGACGGTCCCGGTGACAACCTGTCCGCGTTCCATGGCGAGGAGGAAGGATCGCAAGGATGGAATCTCGCATGCCCTGCTAGAGAGATGAAGCTGACCTTCACCCCAACGTCCGATCTCCTCAGCGTCAACCTCTTGGCCGATCTTGAAGAGTTCGGATGGGTGCTCCGCCCGACGCATCGAAGCCTCATGCCTAGGGATCCGACCGATCTCGGCTTTCTCTCCTTCGCCATCCACGAGCTCCACGACGACATCCGCTCCGTCGAACCCGATGACCGCCACCCTTCTTACAGGGCCCGGCCGGAGCTGGTTGGTCAAGGCTTGCAGGCGAGGGTCAGGAGCTGGATCAGGCATGGAGGTGAGCCTAGCTCCAGCCGTTGAGGGAGACCTGTGGCCCGCCTCCGAGATAGCGGTCGAGGGCGCTGGCCGTGGTCTCCACGAATTCTTCGGGGATGGCGGCGGCGTCGACCCAGCGGACCTGGGAGTGCTTGTGGGGTTCGCGGTTCTCTGGTTCGCCGGTCCACTCGTGCGTGGCGAAGACGACGGTGAAGAAGCCGTTGGGGGCCTCCACGCCCCAAGATCCGTGGATGACGTGGGCAACCTTGAGGGACTCGGGCTTCACCATGAGTCCCGTCTCTTCGTGTAGCTCGCGGACCGCGGTTTCGGTGATGGGCTCGCCCGGCTCGCTCTTGCCGACGGGGAGGTCCCACATGCCCTGGGCGAACTTGGCGTTCTCGCTGCGCTGGAGGAGGACGACGCGGTTGGTGGCCTTGTCGTGGACGATGACGGCGGCGACCAGCAGGGTCATGGATTCGAGCGCCGGCTTGTGGGCCTTCGGTTGGCCGTCGGCCTGCTGGGTCACAGGGTTCCCTTCGTCGGACCGGCTGTCGGGCATGTGAGGGGCGGGACGGTCTTGATCGGGTGCGCTGCAGACCGTTGCGGTGCTCCGGCCGCTGGTGTGTCGAGGGGCCTACTGCGGGAGCGGGGTGTTGGTCCAGAAGGAGTGGGCCTTCTTCAGGAGCTGCTCGGCGGCGTCGCCGTACGATGCCGCGCTGCTCAGCGCGGCGAAGGCTTTGTTGTAGAGGTCGAGTTCGCTCTGTTCCGTGATGTCCACGGAGGAGGAGACGAGTTCGACGTGGGCCCGGTCGCCATCGCCGTAGATGTTGAACGCGTGGACGGGGAACAGGTCCACCTGTGCGGTGGAGGGAAGGATCCCGAGGGTGAGAGAGGCCAGGCCGAGCTCTCGCAGGAGGCGCTCGATCTGTTCTTGCATGACTTCGGGTCCACCGATGTTCGTGTAGAGAGCCTGCTCCCCGAGGACGACGTCGTAGTGGTGCTCGCCGTCGTACAGCACTTGCTGTCGCTGCATGCGCTTGGCGACGCCCGCCGGCACGTCGTTCGGGATGCCGAGGAAGTTGACGACCTGGCCGAGGATCACGGTGGCGTACGCCTCGGTTTGGAGCGTGCCCCAGATCACCGTGGGCACGTACGCCTTGCCTTCGCGCGTGCTCTGGTACCAGCGCACCACGTTGTCCTGAGTCGCTTCTGTACCGGTGGACAGACGATCCGTCCAGGGAACTGAACTGGTCACCGCATCCCCTCCTGGGTGGTGCCGCTTGGGCGGCTTCGATGGGCGTTGCCGTTCCGGTCGAGGATGGCTCCGAGTGTCCGATCTTGTAAGAGCGGGAATCGGTCAGGCCATGCGCTTGATCTCGATGGCGAGGGCGCCGAGCGCTTCCTTCTCGGGGCCGTAGATGGTGCGGATGTTGGCCAGCTGCTGGTCGCGGGTGGCGGTCGGGTTGACGTTTGGCGAGCCTTCGCCGTCGAGGAGGGCCTCGAAGTCGGGGTACTCGGTGACGCGGAGGACCGTCACGTCGCAGGTCTCGTCCGTGCCCTTGATGCGGAAGCGGATGGTGTCGCTGGCGGCGAGGTCCGCGAGGTGCGGGTACTTGACCCGCACCTCGATGGTCTTGGTGCCCGCGGCGACGAGTTCGAAGTACTGGCGGTAGAGGTTGAGCTCGCGGACGCGGGCGGTGCGGTCGGTCATCGGGAAGGAACGCTCCTGGGGGACGGTGCGGTGATCAGGCGGCCGATCTCGGCAGCCGAGTACGAGCGGAAGAAGTGGCGGGGGTCGGAGAGCAGGGTCTCAGCCATGGCGAGCAACTGGTCGGCGTACTCGGTGACGGTGCCGGGCCACTGCCGGGTGTCGAGCATCCAAGGGGCGGCGCCCTCGGGCAAGGGGGCACGGCCTTCTCGTATGAGGGATTTCGACAGCTTGGCGCCGGTGTCGGTGACGACCTGGGGGCAGAACAGGCGGGCCGGCAGCTGGGCGCGGGTGAGGCCCACGGCCTGGAGGGCCTCGTCGACGAGGTGGGAGCCGAAGACCCAGTCGCCACCCTTGACCATGACGTGCAGAGTGCCCTGGGGGCTGGTCAGGGCGAGTTCCTTGACCAGGTTGCGGTAGAGGGTGGCCAGGTCGAGGTAGCCGCCGGTGGTGGGTGTGAGGGTGGTCTCGTACGGGCCGTGGTGGAGGCAGACGGCGGAGACTCGCGCGGACTCGGGGCCGACGAGGTGGGCACGCGTGCGTTCGGCGTGCTTCTCCGCCCAGCCGCAGCCGAGGTGCGGGCAGGGGACGCGGAGGTGCGGGGTGCCGGTGGAGGGGGCGAGCCAGCAGCGGGCGGCGTCGATGCGGGGAAGGAGCCGGAGCCAGGTGCGACGGTAGTGCTCGCCGGCCTGCTGCTGGGTGTACGTCTCGATGCGGTGCGGGATGCCCAGGCGCCTGGACAGAGCCGTGAAGAGGGGCTGATAGAGGGCGGTGACCAGGTCGCGCAGGGCCTGCTCGCCGAGGGCTTGGGCGTAGGCGCGCTGGTAGCGGTTGCCGCTGGCGGGGTCGGTGGCCAGCTCGTACGGGGCGTTGTCGAGAGCGCTGAAGAGGACCTCGGCGGGGAGACCGAAGCGGTCGCGCAGTCGGGCCGCCATGGCGAAGGCCAGGGACTGAACGAGCGAGGTGCCGATGTGCGGGGCGCCGTTGATCTGGGTGCCGACGACCAGCACGATCCGCTTGGGCGGGGCAGCCAGGATGCGCGGGGTCAGGACGTCCTCGGCGTGGTGGAGGGCGTTGGCGAGAACGGTGTTCGGCGAGACGGGGTGTGTGGTCATGAGGTGTCTCCCTGGGGGCCGGCGGTGTGGGGCGGCAGGGGAGCGGCCCTGCTCTTGGCACGGTCGAATGCGGCCCAGACGCACTTTCCAGCGCCCGTCCGCTCCTTCACGCCCCAGCTGTCGGCGGTCGCGGCGACGATCAGCAGACCGCGGCCGGCGACGGCGGACTCCTCGGGAACGCGCTTCGTCGGCCTGTTCTCGCCGCTGTCGTGGACCTCGATCCGCAGCTCTGCGTCGAGGGACTCGACCTCTACCAGGACCAGTCGGCCCACGGGCACCCCGTGAAGCACGGCGTTGGTGACGAGCTCCGAGGTGCACAGGCGCATGTCGTCGAGGCGGCTCGTCTCACCCCATTCGGTCAGCGTGGCGGCGACCAAGTCGCGAGCGGTACGCGGGGTGGTCCGGCGGCAGGGGAAGAGCATGGTGCGGTGCCGACCCGTGCCCGGAAGAAGATCAGGGGCGGCGTCGGTCGCCTCGTTGGTGAGTCTGCTTGCCATGGTTAACAGCAAAGCGACTTAACTCATTTGGGTCGGGAGCCAGCACGGAGGCCAAGACGGGGGCCACTATGGGGGCCAGAGGCCACGTGTTCCTGGGGGACGGCATGGGCGACACCGGGATCGGTGCCTTGCTCGTACGGCTGCGTACCGCACGCGGCTGGAGCCAGCAGAGGGTTGCCGACGAGTACAACGTCCTGGAGGGGCGTTCCGCGAAGACCGGCAAGGAGATCGGGCGGTACGAGCGTGAAGCCCGAGTCCCTGTTCCCTACGCCCGGAAGTACCTGGCGCAGGTCTTCGGTATCGATGTCGCCGTGCTCGACCAAGCTGTTGCCGTCAGCAAGAGGCAGCGGGACGGGTCCGATGCCGCTGAGGTCGAGATTGCGCCGCCGGTGCTGCCACCCGAAGACACCCACGGCCGTGGAGACCCACTCACGGAGGACGCGGTGCGTTCGGCGGACTTCGCCCGCTTCATCGCGCAGCGGAACGCCGACGAGTTCGTCGTGGAGCAACTGGAAGCGGACGTCGGCCGGCTCGCTCGTACGTACGTCAGCCACCCGTTGATGGAGCAGTACGTCGAGATCAAGCGGTTATGGGACGGGGTGTTCGAGCTGCTACGCGGGCGTCAGCACCCCTGGCAGACCACCGATCTCTACCTCTCTGCTTCTCGCCTCTGTGGCCTGTCCGCGCACGTCTGCCTCGACCTCGGTGACTACGACTCCGCCGCGACCCACGCCCGCACCGCACGCGCCTGTGCCGAAGCGGCTGGGCACGGGGGGATGCTGGCCTGGGTACGGTCTGTCGAGTCGTTGATTGCGTACTGGACCGGGCGGTACGAGCAGGCGGCGCGGCTGGCGCAGATCGGCCGGCGGCACCGGGCGAGCGGCAGCATCGGTGCACGGCTGGCGAGTCTGGAGGCGCGGGCGTTGGCGATAGTAGGAGATTCGGCAGGTGCACTCGCTGCCCTGTCGGATGCCGAACGATCTCGTGAGGCGATCTCAGGTCGGGACGAGGTACTGGGAGTCTTCGACTTCCCCGCGGCCAAGCAGTTCGCGTACGCCGGAACGACCCTCCTGGCCGTGGCCGGGCAGGAGTACGTCCACCGGGCCATCCTCAGCGCGGAGACGGCGATCCGCCTCTATCGCAGCGCGGACGGAGATGACCAGTCGGTCGGTGACCTGTTCGCCGCGCACCTCGATCTCGCCCGCGGGCACATGCTCCTAAGTGACCTGGACGGCACTGAGAAGATGCTTGGCTTCGTTCTCCAGTCCGCGCCGGAGCGCATGTCGGCCAGTATTGTGCGCCGGCTCACCGTTCTCGGGCGGGAGCTGGAAGGGCCGCAGTACGGTGGAGCCGCGCAGGCGGTACACCTGCGCGACCGACTCCAACACACGGCCGCCCGTGCGTCCCTGTCCGCCGCTCGCCCTCCGGAGTTGCCGACGTGACCGACCTGTCCGACGCCCACAACGCCGCCGTCACCGACCGTGCCCGCCTGGCGGGCAGCGCCTACAACGGAGACCGGGACCTGGCAGCCCGGCAGTCGCTCTACCAGTGGCAGACGCCCCGGTACGACCTGCCCGGCCTCGTCGCTGAGCGGATGGGCGACGTACGCGGCCGGGTCGTCGACATCGGCTGCGGCAACGGCAAGTTCATCCAGCGGCTCCGCCAGGACCGCCCGGACCTGTCCCTGCTCGGCTTCGACATCGCTCCCGGCATCCTTGCCGGCGTCCTCGGCCCGGTCGCCGTGGCGGACGCTACGCGGCTTCCGCTGGCGGCGGGCAGCGTCGACGCCGCTCTCGCGCTCCACATGCTGTACCACGTACCCGACATCCCCCAGGCGGTCAGGGAGCTGGCCAGGGTCGTCGCCCGTGACGGGCTGGTGGTCGCCTCCACCAACAGCGACCGCGACAAGACCGAACTCGACGACCTCTGGCAGCGGGCCGCCGCCGACGTCCTCGGCGTCGAGCGCGGCCCGGCCCGTATCTCGCTCAGCGCCCGCTTTTCCCTGGAGCAGGCTCCGGCCTTCCTCGGCGAGGAGTTCAGCCGAGTGGATGTCGTTGAACTGCCGGGGACCATCACAGTCCGGGAACCCGACCCTGTCATCGCCCACATGACCTCGTACCGAGCCTGGGCAGACCAGCACGACGTGCCCTTCGACGCGACCATCGACCGGGCCCGAGCCCTCGTCGCCGACGACATCGCCCGCAATGGCGCGTACGAGATCACCTGCCTCGGCGGCATCCTCGTCTGCCGCCGGTGAGGTCAGCCCAGTGGCGGCCAGGGCCCGGCGAGCAGGCGGCCTGCCTCCTCGGTGATCTCTTCCGCCAGAGGTTCCCGGTCGCCGCGTTGGATCGCTGCCCAGTCGTTGTAGGCGTCGGTCTTGTCGACCAGGGGTCTGAGTGACTGCGGGTGGGTCAATGCGCCCCATCCTTCGTACGTGACCAGGTCACCGCCGGCGCCGGGGTCCAGGCTGCCGTTCACGATCAGCTGGAGCCACCAGCGGACGAGTTCCCAACGCGCCGCTTCCCATGGGAGGTCGGTGGTGTCGGCCGGGAGGTCCCGGAGCAGGCCGAGTTCGTCCAGCACTTGCTCGAAGAAGGCGTCGGCCTGCGCGTGCTCGGAGCGTGACAGGCCAGCGAGGAGGGGGAGAGACTCCGTCTCGACGTTGAGGACCAGCGCCGTGAGGCCGGCCTCGATGAGTTGCCCTGGGTGGTGCCGACGGCCGATCAGGCGTTCCAGGGCCAGCATCCTGATGCAGCCGACAGCCTCCTGCGCGCTCCTGGCGTACGGCGTGAACGGCGTGGGCAGGGAGACGTCGATGCCCGGACCGCCCTCGACGAAGTACGACCAGAAGTCGACTGTCGTACGAGCGAGGAGGTCGCTCGGTCGGCCGGTGAACTCGTGGTGGAAGTAGTCGGCGAGGTCGTTCCCGTACAGGACGATGTCGGTCTGGTAGACGGATAGGACGGGGTGCCCGTGCTCGCCTGCCGCGCCGGGCAGATAGCGGTGTCCGTAGACCGGGACCAGCTGCGGCACGCTCTCCAGCTCGGTCCTTGCGACCCGTAGTGCCTCGGATGTCTCTGCTGGCCTCGACGGCCAGGCAGGATGCCAGAACACGTTGTGCTCCACGTCGAAGAGCACGCCCTCCACCGGCCACGCCAGTCGCTCGGCCAGGTCTTCTGAGCTGCCGTTTCGCCAGTCGGGCCACCGTGACGAGCCGTGCGGGAGCCCGGCGGCGAGGAAGACGCGGTGGTCTGCGGAGAAAGTGAAGCCGAACCGTGTCTCGACCGCGTCGAGCTCTCGCTCGGTGAGCCCCGGCCCGATCTCGGTTCGGAGCATGCCCTGAAGAGCACGGGCGGCGTCCAGAGTCAGTCGTGGGGTCGACGGCGTGTTCACGCCTGCCAGCGTAGTGAGCGGTACGACCGCACATGCCACGAGGTTGTGAGCATGCTCTCCCCACGGCTACTGGGTAGCGTCCCTCGGGTGAATCTTCACCTCATCAATGATGTGCCCGACGGCCTGACGCGCCGAGCGCGATCCTTTGTCGCGGCGCATGGCGTCAAGGTCGACGTTCGCCTCGTCGAGGGGCACAGGCAGTGGTGGCTTGAGCGGGACATCCCAGCAGCGGTGATCGATCGGATGGCGGCCTACCAGGAGCGATGGGGCGGTCTGCTCTTGCCGCCCGCACCGCAGTACGACGGAGGCCCCAAGTACCTCGATCCGGACTCGCCCGAAGCGGACTCCGCAGGGTGGTGGTTCGAAGCCGGGATGCAGCGGACCGCAGTCCCCTACTCTTTCATGATCAGTCCGTCCGGTGAGTTCGGTATCCAGGCAGACAGGTGGGCACCCCTCCACGCAACCATCGAGGGCTGGGTGGAATCGCTCGCCTTGGCTCACCACGCATCTATGTGGGCAAAACGGGTCACCAAGCTCGTCGGTGATGACGTCGAGGGCGTAGGGCTGAACGGCTATGCGCCGGTGCGCGAGGTGATGGGTCTGGCGGACACCTGGTGGAGAGGGCCCGACTCGCTGGTAGCCCTCTATAGCGGGGAGGCCACGTCACTCGACTTCCCCAGGGGCCGCATCGCAGTGATCTACTCCGGCCTCGATGAGTGGGGACTGCGAGGAGGCGTGGACGATGACGGCTGACCTTGCCGTTTGACCCCATCTCGGCTGGAGGTGGACGTCGGGCAGGCGGTGCTGCCAAGCCCAAACCGATCGCTACTGTCTTCGCATGACCACGAACGGAGATCGCCGGTTCCCTGCCGCGCTCGCCGCTGCCATGGCGGTCCGGCTTGAGTGCATTGGCGAGGACGGTGTCGACTTCGAGCCGTACAAGTCTTTCCTGACTGCTGGTGAGACCACCGAGTGGTTCCGCGCGTGGACGGGTAACGGCGAGCTGATCGGCGACGACTTCCGCGTGTTCGGACAGGACGGCACCGGTGGGTACGCCGCGTTCTGGCTGGTCCGTCCGGGTCGGGAACTGGTGGAGCAGCCCATCGTCTTTCTGGGCTCCGAAGGAGAGACAGGCGTCGTCGCTCGCGACCTGGGTGCCTTCCTGTGGCTTCTGGCTGACGGCTTCGGCCCGTGGGAAGCGGCGACCTCGTATGATCCTGAGCCCGGCTGGTCTCCCCGGGTCAATTGCGACCTGGTGGCCATCGCGGAGCAATTCGCTCCGGGCCGCTGCACGTCGGCGGCGGAGATCATCACGCAGGCCGCGCGCGAGTTTCCTGACTTCGACGACACCGTCATGAGGCTTTGCCGCTGAGCCCAGACTCGATGCCCCGCCGCGACGCGTGGCAGGGCATCTGACCGCGGTGACCGGGGTCACCGGTGGCGACCGCGTTCTTCGGGCTTCATGACCCTTGGCCTGGTCGGAGGGTGTGGCGCGGCGGACGTGGACGATGTGGCGCTGGCGGTGCTTCGCGTGCGAGCCGCTTGCGCCCGCTTGTTCGGTTGAGCGGTGATGCGCCAGTTGAGGACTTCGGCGGGTCGCTCGGCGCTGTCGAGCTCCCGCTGGGAGCCCAATTCGGCCAGGAGGCGTCGGGGGTTGTGGCCGGCGGTTTCGGCTTGGGCGAGGGTTGTGGTCAGGGCGGGCCAAGCGGGGTCGGTGAGGATTCGGTCGGCGTGGTCGGGGAGGGTCGCGTGTATGTCCTGCTCGTAGCGGCGGGCGGTTGCGGCTCGTGGTGCGTGGCGGGTCAGGTCAGCCAGGACGGGTGGGGCGGCCTGCTGGTAGCCCGTCTGGAGGTGGCGGAAGGCTTCCTCGGCCGCTGCGGCTTGCTGCTCGTGACCGCGCTGCTCGTGCCACTTGGCGGCGGCGCGGGCCAGGTGCACGGTGGCGAAGAGCAGGGCGATGGCGAGTCCGCCCGGCTCGCCGGAGGCGTAGGCGAGTTCCTTGGCGGCCTGGCGTAGGGCGGTGGCGGCTTGGTGGTCGGCGCGGGTGGCGGAGCGGCGGGCGCGGTTGAACGCCGTCGCTGCCGCTCGTAGTTCCGCCCGGTGTGGGCCGGTCGTGGCGTCGGCGATGTTGTACAGGGCGTCGCCGAAGGCGGCCAGGTGGCCCTGGGCGGCGGCATCGTCACCGGAGTCGAGTACGGAGCGTGCCGTGTGTATTGCGGTGGTGGTGTGGCGCCATGGGTCGGCGGGGTCCGCCGCATATCGCGGGCGGTCGGTCACTTCCTGGTCGGGGAGGCGTTCGCGTAGGCGGTTGATGGAGAGGTCGGGGGCGAGTTTGGAGCCGCCGTACCAGACGGGTTCGCCGGCTGCGTTGGTGTCGCCGGGTGCGGCGAGGCTGTAGCCGATCACGTCGCCGGTTTTGGGGCCGAGGCGTGTCTTGACCTTGATTCCGAGGGACTGCAGCACGGTGAAGTAGTCGGCTTCGGTTCGTACGGCGGCGGCGACCGCGTACGCCTGCTCGCGCAGCCACTGCCGTGCCGTGACCGTCTGGCCCTGGCGTTCGGCCTTGGCGCGTTCGGCGCCGGTGGGGGTGCGGGGCGCGGTGAGGTCGCCGGACTTCAGGCGGCGCAGGCCGAACTCGGCCTCGATCTTCCGGCACTCGGCTTGGGCCCGCTGTCCGTCGCGGTGGGTGCGGGGGCGGCGCCCGTCGGCGCGGACGGTGGTGGCCATGATGTGGATGTGGTCGCCGGCGTGGCGCACCGCGATCCACCGGCATGCCTTCTCGTCGCCTTCGGGGGCGATGCCAGCGGCGTGAACGATGCGGCGGGCGACCTCTGCCCACTCGGCGTCGGTGAGGTAGCGGTCGCCGGGCGCGGTGCGGACCGGGCAGTGCCAGACGTGCTGCGCGGGCTTCCTGCCGCCGAGTTCGCGGGTGCGCATGTCGACGTGGTGGTCGAGGCGCTTGGCGAGCAGCGTGTAGGTGGCCTCGGGGTCGCCGCCGGGGTCGGGGGCGCCGGCCATGTCCCAGGCGGCGACGATGTGCTGGTTGGTGTGTTCGTCGCGGCGGCCGGGGCCGAAGAGGTAGGCGATCAGTCCGCGGGTGTCGGAGCCGGTGGAGACGTCAGGAACCATGCGCGGTGCCTTCCGTCAGGAGCTGGTCGATCAGTCGGTAGCTGCTCTTGGCCGCTTGTTCGACGCGGTCCAGCACCGCCTCGGCGCGCTCGGGCACTGTTCCTCGGTGGATGGCTGCGGTGATCTGGTTGAGGTTGCCGCCGATGCGGTTGAGAGCGACCGTCTGTGCTTCGACGGCTTCGATCAGCGGGCGGACCGGGTCGTCCTCCGGGCTGCCGACCAGCCCCGCCTTGCCGAGGGCGACGGCCAGGGCGGCGTCGCCGACGAATCCGGCGAACTTCTGACCTCGTTGGTGAGCGGCGGCGCTGATCACGGCGGTCCGCGTGAAGCGGATGGTCTTCTCCTGGTCGCGCTTCTCCACGGTGCGCTTGCGGTTCATCAGTGCGGGCAGGACGGGGGCGTCGGGATCCCGCCAGGAGGGCTGCTCGGCGGGTGGTTGGACATCGGCCGGCGGCTGAGGGCGAGGGGCGACGGAGTCAGTTGCGGGCTGACAGCTGGTCTCGCCTGCACCCTCCTCCGGCTCGGGCGCCCCCTGGCGCTCGGCCTTCTCCTCCGCCACCCCTGGGGCGGGGGCAAGCGCGGACGAAGCCTCGTTAGAGGCTCGTTCGCTCCAGCTTGCTGCTGATCGGCGGGACAGGCCGAAGAATCCCTTGCGGCGGCGAGTGGGGGAGTTGTCGGCGCTCGTTTCGGGCATGGTGCTGCTCCGGTGGTCGTGTGCGGTGAGGCTTCGTCACGTCCGTTGCATCCGTCCCGTAGCTGGTCAGGACAGGTACGGAGGCGGTCGCAGGTACGGAGTGATCCGTATCGGCGAGGAAGTCCGTCCCCGCGCTGACCTGCGCGGGGACGGATGCGACGGATTGATACGGAGCTGGTGTCAGTGCGTGGGCCTGGGGCTGGCAGGAGGCCCGCCAGGCGAGCCGATGGGCGGCGTCCCGGACGGAGGGGCCGGTGGCTTGCCCTGGGCTCGACGTGCGAGCGCGGTCTCCTCTGCTGTGGAAGCCGGTTGGGCAGGGTCGGGGCAGTAGCGGGCCCAAGCGTCGAGGAACTGGTTGCGGGCGTACGCCTTGGCCTGCCTGCCGTTCTCGAAGCGGTGGTTGGCCGGGCTGATGCCGAAGTCGCGCAGCAGGTTGGCCAGGTGGTAGGCGTTCAGGCCCTTGGTGCCGTACTCGGCCCACGGCGCCTCGGCGTCCTGGAGGAGGGCGGCGAGCAGGTCCTGGCTGCGCAGAGCCTCCTTGTTGTCTTCCTGCTCGAACACGCGGCGGATGTCGCGCAGCAGTCGCGTTTTCAGCGTCGTCTGCTCGTCTTGAACCACTTCGTTGCGGGTCATCGCCAGGCAGGCGGCACGGGCCCGCGAGGGCCAGTGTCCGCCGCCCAGGTCGGCGACGATCACCAGGGGCTCCCACGTGTCGGCGGCGCGGTCCTCGACCGGCATCAGTGGCACCAGTCGGTGCGCCGTCCCGCGTAGTGGGGCCAGCCACGCGGTCAGCCGATCGCGCAGCGCGTTCAGTTCCGGGACGGAGTACCGGGAGCGGAAGGCTGCGATCTTCTCACCGGGCTTGCGCTTCTGCATGCGGATGACGACCGCCCGGTCCATGATCGTGTCCGGCAGGTCGCCGATCCCGGCGAGCGCGGCCATGGCGAAGGTGGGAAACGCCGTCGGCTTGTGTTCCGGCCCGGAGATTCGCCAGGCGGGCCGGTTGCGCTGATGCCCGGCGTTCAGCAGACCCCGCAGGTCCTCCTTGTCGCCGGCCTTGGGGCCGAAGATGGTGTCGGCCTCGTCCACCAGCAGCGTCGGTGGGTTCTTGCCGATGACGCGGAACACCACGGCAGGCGAGGTGTTCACGGTCATCATCGGCTGGTGCACGGTTTCATGGAGCACGTCCAGGACGCGGGACTTGCCGCACCCCTTGGTCGGCCCCACCACCGCCAGCCGAGGGGCGTGCTGGAGGGCGGGCTGGATGTGGGAGGCCGCCACCCAGAGGGTGACCGCCGTCAGGGCCTCGTCGCTCGGCAGCACCACATACCGGCCGATCGCCGCACGCAGGTCATCCAGCAGCACGGCTCCTTCGTCGGCCGTCCCGTCGCTCGCGCCGGCGCGGTCCCCGGCCCTCGATCCGCCGTTGGGGACCACGGTCCCCGCAGACGCGTGGGGACCGTGAGCCTCACCATCGGCTCGGACTGCGGTGTGCTCGCCCGTGATTCGGGGACCGGGTTCGGGCACCGGCGAACCGTAAGTCTTCGCCCTGCCCCCGGCTTCCGCTCGGGCGGGACCGGACCCCAGGGTGCTGAGCGGTACGGATGCCGCGCTGGGGGTGTTTCGGTCCCCGACTGGAACACCCGCCGAAGCATCGCCGCTGGCGCGTGCAGCAGGGGATCGTGACTTCGTTCGGTCCCCGCTCCGGTCCCCGTTGTGCCAGGGGATGCCCTGGCCGGGGACCGCGGCGACGGGCCAGCCAACTTCGGATGTGTTCGGGGTGGCGGGGGACGTAGAGTCCTCCATCGACGTTCCTCTCAGGTGAGGGACGGGACGGGCAATGTCCCGCCCCTCACCGGTTCGTTCGTTCAGGGATGGGCGACGTGCAGGGGAATCTCCGGCCCTCGGCGTTGGCGCGCCGGGGGCCGTTGCTGTGTCCGGGGCTGACGGAGGCTCATGAGGCCAGGCCCCACTCGTCTCCGCCGTCGGTCAGCGCGCGCTCGTAGCGCAGCAGTTCGGCCTCGGGGTAGAGCACCCGCTTGCCGACCTTGATGCCGCGCGGCCCCTTCCTCAGCTGGCGCCAGTAACGGACGGTGCTCTCTGCGGTGCGGTAGCGCTCGGCGACCTCGGCGGTGGTCAGGTATCGCATGCGTTCCCATTCGGTTAGGTAGTAATTCGATCTGCATAATCAGTACCTCATGATCGGCGATTAGCCAAAACGGGAAGCCCATGTTTCTATCCGGATAGCGATGGTCGCGATGGAGGTTCGATGGACGACGACATGACCGGGGGCGGCGAAGTGCCCCTGCTCTACAGCGAGGGCAACGTGGCGGGCCGCGTGGCCCTGGAGCGCGAAGTCAGGGGGTGGAGCACGACCGAGCTGGCCGAGCGCGTGACCAGAGCCGGCGTGAAGATGAACCAGACGGCCGTGTGGCGCATCGAGAACGGCTCGCCCCGCCGTCGGATCAACCTCGACGAGGCGCTTGCCTTCTCCCGCGTCTTCGAGCTTCCCCTCGAAGAGTTGATGTCCCCGCCCCTGGAGGGGCTCGACATCGACAGTCGACGGCTCGTCCAGGAAGCCGTTGAAGCGTTCTACGAAACCCGCGACGCCCGGGACCGTCTGCACCGCGCCGTAGTCGCCGTCGCCGACCACATCAAGGCCCACCCGGACAGCTCGCGGGCGATCCACGAGCAGTGCCTCCGCCTCATGGGTGACGAGCGGGACGCTCGCATCCTCAGTGGCGACATCGAGGACGGCGGCCACTACTGACAACCGACATGAAGGAGCAGCCACTTGGCGAACATCCAGAAGCGTCCCAACGGCAAATGGCGAGCCCGCTACCGCGACCTCGACGGCAAGGAGCACGCCCGCCACTTCGACCGGAAGCTCGACGCCCAGCGCTGGCTCGACGAGGTCACGGCCAGCGTGATCACCGGTCAGTACGTCGACCCGCGCGCAGGCCGCCTCACTTTCGAGAAGTACGCCGAGAAGTGGGAGGGCTCGCTCATCGCCAGCGAGGCGGGCGAGCGCATCACCGACAACGCGCTACGGCTCCACCTCGTACCGGCGCTGGGCGCCCGCTCCATGGCGGCGATACGCCGCAACGACATCCAGGTGCTCTTCAAGCACCTCTCCGACCAGCTCGGCCCCGGCAGCGTGCGGAACGTCTTTGACGTCCTCGTACGCCTCATGGCGGCGGCAGTGGACGACAAGATCATTGCCTCCAGCCCGTGCCGCCGGATCACCCTCCCGCCCATGTCGGACGAGGAGGTCACGCCACCCACGGTCGCCCAGGTCGAGGCCATGGCCCGGGCGATGCCGCCATACATCCGCGCGGCGGTCGTCACGCTCGCCGGGTCAGGGTTGCGCATAGGCGAGTTGCTCGGCCTCAAGGTGTCCGACGTCGACTTCAAGGCCGGCACCATCCGCGTCGACCGGCAGCGGCTCCAGTCGGGGAAGACCGGCCCGCCGAAGACAGCGAAGTCCCGGCGTACGGTCCCGGTCGGTGAGGTCGTCACCGACGCGCTCCTCACACACCTCGCCGCACGCCCGTCCAAGGAGTGGCTGTTCACGATGGAGGAGGGGGAGCCGCTCAACTACCGACGGTGGAAGACCGAGTGGAACTGCGCCCGCAGGGAGCTCCAGACGGCGGAGACAGCGGCGGCTGAGCGCGAGGGGCGCAAGCCCGTCGAGCTGCCGCACATGGTGACGCACGACCTGCGCCACTTCTACGCCTCCGCGCTCATCGCCGGCGGCGCGAGTGTCAAGCAGGTCCAGCTGGTCCTCGGCCACGCGTCCGCGGTCATCACGCTGCGGATCTACGCGCACCTGTGGCCGGGCGAAGAAGACCGCACCCGGGCCGTCATGGACGCCGTGCTCGGCGGCCTGCGGACCGGGTGCGGACAGGTAGGCGATGCGACCCGCGTAATCGCAGGTCAGACGGCCTAGCCATAGATCAAGCCTTCTTGGTCTCCCAGAAGATCTTGTCGATCTGGGCGATGTAGTCGAGGGCCTTCTGGCCGGTGGCCGGGTCCGTGGACGCCTTGGCGGCCGACAGGGCCTTCAGGGCGTCGTTGACCAGCTGGTGCAGCTCCGGGTACTTCTCGAAGTGCGGGGGCTTGAAGTAGTCGCTCCAGAGCACCGAGACGTGGTGCTTGGCGAGCTCGGCGCGCTGCTCTTTGATGGTGGTGGCACGAGCCCGGAAGTGCGGGTCGTCGTTGCCGGCCATCTTTTCCTGGACGGCCTTGACCGACTCCGCCTCGATGCGGGCCTGGGCAGGGTCGTACACACCGCAGGGCAGGTCGCAGTGCGCGCTGACCTTGACCTTGGGGGCAAACAGGCGGGAAAGCATGGAGCATTCCTTCCTCGTGATCGTCTTCTCAGGGGGGACATTACTCCCTGACCGACGTGATTTCGCGAGTGCCCCCATGGGCCTAGGACAAAAGTCCGGCGTCAGACTGGGACCGGTGGAGGATCGGACCGGGGAGGTGCCGGGGATGCCGGAGCTGTCGCAGGAGACCGAGCGTGAAGGGGGCGTCCCGCCCTTCGGACTGGCCGAGGTGACCGGGCCGTCGATGGTCCCGACGCTGTACCACGGGGACCGGCTCCTGCTGCGCTACGCCGCCCGGGTCAGGCAGGGTGACGTCGTCGTGCTGCGCCATCCCTTGCAGCAGGACCTGCTCGTCGTCAAACGGGCCGCGGAGCGCCGTGAGGGCGGCTGGTGGGTGCGGGGCGACAACGCGTACGCGGGCGGGGACAGCACCGACTACGGAGTCGTGCCCGACGAGCTGGTCCTGGGCCGGGTGATGTTCCGGTACCGGCCGCGCAGGCCGGGTCAGCGCTCGCCGATGGCGGTGCTGCGGTGGGCGCTCTCGGCGGCCAGGCCCGTCTCGTCCGGCCGGTCCGCCTCCCGGCGTTTGCGCGCCCGGTAGGCGGCCACGTTGGCGCGGGTGGCGCAGCGGTCGGAGCAGTAGCGCCGGGAGCGGTTGGTGGACGTGTCGAGGTAGGCGTTGTGGCAGGGCGCCGCCTCGCACAGGCCCAGGCGGTCCACGCCGTGCTCCGTGAGGTGGAAGGCGAGCCCCATCGCCGCGATGGCCGCGTAGCCCGCCGTCGCGTTGGACGGGTGGTCCGCGAGGTGCATGTGCCACAGCGGGCGGCCGTCGTCGTCGCGGGTGTCGTGGCCGGAGATCTGGGGGCTGACCGGGAACTCCAGCAGCAGGGAGTTCAGCAGGTCCACGGCCAGGGTCTCGTCGCCGCCGTCGGCCGCCTCGAAGACCGCGCGCAGCCGGGCCCGGACCGAGCGGAACCGTGTCACGTCCGCCTCGGTGGCGCGACGGGCCGCGGACTGGTTGGCGCCGAAGAGCCCCCGGACGGCCTCGACCGACGTCAGCGAGTCCTTCCCCCGGGCCGGCTCCTCGCTGTTGACGAGGCGTACGGCGTAGTCCGAGTAATAGGCCAGTTCCACTTGTAGTCCTTACGGAGGGGCTTTATGGTCATGTCTGCGGTGACGTAACAGCCGATCGTGCTTCCAGGGTATTACGCGACTGAGCCGGAGAGGGTCCCCATGACGACGAGTATCGGAACGGACTGGAACGCCTGGCAGGAGAGCTGGGACCGGCAGCAGGAGTGGTACATGCCGGACCGCGAGGAGCGCTTCCGGGTCATGCTCGACATGGTCGAGGCGCTGGCCGGCACCGCACCGCGCGTGCTGGACCTCGCCTGCGGCACCGGCACGGTCACGGCCCGGCTGCTGGCCCGCTTCCCCGACGCCACGAGCACCGGAATCGACCTCGACCCGGCCCTGCTGACGATCGCCCGCGGCACGTTCGACGGCGACGAGCGCGTCTCCTTCGTCGAGGCCGACCTGAAGGACCCCGACTGGCCCGCGCTGCTGCCGCACGAGACCTACGACGCCGTCCTGACCGCCACCGCCCTGCACTGGCTCCACGCCGAACCCCTGCGGGCGCTGTACGGCCGGATCGGCGGACTTGTGCGGGCCGGGGGCGTCTTCATGAACGCCGACCACATGATCGACGACACCACGCCCCGTATCAACGCCGCCGAACGCGCCCTGCGCCACGCGCGCAGGGACGAGGCACGGCGGGAGGGCGCCCTCGACTGGGCCGAATGGTGGCAGCTCGCCGCGAAGGACCCGGCCCTCGCCGGGCCCACCGCCCGGCGCTTCGAGATCTACGGCGAGCACGCGGACGGCGACATGCCGTCGGCGGCGTGGCACGCGGGCGTGCTGCGCGAGCAAGGGTTCGCGGAGACGCGGGCGGTGTGGTGCTCGCCGTCGGACACGCTGCTGCTCGCGGTGAAGTAGGCCCCGCGCACGCGAAGGGGCGGTACGGAGAGTCCGTACCGCCCCTTTTCCGTGGTGCCCGCGTGCCTTACAGCACCTTCGACAGGAAGGCCTGCGTCCGCTCGTGCTGCGGGTTGGTCAGGACCTCGCGGGGGTCGCCGGACTCGACGACCACACCGCCGTCCATGAAGACCAGGCTGTCGCCCACCTCGCGGGCGAAGCCCATCTCGTGGGTGACGACGACCATCGTCATGCCGGACTCGGCGAGGTCGCGCATGACGTCGAGGACGTCACCGACCAGCTCCGGGTCGAGGGCCGAGGTCGGCTCGTCGAAGAGCATCAGCTTCGGGTCCATCGCGAGTGCGCGGGCGATGGCGACGCGCTGCTGCTGGCCGCCGGAGAGCTGCGAGGGGTAGTTCTCGGCCTTGTCGCCGAGGCCGACCTTCTCCAGCAGCTCCCGCGCCCGCTCCTTGGCCTGCCCCTTGCTGACGCCCTTGACCTGGATGGGCGCCTCCATGACGTTCTCGACGGCCGTCATGTGCGGGAACAGGTTGAACCGCTGGAACACCATGCCGATGTCCCGGCGCTGGCGCGCGACCTCGCTGTCCTTCAGCTCGTGGAGCTTGTCGCCCTTCTGGCGGTAGCCGACGAGGTGCCCGTCGACGTACAGCCGCCCGGCGTTGATCTTCTCCAGGTGGTTGATGCACCGCAGGAAGGTCGACTTGCCGGAGCCGGAGGGGCCGATCAGGCAGAAGACCTCGCCGGTCTTCACCTCCAGGTCGATGCCCTTGAGGACCTCGATGTGACCGAAGGACTTGTGGACGCCCTCGGCCTTCACCATCGGGACGGATGCCGAACCGGGGGAAGGCTGCTTCGTCATGTCCGTCATGCCGTGACTCCCTTCGGACGACGCACGGGCAGGACGGCTGCCTTGAGCCGCTGCATGGGCGTCGGGGGCAGAGTCCGGGAGGAGCCGCGCGCGTAGTAGCGCTCGACGTAGTACTGGCCCACGCTGAGAATCGAGGTCATGATCAGGTACCAGGCGGCAGCGAGGAAATACATCTCCACTGTGGAGCCCGCGTTCTGCCCGATGTCCTGAGCCTCTTTGAACAAGTCCGCGAACTGCACCGCCGAGACGAGCGAGGTCGTCTTCAGCATGTTGATGACCTCGTTGCCCGTCGGGGGCACGATCACGCGCATCGCCTGCGGGATGACGATACGGCGCAGCGTCTTGGTGTGGCTCATACCGAGGGCATGCGATGCCTCGGTCTGACCCTCGTCGACCGAGAGCAGACCGGCACGGCAGATCTCCGCCATGTACGCGGCCTCGTTGAGTCCGAGTCCGAGCAGCGCCGTCAGCAGCGGCGTCATGAAGGACGACCAGTAGTCCTTGTAGATCGGGCCGAGGTTGATGTACTCGAAGACCAGGCCCAGGTTGAACCAGACGAAGAGCTGGACCAGGACCGGAGTGCCGCGGAAGAACCAGATGTAGAACCATGCGATCGATGAGGTCACCGGGTTCTTCGACAGGCGCATGACGGCGAGGAGGATGCCGCCCGCGATGCCGATCACCATGGACAGCACGGTGAGCAGCAGGGTGTTCCAGACGCCGTGCAAGATGCGGTCGTCGAAGAAGTACGCTGGAATCGCGTCCCAGTTGATGTTGCCTTGCGCGAAGGCGTAGACGATCGCGCCGAGAATGGCGATCGCGAGAGCCGCTGACACGTAGCGCCCGGGGTGCCGGACCGGGACGGCCTTGATGGCCTCCGGACCGGCGGGCGGCGTGGGGTCTGCGGGACCGTCCGTCTTGTTGACGTCAACAGTCACGGGTGGAGCCTTTCAGAACGGTGGTGCCGAGACGGGGATCAGGAACCGCCGTTGACCTTGGCCTCGGTGATTGCACCGTCTTCGACGCCCCACTTCTTGATGATCTTCTCGTACTCGCCGTTGTCGATGATGGCCTGGAGGGCGGCCTGAAGCGCGTCACGCAGCTCGGTGTCGTCCTTGGACACCGCGATGCCGTACGGGCCCGCCTCGACCTGCTCGCCGACGATCTCGAAGTACTTGCCGCCGCCCGCGTTCTTCACAGCGTACGCGGCGATCGGGAAGTCGGCGGAGACGACGTCGGCGCCCTTGGAGCGCATCCTGGTCTCGGCCTCCGGGTTGGTGGCGAAGTCCTCGATCTTGAGTTCCTGCTTGCCGTCGTCCGTGCACTTCTTCGCCTGGTCCTTGGCGAGGTCGTGCGAGAACGTGTTGCGCTGCACGGCCATCGTCTTCCCACACAGGTCGTCCCAGGTGCTGATGCCCTGGGAGTCGCCCTTGTTGGTGTACAGCGAGACGCCGGCGGTGAAGTAGTCGACGAAGTCGACGCCCTTGCCGACCTTCTTGCCGGTGTCGCCGTCGATGCCCTCCTGGCGGTCCTTCGTGTCGGTCATCGCCGACATGGCGATGTCGTACCGGTTGGAAGCCAGACCGCCGATGAGGGTGTCGAACGTGGCGTTCTGGAACTCGAACTTCACGCCGAGCTGCTTGCCCATCGCTTCGGCGATGTCAGGGTCGATACCCACCGTTTTGCCGGAGTCGTCCTTGAATTCCACCGGTGCATATGCGATGTCGGAACCGACCTTGATGACGCCCTTGCCGGCGATGGCCGCCGGCAGCTTGTCGGCCAGCGGAGCCGAGCTCTCGGTCTCGGTCCCGCTGCTGCCGTCCTTGGTCTGGTCACCGCAGCCCGTGAGAATCAGGGCGCCTGCGACCGCGATCGAGCCGACCGCTGCCAGCCGGGAGCGTGTGGCGGTCGTACGACGGGTGGAGCTTGCGGTCATGGTGGGTTCCTCCGGCGGATGGGTGGAGTTGCCGATGGGGCGGACAGCTGCCGATGGGGTTCGGCAGTGCCGTGGGTCGACGAGTGCACACGCCTTCGAGTGTCGCGACCTTGTGTGATTAGGGCATCTTGCCATTCGGACCGGGCCGTGCAGGACGCCCGCCATGTCAAAATCGGATAACGGGTCACCACCCGAACCACCTCAGGCCGGTACATCAAGGCCGGACCTTCTGCGGGAATCCGCGCTTCCGTCCGAAAGATCTTCGGCGCACCCGCGGGGTGACGTCATCATGCGCGCTCCTCGCGACCGCAGGCGCGTTTCGTGGGAATTGCGTCGATTGCCGTTTATCGGCTTGCGCGCCATGGTGGTTCCGTCGCTCAGTTGTGTCCGATTCGTGTCGTCGGTGGCGGTGTTTCCCCCTCTGTCATGTGATCTTGCGCGTAGGGGACTCGTCGCCACGCCGTCCGTCCGGTAAGAAGGTTCTTTACACCCCTCATCCGGGGCTCAGGGCGCGTGTGCGGCGCGCCCGTCGCGTAGCTGCCCGTACGCATCACCGACCGGGCCTGCGTGGTGCCCGCCCGCTCCTCACCAGGAGTGGAACCCACCCTCAACCATGAACACTTAAGGGGTCAGACAAAGTGGCAGCGGAGATCGTCAATCCTCGCAGCGACGACAGTACGGACCAGGAGGGAGGGGCGGTGCCCCTCGGCTCCTTCGATCCGGCGTTCGCGCTGCACCGCGGCGGCAAGATGGCCGTGCAGGCCACCGTGCCGGTCCGTGACAAGGACGACCTGTCCCTGGCGTACACGCCCGGCGTCGCGAAGGTGTGCACCGCGATCGCCGAGCAGCCGGACCTCGTCCATGAGTACACGTGGAAGTCGTCCGTCGTCGCCGTCGTGACCGACGGTACGGCGGTGCTCGGACTCGGTGACATCGGGCCCGAGGCATCCCTTCCGGTGATGGAGGGCAAGGCGATCCTGTTCAAGCAGTTCGGCGGGGTGGACGCGGTGCCGATCGCGCTCGCCTGCACGGACGTGGACGAGATCGTCGAGACCGTGGTGCGCCTCGCTCCCTCTTTCGGCGGTGTGAACCTGGAGGACATCTCGGCACCCCGGTGCTTCGAGATCGAGCGCAGGCTCCAGGAGCGGCTGGACATCCCGGTCTTCCACGACGACCAGCACGGTACGGCGGTCGTGACGCTGGCCGCCCTGCGCAACGCGTCGCGGCTGACCGGCAGGACCCTCGCCGAACTCCGGGCGGTCATCTCCGGCGCGGGCGCGGCCGGTGTCGCGATCGCGAAGATGCTGGTCGAGGCCGGTATCGGGGACGTCGCGGTCGCCGACCGCAAGGGTGTCGTCTCCCTCGACCGTGAGGACCTGACGCCGGTCAAGCGCGAGGTCGCCGGGTTCACGAACAAGGCCGGCATCTCCGGGTCGCTGGAGGTGGCGCTGGAGGGCGCGGACGTCTTCATCGGCGTCTCGGGCGGCACGGTGCCGGAGGAGGCCGTCGCCTCCATGGCCAAGGGCGCCTTCGTGTTCGCGATGGCCAACCCGAATCCCGAGGTGCACCCCGACGTGGCGCACAAGTACGCGGCGGTCGTCGCCACCGGCCGGTCGGACTTCCCGAACCAGATCAACAACGTGCTGGCGTTCCCGGGGATCTTCGCCGGGGCGCTGCAGGTGCGGGCGTCCCGGATCACCGAGGGCATGAAGATCGCGGCGGCCGAGGCGCTGGCGGGCGTCGTCGGGGACGACCTCGCCGCCGACTACGTCATTCCGTCGCCGTTCGACGAGCGCGTGGCGCCCGCGGTGACGGCCGCCGTCGCGGCGGCGGCGCGGGCGGAGGGCGTGGCCCGTCGCTGAGACGTGCCGGAGTGGCCCCGTCCTTCCGGGCGGGGCCCTTTCCTTTGCCCTCGCGGCCACCCGTTCGGGTGGTCGGGGGCATCGGGAGCCCCGCCGAGGGGGCCTGGCAAGTGGGCATGTGTCACAGGGGCGTGTGGTTCCGCCCGGGCCGGGGCGGAGCCTATCGTCGGGCCCATGTTCGCTGTCTACGCCGCCCGAATCGACCGCGACCGGCCGCTCAGCGGCCTGGAGTCGGGGGAGCGCCCCGCCCCCGGGGCCAGGCCCGGCTGGAGTGTCGTCGACGTCAGGGCCGCCTCCCTCAACCACCACGACCTCTGGTCCCTGCGCGGGGTGGGCCTCGCCGAGGACAAGCTGCCGATGATCCTCGGCTGTGACGCCGCGGGCGTCGACGAGGACGGCAACGAGGTCGTGCTGCACTCCGTCGTCGGCCAGACGGGGCACGGGGTCGGCCCCGAGGAACCCCGTTCCATCCTCACCGAGCGCTACCAGGGCACGTTCGCCGAGCAGGTCGCCGTGCCGACCTGGAACGTCCTGCCCAAGCCCAGGGAGCTGTCCTTCGAGGAGGCCGCCTGTCTGCCGACCGCCTGGCTGACGGCCTACCGCATGCTGTTCACGAACGCCGGGGTCCGCCCCGGTGACTCGGTGCTTGTGCAGGGGGCCGGCGGTGGTGTCGCCACGGCCGCGATCGTCCTCGGCAAGGCCGCGGGGCTGCGCGTGTTCGCGACCAGCCGGGACGAGGCCAAGCGCAAGCGCGCCCTGGAGCTCGGTGCCGTGGAGGCGCTGGAGCCGGGGGCGCGGCTGCCGCAGCGCGTGGACGCCGTGATCGAGACGGTCGGCGCCGCCACCTGGTCGCACTCGGTGAAGTCGCTGCGCCCCGGCGGCACGCTCGTCATCTCCGGCGCCACGAGCGGTGACCGGCCCTCCCACGCCGAACTGACCCGGATCTTCTTCCTGGAGCTGAAGGTCGTCGGGTCCACGATGGGCACCAAGGACGAGCTGGCGGATCTGCTGTCCTTCTGCGCCGTCACCGGCGTCCGCCCCGTCATCGACGAGGTGCTCCCGATGGACCGCGCCCGCGAGGGCTTCGAACGGCTGGAGTCGGGCGAGCAGTTCGGGAAGATCGTGCTCACCAACGGCTGAGGTTCACTGCCGCCCCCACGCGGTGTGCCCGTCGGTACGGCGGCCGGTCCGGAAGCGGACCGGCCGCCTTTCTCTGTCCGGTCACCGTCGGCCGCCCTTCTTTGTCCACCCGTCGGCGGCCCGCGCCCGGCATGGTGTCAACCAAGGTTGACGAGACCCCTGATGTCAACCTAAGTTGACGTCATGACCGATGCTACGGAACTCGCCGAGCGAGCCGGTGATCGCGATCCACGGGTGGGGCTGCGTGCCGTTGCCGCGTTGCGCAGACTGCTGGAGCAGTTGGAGGCCGTGCAGGTGCGCAGTGCGCGCCACCAGGGCTGGTCGTGGCAGGAGATCGCCGCGGAACTCGGTGTGAGCAGGCAGGCCGTGCACAAGAAGTACGGGAGGCGATGATGTTCGAGCGGTTCACGAAGGACGCGCGCGCCGTGGTGAAGGGCGCCGTCGAGCATGGCGAGGAGGCGGGGGCGGGGACCGTCGACGCGGAGCACCTGCTGCGCGCGCTGCTCGATCACGGAGCCGGCCGGGGTGCGTTCGCGCTGGCGGCGCTCGGCCTCGACGAGCGCCGGGACTCCGTGCTCCGGGCGCTGGACGAGGCGCGACGGCGGGCGGGACTGTCGAAGGCCGACGCCGACGCGCTGGCCGGACTGGGGATCGACGTCTCGGAGATCGTCTCCCGGGTGGAGCAGGCGCATGGCGTGGGCGCGATGTCCGGTGACCGGAAGGACCGGCGCGGGGACAAGGAGAAGAGCTGGTGGGGCGCGCATCGCCCGCTCGGCCGGGACGCCCGGGAGGTGCTGGAGAAGGCCCTGCGCATCGCCGTCGCCCGCCGTGAACGCACCGTCGGGGACGAGCACATCCTCCTCGCCCTGACCGCCCGTCCGGGCGTCCCCGCCGAGGTGCTCGCCGACCACGGCGTCACCTACGAGTCGGTGACGCGGGTGATCGGCGGCGGGGGAGAGGTGAAAGCGGGCTGAGCAGGCAGCGCCGCTCGCAGCTGGACGAGCGGCGCCGGGGCCTGGCTGTCAGTGCGGGGTCCTACCGTGGGTGGTGTCGACGTCGATTCCAGGACGTCGCGGCAGTCGCGTCGCCAAGGAGCCTCCATGACCGTGTCCGAGCCCGTGCCGATCGCTTTCGTGCGGACAGGGGACGTCGTCCGGGAAGCCGTGACAAAGGTCGGCGGGCAGCCGGTCTGGCTGGCGGAGCCGCAGTGGCCGTTGTCGCGCACGACCGGCGAACCGATGGAGTTCGTGGGGCAGTTCGCCCTGGAGGGCGGGCGCCTGGCCTATCTCTTCATCACGGGCGACGAGCGCGGGTACATCGAAGGCACCTACGAGCCGGAGGCCGGGGAGAACGCTCTCGTGATCCAGCCCGACGGCCGCGTCCCCGAGTTCCTGACGGTGGACGGACGGGCCGTCGGTCCGAGCGTGGGCACCGACCATCTGCCGCATCCCTCCCCGGACGGCACCGGTGACGACGCTCCTGGTGAGGGCGGCGGGACCGGCGGCACCGATGGCCCGGAGGGCGACGGCGAAGGGCGGCCGCTGCAGTTCCTCGGTGGACCGGGCATCGAGCCGAACTGGCTCCAGGGCGAGGAACTGCCGGGCGAGGGCTGGACCCTCGTCGCCCAGCTGGACTCCTGCGACCTCCCCGTCGCCGTCAACTTCGGCGACGCCGGCATCGGCTACGCCTTCGAGTCGCCGGACGGCACGGAGGGCCGCTTCCTCTGGCAGTGCTGCTGAGGGTTCCCGCCCGGCAGTGCTGCTGAGGGTTCCCTCCTGCCGCGCCAAGGGCCCGGAGGCCGCCCGTTCCTACGCCCGCGGCGCCCGCAGCAGTGCCCCGATGTGCGCCGCCGCCGTCGACAGATGGCTTCGCGCGTCCCGGAGCTGGTCCTGCGTCACCCCGTGGTCGCGGGCCGCGTCGCGGATGTCGTCACGGAAGCGGTCGAGGAGGCGGTCCAGGTCGCGGGCCGGGTCGCCGCCCGAGGAGACCTCGTGGGCCCAGGCCGGCTCGTATTCGGCGGGGAAGTCCTCCGGCGTCGTCGAGTAGTCCGGCGCCGGCCGGGCCGCGCCGCCGCGCCCGAAGCCCAGGTCCTTGCCGAACTCCTTGCCGAAGTCCTTCCCGAAATCGCCGAACTCCTTGGCGAGTTCGGTGAGGCCCTCGCGCAGCCCCGTCGGCCAGTCCCCCCGCGCGAAGTGGTCCTGCACCTGCCGCTGCACCTTCTGGGCGATGCGCTGCACCTCCTCCTGGGCCTGCTCGTGGGCGCGCTCCTGCGCCTCCTTGGCCTGGCGCCGCGCCCGCTGGGCCTCCTCGCGGGCCCGGCGGCTCTCGTCCTTGGCGCGCCGGGCCTGCTCCTTCCATTCCTGCTTGACCCGCCGCATCTCCTCCTTCGCGGCGTGCCAGGCCTCGTTGTCGGAGTGGTCCGGGTCGTCGAAGTGGCCGGTGGCGTCCCCGGCGTCGCCGTTGACCGTGCCGGTCCTGCGGGCCTCGCTCGCCGCCGCGCGCATCTCGCGCCGCAGGTCACCGGCCGCGCCCCGGACGTCGGCGCGGATCTCGGCGGCGAGCTCCGCCACCGACTCACGGATCTCCAGTTCCAGATCGGCCAGTTCACCGCTGCGGTCGGCCAGTTCGGCGCGTCCGGCGTCGGTGATGGCGTACACCTTGCGGCCGCCCTCGGTGGTGTGGGTGACCAGGCCCTCGGCCTCCAGCTTGGCCAGGCGCGGGTAGACCGTGCCCGCCGACGGCGCGTACAGCCCCTGGAAGCGTTCCTCCAGGAGGCGGATCACCTCGTAGCCGTGTCGCGGGGCCTCGTCGAGCAGCTTCAGCAGGTAGAGGCGGAGACGGCCGTGAGCGAAGACGGGGGGCATGTCAGAGCACCTTCTTGTCGGTCGTGCCATCGGCCGGGGCGGCGGACGGGGCCGAGCTCACGCCCGGACCGGAATCCGGATCGTCCCCCGAGGCGGTGCGTCCCTCGGCCGCCGGGGCGGCCCATGGTCCGTCGTCCTCCAGAGGCGGGCGGCGCAGCAGCGCGATCGAGCCGGAGACGGTCGTGGCCTTCAGTCGGCCGTTGCCCGCGCCGAGGCGGCCGGTGATGCGCTTGGCGCCCCACTGGCCGGTGACCCGGAGGTCCTCGAAGGCGTTGGAGACCGAGCCGCTGGCCGTGTTGGCCTCCACCTCCGCGTCGACCGGATGCGGCAGCCGGATCGCGATCTCGCCCGAGACACTGTTCAGGGTGACGTCGCTGGGGCCGCCGGCCGGATCGAGGTCGACGATCATCGAGCCGCTGACCGACTCCGCCTTGACCGCGGAACCCGTGCCCTCGACCACGGTCAGGTCGCCGGAGACCGAGTTGAAGCGCAGATCGCCGCTGAGCGCCTGGGCCTCCACGTTCCCGGAGACGGTGTCCGCGCGGACCGGTCCCGCGAGACCGACGAGCGTGGTGTCCCCGGAGACGCCCCTGACCTCCGCGCGCCCCTCGATCCCGGAGATCACGGCGGCGGCGCCGACGGCGCCGACCTCCACGCGCGTCCCCGCCGGAACCGTCACCGAGATCTCCGCGCTGCGTCGCCAGCCCTTGCGGTCGAGCCACTTGAGGAAGCCCTTCCAGGGCAGGTCCTCATAGGCCACCGTGAGCGTGCCGCCCCGGTGGGTGACGATCAGGGGCGGCCCGACGATCCGGCCGATCTCCAGGCGGGCGGAACCCTCGTCGGTGCCCACCACGTTCACCGTTCCCCCCACGACGCGTACGTGGAGTTCGCTCACGGGCTCGTCGAAGGTGAGCTTCCTCGGCTCGGCGACGGACCATTCGGGCATGGTGCTGACCTCCTCGACCTGCCTGACCGCACGCGGGAAGGGACGGACAGACTCGACACGCCATATCGCGTCTTACGTGATTCACGATATATCGCGGCCGACGGAAGTCAAGACACTCTTCTCGGTGATCGGGCCTCACCGCTTCGGTGATCCGGCGCCACCTCGTTCCCCTCGGGACGGGGCGGACCTGAACGGACGCGCCTGTCGTCCGGGTACGCCGACGGAAGACCTCACGTCGGCGAACGGCCCTTGCGGGCGAGGGTGGGGGCGGGGGCGAGGCGAGGGCGGGGCGGGGGCGAGGCCCCGAGGCCCCTGCCGTCCACGAGCCCCGGTCTGCTGTTCCCGCTACTCGTCGTCCTCGTCGTCCAGTCGCGCCAGCCACGTTGCCAGGCGCTCCACCGGCACCTCGAAGTCCGGGTTCAGGTCGACGAACGTACGCAGCTGCTCGGCGAGCCACTCGAAGGTGACCTCCTCCTCGCCGCGCCGCTTCTCCAGTTCCTCGATGCCTCGGTCGGTGAAGTACATACCCTCAGAATATGCGCCACTCGGTGAGTTGACGGCCTCACCCCCCTGGGCGGTACGGGAGGGTGGCCTCGTCGCACTCCACGGGTGCGCCGGCCGACCGGAACGCAAGCTCGACGGGGGAACACCATGAGTCACATCCAGGACATCGAACTGCCCAACGGCATGGTGGTCACCGCCCGGATCGGAAGCGCGGACGCGTTCGACGACCACGAGGACGTCGGTTTCACGGAGACCGCGCGGGCCAAGGTCGAGCAGCTCCAGGAGCTGATCACCGCGGTGGGCGGCACGGTGCTCGATGCCGCCCGCGCCGCCGGACCCAGTGAGGCCGCCATCACCTTCGGAGTCGAGCTGACCGCCAAGGAGGGCCTGGCCGTCGCCGTCCTCGCCCGGGGTGAGGCCAAGGCATCGCTCCAGGTCACCCTCACCTGGAGTCTCGACCGCGAGGCCGACCGTGCTCAGGGGCCCGCCGGCGCATGACCGAGCCCAGCGAACGCCTGCACGCCCTGGCCAAGGCCGCCACCGTGCACCTCCTCCCGTCCGGCGGCGACGACAGACCCCTGTGGGGCAGCGGGTTCTTCGTGGCGCCGGGCTGGGTGCTGACCGCGGCCCATGTGCTGCGCCAGCACCTGAGGGCGGACCGGGACCTGACCTTCCGGGTGCGCGGCGAGGGCGTCGACGCCGAGGCGCGGCTCGCCGAGTGGCTGCTCACCGACCCCGACCGGCCGGTCGTCCCGCTGGACGAGGATCTGGCGCTGGTGCGGCTGCTGGCTGAGCCCGACGAACAGCCCCACGAGTGCGTGTGGCTCGCCGACCGGGCCGTCCGGCACTCCGGTCCCGTCAGGGTGTACGGCTACTATCCCGAGCCGCCGCACACCCACGCCCGTGCCGTGGACGCCGACATCAACGGCCACGAGGACGGGTACGGCCTGATCATCAAGCCCGACGTCGACTTCCCGGCCGGTGTCTCGGGCGGTCCGCTGCTCGACCCCGTCTCCGGGGCCGTGGTGGGCCTGGTCAAGTCGCGGCGTAAGCAGCAGGACGGCGGGAAGGCGGTCGCGATCGCCGCGCTCCGCCGGTTCGGCGGGACCTACCGCACCGTCATCGCCGCGCACGACCGGTGGCACGGCACGGAACCGGTCTCCGAGAGCGGTGACAACTGGATCGACCAGCAGTCGGGTCCCGGCGCCGACGGCGGCGCCGGATGGACGCCGGCGGACCGCCGGGAGGCGCTGAACCTGCTGGCCGCGCTGCCCGCGCCGCCCGACGCGCCCACCGTGGAGGCACTCGCGACGCGCGCCCGCAGTGGCACCAGGTGGCCGGGACCGCAGCCCGACCTGCGCACCTGGCGGGACGGCCACGGGCTGCTCTACGAGGGGGCGCACCCGCTCGACCCGCTCGCGTTCCTGCGCTACCTGCGGTTCGTCGACGCCTACCTGCGGGCCAGGGGCGAGCCGTGCGCACCGCTCGACGCCTGGATCGAGCGGCGGCTGCGCCGGGATCCGCGCCGCGAGATGCACGCCTTCGTCCGCGACGTGCGACTCCCGGACGAGATGTCCGCCGCCGCGCCGGAACGGACCGGCCGTGTCGTCGTCCCCTACCCCGGCCCGGACGAGGGCCCCACGGTCGCGGTCCTCCTCGACCCGGTGATCGGCTCGGAACCCACCCGCTTCTTCTGGCAGATCTGGCTCGACGACGGCGACGGCACGGGCGAGCCCGAGCTGTACGGGACCGACGACTCCGTTCACGGCCGCCTCCCCGGGGAGCTGGTCCAGGCGTTGCGCGGGCCGCTCGGCGACCTGCTGCGGGCCAAGGACCGGAAGAACTGTCCGGTGCCTCTTGAAGTGGCCCTGCCCGCCGAGCACTTCGACACCGCCGTGCACCGCTGGCGGTTCGACGACATCGCCCAGCTGGACGACGCCGGGCACCTCGGCGCGCGCCGCCGGGTGGTGCTGCGCTCCCTCGCGCGCCGGGGAGATCCGGACAAACTGTGGGCCGACCGCTGGCAGGGCATGACCGCCCAGCGGCGCTTCGCCGGCTGGCGTACCCCGCAGCGCGGCGTCGTCACCACCGGCCGCGGCTACCGGGAGGCGGCCTTCGACCGCATCCCCGTGATGTGCCGCCCCGCGGGCCGCGGACCGGGGCGGGCCGCGCTCGGGCTCGCCCTGGAGAACGGGCACGGCGTCGCCCTCTGGCACGTCGACGGCCATGTCACCCGCACCTGCGCCGAGGACTGCGACACCCTCCACGCCAAGGCGCAGGAACTGCTGGGGACCCTCGGCTCGCTGGCCGAACTCCCCGACCAGCTGCGGCAGTTGCGCCAGGACGTCAGCGAGCGCCGCGCCGCCCACTCCTGGGCCGAACCGCTCGCGCTGCTCTACGACGACCCGGGCCGGCCGCTCCCCGCCGAGGAGACCGGGACCCTGGACTCGCCCATGTGAACACCCGCCCGGCACGACGAGGGGCCGCCCTGCGACCCGGGCGCCGAACAGACCGCCCCCTCGCACCGGAGGGCCGGACAGGTCGCACGCCCCGGTGCGGGGCGTCGACCGGGTCGCGCCCGATCGCTGGGGGCCCACCCCCGCACCGGAAGGCCGAACGGATCGCACCCGCACCGGAAAGTCGAAGGGGTGGCACCCCGGTGCCGGGCGCCGAACGGGTCGTACCCCCGCACCGGTAGGCCGAAGAGGTCGCACCCCCGCACCGGACGGGCCCGAACGATCGCCCCTGATCGCCCCCGCGCACGGCGCGGCCGACATTGATCGCCTCGGGCGGAGGGGGCCGAAAAGATCGGTGCCACAGGTCGGATCTGGGTACATTTCGGTGGGCTCGTCGCGGGTGTGCGACGCCCCCGTCAGCCCGGACGTGGACACCACCGACCGTCGACGAGGAGCGCAGCATGAGCGAGTGGTTCGTCTACCAGGGCGACGGGCGTCCGGATCCGGCCAGGATCGACCGGCTGCCCGACCCGCCGCCGTGGCGGGCCTTCGACGCCCCGGCCGTGCCGTACGACGTGCCCGGTCTCGACTCCGCCACCCACCGCCGGCTCGGCGCCGACACCGCCCCGCTTCCGATCCAGGACCCCGAGACCCTCGAACTGGTCAACGCGGCCCTGTACCTGAGGCGCCCGCTGCTGGTCACCGGCGAACCCGGTGTCGGCAAGTCGACCCTCGCGCACTCCGTCGCCCACGAGCTCGGACTGGGCCGGGTCCTGGAATGGCCCATCGTGAGCCGCAGCGAGCTGCGGGACGGCCTCTACACCTACGACGCCATCGGCCGGCTCCAGGACGCCCAGCTCAGGCGGGCCGGCGAGGACTTCACGCAGCGTGTGCGCCGCCGTCGTCCCGCCGGACCCGAGTCCGAGGACATCGGCCGGTACCTCAGGCTCGGCCCGCTGGGCACCGCGCTGCTCGCCGCCGATCGCCCCCGTGTGCTGCTCGTCGACGAGTTGGACAAGAGCGACATCGACCTGCCGAACGACCTGCTGAACGTGCTGGAGGAGGGCAGCTTCCCGATCCCCGAACTGGAGCGGATCTCCGACCGGACGCCGGTGGTGCGGGTGCTCACCGACGACGGCCGCAAGGTCGAGGTCACCGAGGGGCGGGTGCGCTGTCGCGCGTTCCCGTTCGTCGTCATGACCAGCAACCGAGAGCGCGAGTTCCCCGCCCCGCTGCTGCGCCGCTGCATCCCGCTGGACCTCAAGGCCCCCCGCGACGAACGTCTCGCCGCGCTGGTCCAGGCACACTTCGGCCAGGACGCCCACGAGGTCCACCACGACATCGTCGACCACTTCACGGAGGCCGAGGCGGACGGCGCGCTGCGCCCCACCGACCAGCTGCTCAACGCCATCTTCCTCGCTCGGCACGCCGCCCGGGACGCGGCACGGCGCGAGGAGATCGCGGAGCTGCTGATGCAGCCCCTGGACCGCGGACCCAGGTAGCGGATGTCCTCACGGGCCACCGGTGTCCCCGCCGGCGCCGCGAGCGGCGCGCTCACGGCGCTGGTCGCACGTCTGCGCGACGCGGGCGTCGCCCCCGACGTCGAGGAACTCGCGGACGCCCTCTGGCTGGCCCGCCACCTGCCCGCCCCCGACCGGCCCTGGGGCCCCGCCGACCAGGGCCCCCGGGAGGTCGCGCCCGCGCCGCCGGACGGCGCCGGCTCCGAATCCGTGCCGGCGGGTCCGGACGGCTCCGCCACCGCCGACGGCCGGGACCGGCAGCCCGACGGCGCCCGGCTGTTCGCCCCCGGCACCGCGGGCGACGCCGTCGGTCCGCGGACGGCGCCCGTGAGCGTGCCGGCGGCTCCGGTCCTGCCCGAACCGCTCGCCCTGCAACGCGGGTTACGCCCCCTCCAGCGCTACCGCGCACCCGTGCGTCCCGTGCCGCGCGCCCTCGACGAGCGGGCCACCGCCGAACGGGCCGCCGAGTCCGGGATCGTCCTGCCCGTGCTGCGCGCCGAACGGCGCCGCGAGGCACGGCTGCTGCTCCTGATGGACGTCTCCACCTCGATGACGGTCTGGCAGCAGGTGCTGGACGAGGTGCGCCAGGTCTGTGAGCGGGCCGGTGCCTTCCGCGAAGTACGGGTGCGCTACCTGCACGAGGCCCCCGGCGGCCTCCCCGGCTGCTCCGCCACACCCGAGCGGGTCCGCCCGCCGCACGCTCCCGAGCAGCTCAGCGATCCGACCGGCCGGCGCCTGACCCTCGTCCTCAGCGACTGCGCGGGCCCTCTGTGGCGCAGCGGCCGGATGCAGCGGCTGCTCCACCGCTGGGCGTCGACCGCGCCCGTCGCCGTGGTCCAGCCGCTGCCCCAGCGGATGTGGCTGCGCACCCATCTGCCGGCCCTGCGCGGTCGGCTGCGCCGTCGTGAGGGGCCCGCCGGGACGCTGGAGTTCCGGCCGGACAAGGGCCGCGTCGAGCGGGGCGCGCTGCCCGTCCCCGTGCTGGCGCTGCGCCGGGGCTCGGTGGAGGGCTGGGCCCGGCTGGTGTCGGGCACCACGGGACAGTCGCTGGACGCGGCGGCCGGCTGGGTGCGCGCCGACCACGCAGGGTCCCGTGCGCCGGTGCGGGCCGCGGAGGACGTCAGTGGCGCCCACCGCGTCCATGTCTTCTGGCGGGCGGCCTCCCCGGAGGCCCGCCGTCTCGCCGTGTATCTGTCGGCGGTGCCGCTGTATCTGCCGGTCATGCAGCTCGTCCAGCACGCCATGCTCGCCGGCAGCGGCCCCGAGGCGCTGTCCGAGGTGCTCCTCGGCGGGCTGCTCGGTCGGCGCGAGGACGCGGACGACCCACGCGCCGTGCGCTACGACTTCCTGCCGGGGGTGGCGGGCGAACTGCGGTCCCGGCTGACCCTGGAGGAGGCCCAGCTCCTGTTCCGGCACTGCTCCGACTACGTGGACCGGAAGTTCGGGCGCAGCGCGCGCAACTTCCCGGCTCTGGCCGGGGCGTTCCTGCGGGGCGCGGTGGACCCGCACGTCCCCGGGCCGCCCGTCGGCGCGGTCGAGGAGGAACCGGCCGCGCTGCGCGCGTTCGCCGAGGTGTCGGCCGACGTGCTGCGCGACCTCGGCGCGCGGATCCCGGCGGTACCCAAGCGGCCCGAGCTGACGGCGGGAGAGCTTCTCGGCAAGGGCAAGGAGGCCATGGGCCGGTTCGAGGCGCAGGGACTCACCCGCGCCCTCGACGCCGCCGTCCGGTATCTGCACCAGGCGCTGGAGGTCCCGGCGCCGGACCGGGAACGGCTGTCCGCCGCCGAGGAACTGGCCAACGCCCTGCTGGTGCGGTGGCGGGTGCGCCGGGTCGGCGACGATCTGCGCGACGCCTGGGAGGCGATCAGGGACCCGGACCGGTTCGGGGCGCCCGGAAGCCTCACCCGCGGACTGGTCTGCTGGGCACTCGCCGGTGAACTGAGCGGCCGCGACCTCGGCTTCGAGGGCGTCCCCGCCGGGCTGCGGGAGTGGGCGCGCGAGGCGGCGGACGGCCGGTGCCGGGCCGAGGAGTTCGCCCGCGCCGTGCTGCTGTACGTCGCCGACAGGGACCTCTCCCTGGCGATGCGGGGCGCCGGGTCCTGCCCCCAGGGGCTCAACGGCCCGCGCACCGCCGCGGCGGCGCTGCCCCACGTGCGCCGCGCCGTCGCGGAGGCGGGAGTGGACCACCCCGGGGCACAGGGGCCGTACCGCGCGGGCGACGCCGAGCAGTGGTACCTGACGCATCTGCACCGGGCCGTCGACGCGGCCGACGTACGGCTGACGTTCCCCAGCCGGGAGCGCGCGCAGATCGTACGGGGGCGGCTGCTGCTGGACCTGGCGCGGCAGTACGCCGGGAACGGGCGGGTGCGCACGGCCCGGCCGCTGCCGGAGCGGGCCGCCGAACTGGCGCTGCGCGCCATGGACGACTTCCAGGGCGCGGCCCGCGGCAAGCGCGTCCTGTCCGACGAGGAGCGCTGCCGGACCTGGCTGGCGGCGGCGTCGGCCACCGAGCTCGCCCCGCCCGCGGACGACGAGGACCGGGAGCGGCGGACCCTGTACGCCGTGGACCAGGCGCTGCGGGCCGCCGGGGAGGACCTGGCGCTGCGACGCGAGTGCTACGCGCGGTCGGCGCGGCTCTACCGGGCCGCGTACCGGCGGACCCGTGACACCGCCCGGCTGGACCACGCCGTCGAGGCGTGGGCACAGGCCGAACGGCTGCTGCCCGCCGACGACCCCGACCGCGGCGACCTGCTGTTCGAGTACGGCACGGCCCTGATGGACCGGGGCGCGGCGAGGAAGTCCGCCGACGACGCGGCCCGGGCCGTCTCCGTCCTGCGCACCGCCCTCCAGGACACCCCGCCCGGCCACTCCGGCCTCGCCGGCCGCTGGTCGGGTCTGGGACAGGCCCACTACCGGCGCTACGACATCAAGCGGGTGCTGTCCGACCTCTACGAGGCCGAGTGGACGATCGGCGAGGCCCTGCGCAGTTCCGAGGAGCCGGCGTTCCTCGCGGACCACTGGCGGCTGCGCGCCTCCATACTCGCGCGCCTGCACCGCCGCACGGACACCCGCACGCATCTGCACCGGGCGATCGAGGCGTACGGACGCGCCGCCGAACACGCCGAGGAGGCGGGCCTGGACGACGTACTGGACGAGGCGCGGCGGCAGCGCGTCCGGCTCGGCGAGCGACTCGGACGCGGCCCTCGCACGGTGGGCCCCGAGGCGGTCCCGGAGTGACGAGAAGGGTCCGGCCCCGAGTTCTGGGGGGACGGGGGGGGGACCCGGGGTGGGCGCCGCCGTGGGAGGGGGAGCGCCCGCAACCCACACCCCACCCACGCGACAGGACACCCCG
>NZ_JBSFCI010000027.1:0-116036 GCF_053593375.1 Streptomyces sp. NPDC002309 | reverse complement strand
GCCGAAACGCGTGCCGGGCCGCGCGGAAACGCCGCGCGGAAACGCCGCGCGGAAACGCCGCGCGGAAACGCCGCGCGGAAACGCCGCGCGGAAACGCCGCGCGGAAACGCCTGCCGGGCCGCGCCTGCATGCCGCGACCCGCCGCGACACCACGGCGGGTCCCCCTCCCCGCGGCCGCACCCCCGGCGCATTAGCCTGCGGCCATGGGACTCGGCCTGCTGTTCGCGCTGTGTGCCGCTCTGTTCATGGGAACGGCGACCGTGTTCCAGGCGCTCGGCGCGCGCCGGGTGGCCCCCGGAGGCGCCGGCGCGGCCGTACGGGCCACCTGGCAGTGGCCGTTCGTCGTCGGTGTCGCCCTCGACACGGTGGGCTTCGGCGCCGAGCTGATCTCCTTGCGCTCGGTCCCGCTCTTCCTGGTCGAGGCGGCGGTCGCCGGGGCGCTGGCCGTCACCGCGATCGTCTCGGCGTTCGTGCTGAGCGTCCGGCTGCGGCCGGTGGAATGGGGCGCCGTCGTCGCGGTGTGCGGCGGACTCGCCGTGATGGCCGTCGCGGCCGGCCGGGAGACCGGCGGGGACGGCGACATGAGGATGCGGCTCGCGGTGCTGGTGGGCTCGGTAGGGCTCGCCCTGGTGAGCTGGGCGCTGACACCGCGCCTGCGCGACGTGCGCCACCGCGCCGCCGTACTGGGCGGCCTCGCCGGGATCAGCTTCGGTGTCACGGCTGTCGGGGCCCGGCTGATGCCCGGACTGTCCCTGCCCGGTCTGCCGTCCGACCCGTCGGTGTACGCCGTGGTCCTCTCCGGGATCACCGGCTATCTGCTCCTCATCGAGGCCCTCCAGTCCGGCTCGGTCACCTCGGCGACGGCGGCGATGGTCATCGGGGAGACCGTCTGGCCCGCGCTGTTCGGCATCGTCTGGCTGGGGGACACCACCCGCCACGGACTCGCGCCGCTGGCCGTCGCGGGATTCGCCGCGTCCATCGCGGGGGCTCTCGCGCTCGCCCGCTTCGGCGAGGCGGAGGAGCACGCGTCGTGATGTGCTCCTCGGGTCGAAGCCCGAGGGCTCTGGCCTTCTCGCCGTGGCTCCCTGCTTCGCCGCGCTGTGCCAGGACGCATCCTGGTCCTGTCCGCGCTCCACAGGCTGCGACCGTCGATTCGCCTCACCGTCCGGCTGAAGCCCGACGCACTGCGAATGAAACCCGGTAGCAGCACCGGGGCGTAAGGGCCGATCGGCTCCACCGAGCTCGACGGCGTAGTACCGGCGCCGGTTCCGGGCAAGGGGGGCGACGTCCGGCACCGGCGTCGCCGGGCCGGTGAGATATCACCAACCCTCTCCATCGCAAGGAAAGTTGAGCGGCGCACGGCTCTGGTGATCCCCGTACTGCCTGGTCTACCGTCGGTAACCCCTGTTGTCGCAGGAGCATCCCGCACCTCCCCGGCCTCCTCCTCACCCCCATTGGAAGGCAGCCCATGGAGCACTCGTCAGCCCCCGCCGCGATGACCCGCCGCCACGCTCTGACCGTGGCGGGCGGCGTGCTGGCCGGCGCTGCCCTCGCCCAGGCCACGATCCCGGCGTACGCCGCCTCGGCAGCGTCGGACGCGGACGCCATCGTCGTCGGACACGGTCTCGCCGGGCTGGTCGCCACGGCCGAACTGGCCGCGGCCGGACGCAAGGTGCTGCTGCTGGACCAGGAACCCGAGACCGGCCTGGGCGGCCAGGCGTTCTGGTCGTTCGGCGGCCTGTTCCTCGTCGACTCCCACGAGCAGCGGCTGATGGGCATCAAGGACTCCCGCGAACTCGCCTGGCAGGACTGGCTCGGCACGGCCGGGTTCGACCGCGGCGCCGACGACCCGGCGGGTCAGGACCACTGGGCGTACAAGTGGGCCGAGGCGTACGTCGACTTCGCCGCCGGGGAGAAGCGGTCCTGGCTCTCGGGGCTCGGCGTGCAGTGGTTCCCGGTCGTCGGCTGGGCCGAGCGGGGCGGCGGCCTCGCGGACGGCCACGGCAACTCGGTGCCGCGCTTCCACGTCACCTGGGGCACCGGCCCCGCCGTCGTCGAGCCCTTCGAGAAGAAGGTGCGGGCCGCCGCGAGGGACGGGCGGGTGACGTTCCGGTTCCGGCACAGGGTGGACGAGCTGGTGGTCACGGGAGGTGCCGTCACCGGGGTGCGGGGCGCGGTCCTGGAGCCGAGCGACGCGGCCCGCGGCAAGCCCAGCTCCCGCACGGTGGTCGGTGACTTCGAGCTGCGCGCGCCGGTGGTGATCGTCACCTCGGGCGGTATCGGCGCCGATCACGACCTCGTCCGCCGGAACTGGCCGGCCCGCCTCGGCACCCCGCCGAAGTCCATGATCACCGGAGTGCCCGCGCACGTGGACGGCCGGATGCTCGCCATCACCGAGCGGGCGGGCGGACGGATCGTCAACCCCGACCGCATGTGGCACTACACCGAGGGCCTCAGGAACTACGACCCGATCTGGCCCGGCCACGGCATCCGCATCCTGCCCGGCCCCTCCTCCCTGTGGTTCGACGCCACCGGCAAGCGCTTCTCCAGCCCGGACATCCCGGGCTACGACACGCTCCACACCCTCAAGTCGATCACCGACTCCGGCTACGACTACTCCTGGTTCGTCACCACCCAGAAGATCATCGCGAAGGAGTTCGCCCTCTCCGGCTCGGAGCAGAACCCCGACCTCACCGAGAAGAACGTCTGGAAGCTGCTGTCACGCATCTGGCAGACCCCGGAGCCGATCGAGCGGTTCAAGGAGAAGGGGGAGGACTTCGTCGTCGCCGAGACCCTGCCGCAACTGGTCGCGGGGATGAACAAACTGACGGGTCAGAACCTGATCAGGCTGCCCGACCTCCAGCGGCAGATCGAGGCCCGCGACCGCGAGATCGCCAACCCGTACACCAAGGACGCCCAGGTCATGGGCATCCGCAACGCGCTCGCCTATCCCGGGGACACGCTCAGCCGTACCGCCTCCGCGCACCGGATCCTGGACCCGGCCGCCGGGCCGCTGATCGCCGTGCGGCTCAATATCCTCACCCGCAAGACCCTCGGTGGCCTCCAGACCGACCTCTCGGGCCGCGTCCTGAACGCCTCCGGCGTCCCGGTCCCCGGCCTGTACGCGGCAGGGGAGGTCGCGGGCTTCGGCGGCGGCGGCGTCCACGGGTACCGCTCGCTGGAGGGCACCTTCCTCGGCGGCTGCCTGTTCTCCGGCCGCGCGGCAGGCCGCGCGGCGGCCGAGGCGACCGCGACCTGAACCGACCGCGACCTGAAGGCTGCGTTCTGGACCGGCTGCGTTCTGGACCGGCCGCGTCCTGAGCCGGCCGCGACCTGAGCCGGCCGCGACCTGAACCGACCGCGACCTGAACCGACCGCGACCTGAACCGACCGCGACCTGAACCGACCGCGAGGGGCCGGGGCGCCCCGGCCCCTCGCGAAGGCCGGATCAGGAGGCGGGCAGCTCCGCCCGGACGGTGCGGGCGGCGGCGACCAGGTTCTCCAGGGAGGCGCGGGTCTCGGGCCAGCCGCGGGTCTTCAGGCCGCAGTCGGGATTGACCCACAGCCGCTCCGCCGGGATCGCCTCGAGCCCGGTGCGCAGGAGTTCGGCGGCCTCGTCGGTGCTCGGGACGCGCGGAGAGTGGATGTCGTACACGCCGGGCCCGGCCTCACGCGGGTAGCCGTGCGCGGCAAGCTCCCGCGCGACCTGCATGTGGGAGCGGGCGGCCTCCAGGCTGATGACGTCCGCGTCGAGGTCGTCGATGGCCTGGACGATGTCGCCGAACTCGGCGTAGCACATGTGGGTGTGGATCTGGGTGTCCGGCCGCACCCCGCTCGTGCTGAGTCGGAACGCCTCGGTCGCCCAGGCCAGATAGGCGGCGTGGTCGGCGGCGCGCAGCGGCAGGGTCTCGCGCAGGGCCGGCTCGTCGACCTGGATGACGGAGGTGCCGGCGGTCTCCAGGTCGACCACCTCGTCGCGCAGGGCGAGGGCGACCTGGCGGGCGGTGTCCCCGAGGGGCTGGTCGTCGCGGACGAAGGACCAGGCGAGCATGGTGACGGGCCCGGTGAGCATGCCCTTGACCGGACGGCCGGTGAGGGACTGGGCGTACGTCGTCCAGCGGACCGTCATCGGCTCGGGGCGGGAGATGTCGCCGGCCAGGATCGGCGGACGGACGTAGCGGGTGCCGTAGGACTGGACCCAGCCGTGCTGGGTGGCGAGGTAGCCGGTGAGCCGCTCGGCGAAGTACTGCACCATGTCGTTGCGTTCGGGCTCGCCGTGCACGAGGACGTCGATGCCGGTCTTCTCCTGGAAGGTGACGACCTCCTGGATCTCCGCCTTGATGCGCTCCTCGTACCCGGCCTCGTCGATGCGTCCGGCGCGCAGGTCGGCGCGGGCGGCGCGCAGCTCGTCGGTCTGCGGGAACGATCCGATGGTCGTGGTCGGCAGCAGGGGCAGCCCGAGGTGGGCGCGCTGGGCCGCGGCCCGCTCGGCGTACGGCTGGGAGCGGCGGGCGTCGGTGTGCGTGACGGCGGCGGCGCGGGCGCGGACGGCCGGGTCGTGGGTGATGGGCGAGCCCGCGCGGGAGGCGAGGTCGGCGCGGTTGGCGGCCAGTTCGGCGGTGATCGTGTCGGTGCCCTGGGCGAGGCCCTTGGCGAGCGTGACGATCTCGGCGGTCTTCTGCTTCGCGAACGCGAGCCAGCGCAGGATCTGCGGCTCGATGTCCCGCTCGGCCGCGGAGTCCAGCGGCACGTGCAGCAGGGAACAGGAGGCGGCGACGTCCACCCGGTCCGCCAGGCCCAGCAGGGTCCCGAGCGTGGACAGCGACCTCTGCAGGTCGTTGATCCAGATGTTGCGGCCGTCGACGACACCGGCGACCAGACGCTTGCCGGGCAGTCCGCCGACGGCGGCGAGCGCGTCCAGGTTGGCCGCGGCGGCCCCGGTGAAGTCCAGGGCGAGCCCCTCGACGGGCGCCTTGGCCAGCACCGGCAGCGCGTCGCCGAGCCGGTCGAAGTAGGAGGCGACGAGCAGCCTGGGCCGGTCGGTGAGGGCGCCGAGGTCGCGATAGGCGCGGGCGGCGGCGTTCAGTTCGGCCGGGGTGCGGTCCTGGACGAGGGCGGGCTCGTCCAGCTGGACCCACTCGGCGCCGGCCGCGCGCAGGTCGGCGAGGACCTCGGCGTACACGGGAAGCAGCCGGTCCAGGAGCGTGAGCGGTGCGAAGTCCGCCGGGACGCCGGGGGCGGGCTTGGCGAGCAGCAGGTAGGTGACGGGGCCGACCAGGACGGGACGGGCGGTGAGGCCCTCGGCGAGGGCTTCCTCCAGCTCGGCGACCTGCTTGGCGGGGTCCGCCGTGAAGACGGTGTCCGGGCCCAGTTCGGGCACCAGATAGTGGTAGTTGGTGTCGAACCACTTGGTCATCTCCAGCGGCGCCACGTCCTGGGTGCCGCGGGCCATGGCGAAGTACCCGTCCGTCGCGTCGGCGGCGACGGCCGCGCGGTGCCGTTCGGGGATCGCGCCGACCATGACGGTGGTGTCGAGGACGTGGTCGTAGGAGGAGAAGTCGCCGGTGGGCACCTCGTGGATGCCGGCGTCGGCGAGCTGCTGCCGGTTGCTCCGGCGGAGTTCGGCGGCGGTGGCGTGGAGGGCGTCGGCGGTGACGCGGCCCTTCCAGTAGCCCTCGACTGCCTTTTTCAGCTCCCGGTTCTGACCCTGGCGGGGGTAGCCGTACACGGTGGCCTGTGCCGCCGCGGCCGCGGACTTCGCTGTCACGGAGATCTCCTTCGCGAGATGAATCCCTGAGATCCCGGGGACGGGACGAGAGCGCGAAGGGTGTGGCGACCCGGACGGCAACGACCTCGTGCGGCAAAAGCACGGCGGTTCCGTCCGTTGTGTACGCCGACCCGCCCTCGAGGTCACCGGGATGTCCGCGCACGGAACGGTCCGCACACGGGCAGTCGGCAGGTCTTCGGACTCGCGGGCACGTCCTCCTCGCCGGAGGACACCTACTGGCCGTCGCTTCCCGGGCCCGGTACGTCGGACCCAGTGCGTATGACGGCGGTCGTTCCCGCTCACCGCTGCGGGGCAGTCCCGGATTCCCACCGGGTTCCCTCTTACGACACCCCGCCTGGCGGACGGGGCGAACCAGCTGCGCGACCACCCTACGCGCCGTCGCCGGGGAGCGGAGGCAAGGTCCGGCATGCGGATGGTGAACCCGGACACGACGTCGACCGCTCACACGCCGGTGGCGACGCGATCGGTGACGCCGGGAACCATCCGCACCCTCCTCCCGACTCGTGTGGAGGAGCGAGGAGGCGGCATGGAAGCACTGGACGTCGTGATGCGCGACGTCGACTGCAGGCACGGCCGTGTGGAGGCCGTCCGCGGTGTCGACCTCGACGTCGCGGCCGGCCGGCGGGTGGCGCTGACCGGTACCAACGGTTCGGGCAAGACCACGCTGCTGCGGGCCGTGCTCGGCCTGCACCGCCGGACGGGCGGCCGGATCCTGGTGGGCGGCCGGGACACCCGCGGCGCCACCGAGTGGGCGTGGCGGCGCCGGGTGTGCGCGTGGATACCCCAGAAGCCGGCGGTCGGCCGGTTCCCGCTGCCGGCGCGGGAGTTGCTGGCCGGCAGCGGTGCGCGGGCCGAGGCTGTCGAGGCGGCGGCGAAGCTGGGCGTCGGGCACCTCGTCGGCCGGCCGCTGCACACCCTGTCGGGCGGCCAGTTGCAGCGCATGTATCTGGCACGCGCGGTCGGCTGTGTGGCCGCGGGCGCCGGGGTGCTGCTGGCCGACGAACCGACCGCCGCGCTCGACTTCGCCGGACAGGAGGAGGCCGCCGACGTCCTGCTGTCCCTGCCCGTGACCGTCGTGGTCGTCACCCACGACCGGGCCCTGGCCGACCGCTGCGACCAGGTGCTGGAGATGGCCGCCGGCCGGCTGCGGGAGGTGCGGTGAACGCCCAGGCGGCCGCCGACGTCGGCCAGTTGCTGCACCTCGTCCCGGTCCAGCGCGCCGGGATCGCCCTGCTGCTGGCCGCCGTCGGACTGCCCGTCATCGGTGTCGTGATCGTCGGGCTCGACATCATGCCGGTGCGGTTCGCGATGATGCACGTGGCGCTGCTGGGCATCGCGGTCGGCCTGCTGACCGGCCTCGACCCGATGCTGTGCGCGCTGCTGGCCTGCGCCCTCGCCGGGGCCGGGGTCGCCCCGCTGGCCCGCACCCCCGACGGGCTGTCCGGGGCGATGGGACTGCTCATGAGCCTCGCCGTCGCGGCCGCGCTGCTCGTGCTCGCGGTGTCCGGCGTCAACGCGGCCGGGGCGTTCGCCCTGCTGTGGGGATCGATCCTGTCGGTGGGCACCGCCGACCTGTGGGTGATCGGCGCCCTGGCCGTCGCCGTCCCGGCCCTGTTCTGGTGGCGGCGCCGCGACCTCGCGCTGCTGCTGTACGACCGCGAACTCGCCCTGACCTCCGGCGTACGCGTCGAGCGGCTCACCCTGGTGCTCCTCGTCCTGGTCGCGGTGGCCGTCGCCGGAGCCATCAAGCTGACGGGCGCGCTGCTCGTCGACGCCCTCACCCTGCTGCCCGCGCTCGCCGCCCGGCGCCTGGGCACGTCCCTGGGGTCCATCACCGCCTGGGCGGTGGGCATCGGTGTCGTCGTGAACCTCACCGGGTTCCTCGTCGCGCTCCGCCTCGACTGGCCGCCGGGGCCCGTCCTCGTCCTGACCGCCGGCGTGGTCGTCCTCGCCGTCCATCTCATACCCGAACGGAGAATCAGCCGATGGCGCGCACCCGCGTCCGCGACACTTCTCTCCTCGCACTGACCCTCACCGCGGGGCTCGCCCTGACCACGACCGGCTGCGGGGGCGGGAGCGAGTCCCCGTCGCCGGCCTCCGCGTCGTCCGGCGACAAGAACTCCTCGCCGGTCGTCGTCGCCACCACCACCTGGGAGGGCGCCCTCGCCAAGGCGGCCGGCGCCCAGGACGTCCAGGTCGTCGTCCCGCAGTCGGTGCAGCACGCACCCGACTACGATCCCAAGCCCTCCGACCTCGCGGCGGTGGCCGGCGCCGACTACGTGCTCTACGCGCCCTTCGAGCCGTACGCCGCGAAGATCAAGGAGGCGGCCGGCTCCGACGCCGAGCTGGTCGAGGTGGACCTCGACAACGACGCCGACAAGGCGAAGGCCGAAGTCGCGCGTCTGGCCGGGCTGTTCGGCACCGAGGACGCCGCCGCGCGGTGGACCGCGTCCTTCGACTCGGAGTACGCCGCGCTGCGGAAGGGTCTGAAGGCCAAGTGGCCGGACGGGAAGCGGCCCACCGTGGTCGCCCAGGTGTTCGCGACCTGGGCGGCGGAGATGGCGGGCGCGGAGGTGGCCGGCACCTTCGGGCCCGAGGCCGTGACCGCGCGGCAGTTGTCGGACCTGTTGAAGAAGAAGCCCTCGCTGGTCGTGGACAACGCGCACATGACGACCGGCACCGTGCTGCCCGACTCGGGCGCCGAACAGGCCGAGATCGTCAACTACCCGGGCACGGACCTGGACCTGCTGGCCGTGTACCGGGACGCGGCGAGGACGGTGGAGGCGGCGCTGGCCGCGTCATAGCGCCGGTCGCCCCGGACCGGAGACCGAGGGGGCCGCCCGGCGCGGGCGGCCCCCTCGACGCGTGGCGGACTCAGCCCGCCGGAGCGAGTGGCCGCTCCGGACCCGACTGCGCGGCGCATCGTTTCCGCAACGCGGCGCGGTCGGGCTTGCCCGCCGGGCTCAGCGGCAACTCGGCGACCACGAGCAGCCGTTCGGGATGCTTGCGCCGCTCCAGCCCGCGCCCGCCGAGGTGGGCGCACAGGTCGTCGAGCGTGGGCGCCCGGCCCGCGCGCGGCACCACGCACGCCGCGAGCCGCTCGCCCATCAGGGGATCGGGTACGCCGACACAGACCACGTCCCGCACCATCGGATGGCTCGCCAGCTCGATCTCCACCTCGGCGGGGCTGATGTTGGCCCCGCCGCGGATCACCACGTCCTTGAGCCGGCCGACGACCCGCAGCGTGCCGTCCTCCTGCAGCAGCCCGAGGTCGCCGGTGCGCACCCAGCCGTCGTCGGTGCGGTAGCGGGCGTCCAGTTCGGGGGCGGCGACATAGCACAGCGGGGTCATCGGCCCCCGGGCCACGATCTCGCCCACCGTGCCGCTCGGGAGTTCGCGCAGCTCGCGGGTGCCGGGCGTGGCGATGCGGATGTCGGCGACGCGGGGGTCGGGGTGGCCCGCGAGGATGCCCGGCCCCTCCCGTCGCGTCCCCTCGGCCACCAGCCCCGTGTGGCAGTTGACGCCGTCGGCCGAGCCGTACAGGCCGACGACCGGGCAGCCGAAGACGCGCCGGGCCTCGTCGGCCGTGGCCTCGTCCAGCGGGGAGCCGCCGACCACCAGGGCGGTGGGAGGGGTGAACTCCGGACGGCCGCCCTCGGCGAGGCGGTCCAGCATCATCCGGATCATCGTCGGCACACCGAGGACATGGGTGGGCTCGTGCGCGGCGAGCGCCTCCAGCGCGGCCTCGGGCGTGAAGTGGTCCAGCAGCACCAGGGTGCCCCCGTGCCGGGCGAGCGCCACGGCGGTGCCGTTGCTGCCGAACGCGGAGGCCAGCGGCACCAGGAACAGACAGCGCGGCGGCCGCCCTCCGGTCATCAGGGAGGCGAGGAAGTTGCCGCGCCCGCCGGCCAGCGCGTTGTGCGAGTACGCCACCATCTTCGGCTCGGCCTCGGTGCCGGAGGAGACCAGGATGCGGACGGCGGAGTCGGGGTGCGGGCGGGCCGGGGCGAATGCCTTGGGGTCGGTGCGCAGCAGCGCGGACAACGCGACGGCACCCTCGGGTGCGGTGCCCGGCCCGGCCGCGACCACGGCGCGCAGGGCGGGCAGTTCACCGGCCGACGCCAGCAGGTCGGCCGCGTGCCGGTTGCCCCGGTGCTCCGTCGCGGCGACGACCGCGACCGCCTGCGATCTGCCGAGCAGTGACGCCGCCTCCCGTCCGCCCCGGCCCACCGGGAAGGGCAGCGCGACGGCGCCCAGGGCGGCCAGCGCCAGGTCGGCGATGACGGCGTTCCTGCCGTTGGGCAGCTGTATGCCGACCACGTCACCGGCGCGTATGCCGAGCGCCGACAGGCCGGCGGCGAGACATCGCGCCTTGCGGTCCAGGGCGGTGTAACAGAGTGTGCCCTTGGCGTCGAGGATCGCGGTGCGGTGCGGGTCGGCGATCTGGTGGGCGCGGTAGAGGCTGTAGAGGTCGAGGTCGGGGCAGGTGCCGTCGACGGCCCAGGACCGGCGCAGCTCGGCGGGCAGCAGGTCGTGCAGGGCGACGGTCATATGAAGCTCCAGGGGTCGGGGACCGCGGGGGCGCCGTGCGCGTCACGGCCGATCGAGCCACCGGTGAGCAGATCGGAGAGGTCGGTGACGACCGGGACGGCCGCGATCCCGCGGCCCCGCAGGTCGTCGAGCGCCCGGGCCGTGGACAGCGCGCGCGGGTCGTGAGGGATCGCCGCGTGGTCCGGGAGGGCGATCCAGCCGTCGGCGGTCGGCAGCGGACGGCGGAAACCGGCCGGCTTGCGCGGGTCCAGCCCCCGCGCCGCCCGTGCGCGGGCGGGGGCGGTGAGCACGTCGGCGGCGCCGAGCAGGGACGAGTCCACCCGCACCCCGCACCCGGTGCGCTCCCGCAGCAGCAGGCCCGCCAGCACCGCCTCGGTGCCCAGCAGGCCGCCCAGCACGTCGAGCAGGGTCATCAGCGACGGCGCCGGCGGCTCACCGGCGGGCCGGGCGGCCTCACCGACCCCGGTACGGGCCTGCACCATGAAGTCGGTGCCCATCGGCGCGCCCGGCAGCCGGCCTGCCCAGCCGCTCGTGTACGCGTAGACCAGCGCCGGGTTGACGAAGGACAGTTGCTCATGGTCCAGCCCGAGGTGGGCCGCCCTGCCCGGCGCCCAGTTGTGCAGGAACACATCGACCCCGGCGACCGTCTCGCGCAGCCGCTCACGGTCCGCCGCCGACTTGATGTCCACTTCGACGGCCTTCTTGCCCCGGTTGAGCGCCAGCCAGCGCGCCGAGATCCCCGAGCAGACGGGCGGCATGCCCCGCAGCGGGTCCCCGCCCGGCGGCTCGATCCGGACGACCTCGGCGCCCAGCAGGCCCAGCAGATGGGCGGTGAGCGGCGCCTGGATGCGGCGCCCGGCCTCCAGGACGGTCAGCCCGGCGAGCGGGGCGTCGAGGGGCGCCGTCGTCCCCGCGTACGACGCCGGGTGCGCGGTGAGCTCCCACGGTGGCGCTCCGTCGTGCTCGGCGGCACGCCGGGCGAGCGGGGTCAGCGGGCACACGTCCACTCCGGCGCGCGCGGCGGCCTCCCGGACCCGCTCCCACGAGCTCGCCCGCACGGTGTCGTGCAGCGGGTGCGGGAGCGGCGCGCAGGCGGTCGCGTACCGGAACTGGAAGGGCCGCCAGCCGCGCCGTACCGCCTGCTCGGGCGCGCCGAGCTCCCGCCAGAACGCGGCCCAGCCGGCCGGGTCGAGCGTCTCCAGCTCGAAGAGCGTGCCGTCCGCCGCCGTGAACGGTGGCGCGCCCGGGGCGAGTTCGGCGGCCTCGCCCTCCTCGGCCCCGGCGGCGGCCAGATACTGCGAGACGGCCAGCAGCCCGGCCCGCTCCGCGCTCACCTCCGCGCCGGGCGGGCGCCCGCCGCGGGCCTGCGCCAGCAGCCCGGCCAGCAGTGCCTGCACGGTGAGGACGCCGGCGGCGGTGGCCGCGTAGTCGACGGCGAGGCCGCGGGGAGCGCCGTCACGACGGCCGTGCACGGCCATGACACCGGTCGCCGCCTGCACCGTCGCCTCGTCGACGACGCCGTCACCCCACGTCGTACGGGCGGTGACGGCCTCCGGCCCGGACCGCCACCCGAAGACGGCGAACCGGCCGCCGGGACGGCCGTCGGCCTCGGCGCCCAGCAGCCGCAGATGCTCCGCGACCAGCCCGTCCGCCGGGCCCGGCGGACCTGAGGACTCCGTGCGCAGTCCTTCCAGCGGCCGGGCCGTGCGCAAGGACATGGGTGTGGCTGGAGTTGCCATGCCGTTCCTTCCTGACGCTCGGGAACCCGGGGGCGGTCGCCCCCGACCTGTTCCACGACAAGAGCAGTCGGACCGGCGAGGGCCGGAGTTCCCGGGGAGCGGAGGAAAGCGGTGCGAGTGACGCAGGGTGAGCCCCATTGCCCGCCCGAGGTCGTGGAGTTGCGGGACCGGGTGGCGGAGTTCGTCCGTACGCGGGTGGTGCCCCACGAGCCGGTCCTGGACGCGGGCGGGCCGGCGGCGGGCGCGGCACTGGAACGGCTGCGGAAGGAGGCCAAGGACGCCGGGTTGTGGGCGCTGCCCCATCCCGCCGAACTGGGCGGTCAGGGGCTGCCGTTGCGGGCGTACGCGCATGTCGCGGAGGCCGAGGGGGCGAGCGACCACGGTCCCGCGGCCCTCGGTTCGGCCTCGCTGCTGGACGTCCTGATGCTGTGGCGGCACGGCAGCCCGCGCGTCCGCGAGACGTACGTCCCCGCGCTCGTCGCCGGGAAGGTGCGGGCGTGCTACGCCATGACCGAACCCGACGTGCCGGGAACCGACCTCGCGCGCACCGCCACCCGCGCCGCGCAGGACGCGGACGGGGTCTGGCGGCTCGACGGCCGTAAGTGGTTCACCAGCGGGGCCGCGGACGCCGGCCTGGTGACGGTGCTGGCGCGGACCGACGGCGCGGCCCCGGACCGGGACGGGCTGTCGCTGCTGCTGGTGCCCACCGGTTCGACCGGCTTCCGTGTGGTGCGCGACCTGCCGGTGCTCGGTGCGGGGGGCCAGTACGAGATCTCACTGGACGGGGTGACCGTCGACACCGACCACCTCGTCGGGGAGCGCGGCAAGGCCCTGTCCGTCGCGGGCGAGCGGCTCCAGCTGGGCCGCACACTGCGCTGTCTGCGCTGGCTCGGACAGGCCGACCGCGCCTTCGGCCTGCTGCGGGAACGCGCCCTCACCCGCAGCCGCTCCAGCGCACCGCTCGGCGAACTCCAGCTGGTCCAGCGCCATCTCTTCGAGTCCCTGCTCGCCCTGCGCACCACCCGGCCGCTCGTCCATGAGGCGGCCGTCCGGGTCGACGCCGGACTCGACGCCCATGTGGAGGTGGGCCTGGCCAAGGTGTCGGCGGCCCGCACGCTCCAGCAGGTGGCCGACGCGGCGATCCAGGTGTACGGCGCGGAGGGGCTCGGCCCGGACACCCCGCTGCCCGCGCTGCTGCGCACCGGGCGCGCCGCGCGCATCCTGGACGGCCCGGACGAACTGCACATCACCTCGGTGGCCCGGCGGGTGCTGCGGACGGGCGCCGCGTAGGCCCTGTCCGGTCGATCACGGTCGGACAGGGCCCTCGACGGAGCGTCAGCCCGCCCAGACCTCGGCCTCGTCGGCCGGGACGGTGGTGGCCAGGCCCAGTTCCTTGCGGGCGGCGACGGACTTGCCCGGGTCGATGCCGGTGAACGCCGGGTCGTAGGCGAGGTAGAACGCGTCGGCGTCGGCGGCGTCCGCGGCCTTCTTCCAGTCGCCGGCCGCCTCCGTCAGCGTCGTGCGGAGCTTGCCGACCTCGGTGCCCTCGATGCCCTCCAGTTCCTCGACATGCGCGTCGAGGGCGGCCGCGACGGCCTTGGCCTGCGCCTTGTAGCCGGCCAGGTCGTCCTCGACGGTCTCCTTCTCGGACTGGTTCGCCCACAGGGCCTCGTAGACCGCGTTCGAACCCGTGAGGTACGTGCTCTGCTCGGGTTCGAGCGACTTCGAGGTGTCCAGCGAGCCGGTGAACGTGCCCTTCTCCGCGGTGTAGGTACAGCTCACCGCGCGGTCACCCGTCGCCCAGCTCTCCCGGGTCGGGGTGTAGTAGAAGAGGGCGACGCCCTTGGGGAGCGCCCAGGTGTCCGGGGCGTACTTCTGCGCCTCGACCGGGCAGCGGGTGTCGGCGAACGCCGAGACTCCGTCCTCGCCGGGGTACTCCCCGCCCTCGTCGATCGTGAACTCGCCGACGACCTGGCCCTCGTGCGCTTCGGCGCAGGGCACGACCTCGACGGCGTACGCCGTGCCCTCGGCCTCGCCGTTCGGGTTGTAGCAGTCGCCGATGTCGAGAGAGAACACCGACTGCTGGCGGGCCACCTTCTTCGCACCGTCCTTGGCGCTGTCGACGGCGTCGGTGACCTCCGAGCAGCCCACCGCGCCCATCGCGAGCAGGGCGGCGACGGCGGATATGCCGCGAAGGGAACGATACGGGGCACGGACAGTCATGACGTGAACATCCTCTTATCTGATCTTTACGCGGGGGGCGTGCGCATCGTATGCCATGCACGAGGCCCCGTCGTACGCAGGCTCTTTCCTTCTCCTCGTCGCGGCGTCTCCGACTCGCGACGGGCCGAGAGGGTTGTGTCCGGGCTGGTCACAAGGATGTGGCGCCGTGCGGCCGGGCGCCGTCGGAGGCCGGGGCGCGGGCCCCGGGAGGGCGGCCCGCGGTCACCCGGGCCGGACGAGGCCGGTGAGCAGTGCGAGCGCGTACGCCAGGAAGAAGTCGCCCCAGATCAGCTCGTGCCGGACGGCTGTCGCGGAGGCCAGGTCGTAGCAGCCGTCCACCAGGCGGCCGTCGCGGGTCAGATGGACGCGGACGAGCGTGTCGAGGACGGCCACGGCCCTGCTCCGGTGTCCGAGGAGCAGCAGCGCCGTGGCGGTGACGGCGGCGGCCGAGGTGTCACAGGGGCCCTCGGGGCGCGCCGCGTCGGCGGGCGGCACGAGATCGTCCGGCATCAACTCGCCGACCGCGTAGGAGAGTTCACCCACCCCCGGAATGCGGACGGCCTCGGCCACGGCCAGCAGCAGCCAGGCCGGCCCCCGGCTCCAGCCCGACGGCGGATCCTCCCGTGCGGTCCAGCCCTCGGCTCCCTCGTGCTGCCACGCCCAGTGCCGGGGCTCCCGCCCGAGGCAGAGGCCGAGGTGGCGGCGCAGGTGGGACGACGCCGCCGCCGCGTCCACCGTGGCGAGCAGCGGCACCAGTCCGGGCACGCCGTCCACACGGGCGAGCATGCGGGGCCCGCCGAACGCCGCACCCCAGGGCACCAGGCCCCGTTCAGCGTCGAAGGAGCCCCGGCAGGCCAGGGCCGCCCGCTCCCGCAGGCCGCAGCCGCCGTCGGGGGCGAGCAGGGTGCCGTACCAGAAGATCAGCCCCCGGGTGGCGGTGTCCGCCTCCGCCCAGCCCGCGAGCCGCGCGGTGCACCGCCGTGCCGCCTCCCGGTCCGCGGGGGCACCGGTGTGACGGGAGCGCAGCCACAGCAGGCCCGCCCAGAAGCCGCCGGTCCACGCACCGCGCCCGGTCGTCGTCCACGTTCCGTCGTCCGGGTCCGCGAACAACGGGAAGCGCTCGCCGGCCGCCGCGCGGGTGACGGCCACCCTGCCGAGTACGGCGGCGAGAGCGGGCTCGGCCCAGGCGGGAGCCGTCATGCCCCGTCGCTCCTACGGCGTTCGCGCAGCGCCCACAGCACGGCGACGACGCCCGCCCCCGCGAACTCGCCCGCCACGAGACCCCATCCGGCGCCGTACCGGCCGGACTGTGCCAGCAGACCGAACAGCGGCGGCCCGATCGCGAACCCGGCGAAGAACCCGGCCGAGACCAGCGCGGAGTCCTGGCCCGCCCGCCCGGGCGCGGCACGCTGCATCACCAGCACCATGGAGACCGCGTTGGCGGCCACCGCGAACACCCCCACGGCCACCGCGGCTGCCCAGGCCAGCGAGGGAGCCCGCGAGGAGAGGACGAGCAGCAGCGCCGCCCCCACCGCCCCCGTGGCCAGCAGCCCCGGCAACCACACCGCCCGCCCGGGGCGTCCGGCGAGCCTCGACCAGCCGACCCGGCCCACGATCCCCGCCGCACCCAGCACGGCCACGAGCGCACCCGCCGAGGTCGCGCCGAGACCGAGCCGCTGCGCGCCGTACAGCGCCAGATAGGTGTTCACGGAGGCGATCCCGCAGCCCAGCAGCAGGGAGAAGACCATCAGCCAGGCGATCGTGCCGCGCGGCACCCAGGCGGCCGGAGCGGACTTCGCCGGCGGGTCGCCGGGCAGCGCACGCGCCGCCCAGAACGCCGCCGCGAGCGCGGCACCCGCCGCCGTCCACACCGCCACCCGCCAGCCCGCGACGCCGGCGAGCGCCGCGAGCGGCAGCCCCGCCGCGAACGCCCCGAGCTGGACGCCCGACTGCTTCATCCCCGTCACCGACCCACGCCGGGCGGGCGGTACGGCGGCCAGGATCGCCTCGTTCGTCGCCGGGTTGGCCAGCGCCTGCGGCAACCCGCCGAGGGCCACCGCCGCCAGCAGGAAGCCGGCGCCGGGCGCCGCGCCGACGAGCGCCAGCGCGAGCGCCGACACCGTGAGCAGGGCGACGAGGCACCGGCGCGGACCCAGCCGGTCCACCACCCGGCCGCCGACGGGCGAGAGCACGGTCGCCGTCGCGAACCCAGCGGTCGTCGTCAGCCCCAGCACGGTGGGGGACACACCGAGTTCCGTCACCAGCCGCGGGCCCAGGGCCCCCAGCAGGAACAGCTGCATCATCGAGAAGGCCATGGCGCAGGTCAGCAGCGCGGTCAGGCCACCACCCGCGCGGGCACCCCCCGTGCCGCGCGCCTCCGCCTTGCCCGTCTCTGCCGCCGTACCCGTCCCGCTCCGGCCTGTCGTCACGGACACACCTCCCGGCAACAGCAGTCGGACCGGACCGTGTGCGGGTTCCGCCCCGTCGCGATCCCGGACTGTGGCGTGTGCCACACAGGCGGACGCGGTGGTTCAGGAGCCGCCGGATCGGGGCTGGCCCACGGTCGCCGGCTCCGGCGCGACGACCGTCTCCCAGGGGAGCGTGCGGTCGCACCAGCGGTGCAGGAGCGTGCGGTCGTGGCCCACGGCCAGCAGGCCCGCTCCGGTGGCGGCGCGGTACTCCTCGACGACCGCGACCAGCGCGGCGGTGGTCGAGGCGTCGAGCATCGCGGTCATCTCGTCGCACACCAGCCAGCGGGGGCGCAGCACCAGGGCACGGGCCAGGCAGGCGCGCTGCAACTGGCCGTCGCTGACCTCGTGGGGCTGCCTGCCCAGCAGGTCGGGGGTGAGTCCCACCGTCGCGGCCAGCTCGCCGACCCGCGCCGGGATCTCCTCGCGCCGGCCGGTGGCGCGCAGGGGCTCGGCGATCAGGTCGGCCAGCCGCAGACGGGGGTCCGCGGAGAGCCGGGGCTGCTGGAAGACGACCCCGAAGGCGGTGCGCAGCTCGCGCGACGCGCCGTGGCGCCACTTCCGTACCGGTTCACCGTCCAGGAGCAGCGTGCCCGAGTCGGGTTGGTGCAGGAGGGCGGCGACCCGGGCGAGGGTGGACTTGCCGCAGCCGCTGGGGCCGAGCAGCCCGACGGCCTCGCCCGGCGCGACGGTCAGCGAGGCGTTCCGCACGACGGGTGCGTGGCGGTCGTATCCGGCGGTGACGGCGTGGAGTTCAAGCACGGATGTCCTCGGGAGCCGGTGCGGCGGGTCGCGGCTTCTCGGGGCCGTGACCTGGGAGCGGATGATGGCAGGCGACCGCCTCGGACAGAGGCGGCAGCACGGTGCAGCGGTCGGTGACCCGGTCGCAGCGTGCGGCGAAGGCACAGCCGGCGGGAAGGTCGCCGAGCTCCGGGGGCAGGCCGGGAACGGGCGTGAAGGCGCGGTCGGGCAGGGCCTGGAGGAGGCCGCGGCTGTAGGGGTGGCGGGGGCCGGCGGCGCCGAAGAAGGCCGTGGCGTCGGCGATCTCCACGATACGGCCGGCGTACATGACGGCGATCCGGTCGGCGATGCGCTCGGCCGCCGCCAGGTCATGGGTGATCATCAGCAGGGCCCGTCCGCCGCCGTCCGCGTCCCGAGGGCCGTGCGCGCCGTCGGAGGTGTCCGGGGCGCTCGTGCCGTCCGGGTCGCCCGGGCTGTCGATGTGGCGGCGCAGTTCGTCGACCGTACGGTCCACCAGGTCGCGGTCCAGGCCGGTCGTCGGCTCGTCGGCGAGCAGCAGCGGGGCGTCGCCGACGAGGGCGAGCGCGGTGGCGGCGCGCTGGGCGAGGCCGCCGGACAACTGGTGCGGGTGACGGTCGAGGTGGTCCAGCGGGAACGCCGCCCGGCCGGCGGCAGCCTCGGCGGCCGTGCGCAGCGCGGCCCGGCCGCGGACGCCCGTCAGCGCGCCGACCGTTTCCTCCAGTTGGGAACGGATGGTCCGGACGGGGGTCAGATGCGCTGCCGGGCTCTGCGGGATGAGCCCGATCCGGCGCCCGCGCACCCGGCGTGCGAGGGTCCGCTCGCCGGCGGAGAGCAGGTCGAGGTCGCCGAGCCGCGCCTCGCCCGCCGTCTGGGCGTTGGCCGGGAGCAGACCGAGCAACGCGGACGCGAGGACGGACTTGCCGCAGCCGCTCTCGCCGATCAGGGCCAGGCACTCGCCCGCCGCCACGTCGAAGTGCGCGCCGGTGACGGCGGCGACGTGGCGTCCCCCGGGCATACGGAAGCGCACCGAGAGACCGCGCACGGAGAGCACGGGCGGCCGCGCGGCGGGCCCCGGCGGCACCTGCCGGGCCGGTCGTCCGTCCGCTCGGTGGGACGGTCGCTGTGGCGGTCCCTCGGTCACAGCATCAGCTCCGATCGGCGGCGGGGATTGATCCGCTCCCGCCAGGCGCCGGACAGCCCGGCGATGGCGAGGGTGGGCACGATGATGAACAGGCCGGGGAAGAGGGTCGGCCACCACTGCCCGGCGAGCAGCGAGCCGCGCGCGCTCTGGATGAGCGTGCCCAGGCTGGCGGTGTGGGTGGGCAGCCCCAGCCCGAGGAAGGACAGGGCCGACTCGTGCCACATGGCGTGCGGCACCATCAGCACGGCGGCCAGAGCGGCCTGGGGCAGTACCCCGGGCAGCAGATGCCGCACCGCCACCCGCCATCGCGAGGCGCCGCCGGACACGGCGGCGTCGATGTACGGGCGTGAGCGCAGCGAGAGCACCTCGGCGCGGACGATGCGCGCGGTGGACAGCCAGTGGGTGAGCGCGACCGAGACGACCACCGGCCATACGCCGGGCCGGAACATGGCGACGATGAAGACGCCGAGCAGCAGATGGGGTACGGACGAGAAGGTGTCGACCAGGCGCATGATGCCCCGGTCGAACCAGCCGCCGAGGGCGCCCGCCGCGGCGCCCACCGCCGTGCCGACCACCGTCGCCGTCAGCGCCGCCGCGACGCCGACGAGCAGGGAGACCCGCAGGCCGTACACGCAGCGCAGCAGCAGGTCCCGGCCGACGTCGTCGGTGCCGAAGGGGTGTGCCCAGGACGGCGGTAGCAGCTTGGCGGCCAGGTCGACGGCCTGCTGGTCGAGTTGCACCAGCGGCGGGACGAGCAGGACGGCGAGCACGGTCAGGACCAGCAGCGTGGCGGAGACCCGCACCCGCAGCGTGCGTGTCGAGCGGCGGGTACTGCCGGCGGCGCGCCAGGTCGTTCCGGCAGGTGTCCCGGTCTCGGTCGCGGTGTCAGCCATGGGAAACACCGAGGTCACATGTCACTGAGCTTCACCCTCGGGTCGAAGAGGCCGTAGAGCAGGTCCGCGACGAGATTGCCGGCCAGGACGGCGACGGTCGCGAGGGCGGTCAGGGCGGCCAGCAGCGGGAAGTCGACGGCGGTGGCCGCCGAGACGGTGGCCGCGGCGATGCCGGGCCAGCTGAAGACGCTCTCCACCAGCAGGGCGCCGGTGATGAGCTCGGGAACGCGGGAGCCGATCAGCGTCAGCACGGGCAGCAGGCCCGAGCGCAGGGCGTGCCCGAGCAGGACGGTGTGTTCGCTCAGTCCCCGGGCGCGGGCGCCCCGCACCGGGTCCTCCGCCAGGGCGTCGCCGACCCCCTGGCGTACGTACAGCGCGAACCACGGGAGTTGGGAGAGGGCGAGCACTCCGGCGGGCAGGACGAGGTGGCGTGCGACCTGCCCGGCGGTGACCTGTTCGCTGGCCGTGTCGGTCAGGCCGCCCGCGGGCAGTACGCCGAGTTGCAGGGCGAACAGCCACATGGCGAGCAGGGCGACCCAGAAGACCGGCGCGGCCTCCAGCGTGTACGCGAGCGAGGTGACGGCCCGGTCGAGCATCGATCCGGGACGGCGGGCGGCGAGCACCCCGAGCACCGTGCCCGCGAGCACGGCCACGGTGAACGCGACCGCGCACAACAGCGAGGACCACACCAGGCGTTCACCGATCACCTGGGCCACCGGCTGCCGCAGCACGCTGGAATGGCCGAGGTCGCCGCCGAGCGCGGAGGTCAGCCACTCCCACCAGCGGGCCGGGAACGACCGGTCCACACCGAGGTTGTCGCGCAGCCGGTCCAGGGTCTCCTGGTCGGCGCCGAGCGCCGCGGTGCCGGCGTACGCCTTGACGGGGTCGAAGGGGGAGGCGGCGGCGATGGCGAACACGCCGAACGTCACGACGAGCAGCACGGGGACGGCGAACAGGGTCCGCCGTCCCGCCAGGCGTGCCATCGCCGCCCAGGGCAGCGGTGTCACTTCTTGGGCTGCCAGTCCTCGATGTTCCACCAGGGCCCGCTGGCGAAGCCGTGCTCGTGCGGCTCGATCTGGGTGGTCAGTCCGCTCCAGCGGTCCGCGAGCACGTACAGGTGGTCGATGTGGGTGAGGAACGTGTAGCCGGGGTCCTTCACCAGTTCGCGCTGGACCGTCTCGTACGCGGCCCTGCGCGCGTCGGGTTCCCGGGTACGCCGGCCGGTGTCCAGCGCCTCGTCCACGGCCGCGTTGTCGTAGTGGCCCATGTTGTTGAACCCGTCGCCGGCGAGCGAGGAGTGCAGCAGGGTGTAGAGGCCGAAGTCGGGGTCGCCGGTGCTGCCGAGGCCCGCGAGGACCGCGGTGTCCTTCATCCGCGGTTCGATGACCTCCCAGGTGGCGCTCTCCACCGTCACGGCGATGCCGGCCTTCTTGGCGTCGGAGGCGTAGGCGAGGGCGTGGTCCTGCCGGACCTTGTCGCCGGAGGGGTAGAAGAGGGTGAACGCGGCCTTCCGCGCGCCCTTGGCGCGGATGCCGTCCTCGCCCTCCTTCCATCCCGCCGCGTCGAGGATCCGGCGGGCCTTGTCCAGGTCCTGCTCGCGCACGGTGTCCCCGGCGAACGCGGGGTCGTCGACGGGCAGCGGCCCGTACGCCGGTGTGCCCGCCCCGTCGAGGATCTTGTCGACCATGGCCTCGCGGTCCACGGCGGCGTCCAGCGCCTGCCGGATCGCCCGGTCCCCGGTGACCTCGCCGGCGGTCGGAAGGGTGACGGTGCGGAAGTCGTACGACTTCGCCGTGTACGTCTTCGTGCCGCTCTGCTGCGCGAACGTGGCGGCGAGGTTGGGCGGCAGGACCGCGCCGTCCAGGTCGCCGGAGCGGAGCCGGGTCGCACGGACGTTGTCGTCCTCGATGACCGCCATGGTGAAGGTCTTCACCTTCGGCGCGCCGCCCCAGTAGTTCGGGTTCGCCTTGAAGGTGAACTTCTCGCCCTTGCTCCAGGAGGAGAGCATGTACGGCCCGGTGCCGACCGGCTTCGTGTGGAAGGAGCCGGTGTTGGGGTCCTGCCCGCCGGCTATGTGCTCGGGTGCGATGGGCAGCACCGTCCGTCCGGCGAAGGGCGCGTAGGGGTACTTGAGTGTGAAGACGACCTTGTCGGCACCGCTCGCCCGGACGGCCTTGACGGCGTCGAGTTCGCTTCTGGCCGTGTTGTTGGTCTTCTCGTCCAGGATGGTCCGGTAGGTGAAGACCACGTCCGCGGACGTCAGCGGCTCGCCGTCGCTGAACTTCACGCCGTCGCGCAGGGTGTACGTGTAGGTCAGACCGTCGTCGCCGACCTCGGGGAGGGACTTCGCCAGGGCGGGCGTCAGCTCCAGGTCGGCGTCCCGGGCGAGCAGCCCGTCGAAGATCTTGGAGTTGCCGTCCTTGCCGTACCCGAGCAGCGGGCTGAACGAGTCCGGCTCGTAGCCCACGCCGATCACCACGGAGTCGGCGGAACTCGCGTCACCGCCGCTCTCGGTCGGGGCCGAGCAGGCAGCGACCCCGGCCGCAACCGCCGCCATGACGGCGGCACCTCTCGTTCGACGCGTGGTCATGAGCCTCACACTCTATTACTCGACGATCGTACGTGCACATTATGTGCGACTGCAGAGCTACCCATGCGCGCGGCCCGTCAGTCGCCGCAGATCGGAGCGGGTTCCGCGGGAGCCGAGGCGCCAAGTCCCGCGCGCCGAACGGCTCCCGCCGTGCGTACGTATCCCCGTCCGGCCGCCGACGGAGGGGGCGGACGGAGAGGCGAAGCGCCCGGCGGCGAGGATCCAGCGGCGGGGGAACACCGGCGACATCGGCTTCGCACTTGCCCCGCTCATGGTGTCGGCCGTGATCGGACACGGCTCCCTGCGCTGGACGCCCGTCCTGGTCCTGCCCGCGCTCACCGGCGCCGCTCTGTGTGTGCCCGTGCTCCGGATGCTCGCCCGGCCCGCGGCCGGCGCGTCCAAGACGGAGGCACCGCGGGGCGCCGATGATGTGGCCTCGTTCGTGAAGCTGTCCCTGGCGGTCGTCTTCCGCTCCATCGTCTTCACCGGCCTGAGCACCTTCATCTCCCTCTACGCCCAGCAGCGCATGCAGGGCAGCACCACCGCGGGCACCATCGCCCTGTTCCTGCTGTTCCTGCTGTTCCTGGGCGGCGCAGTCGGCTCGGTCCTGGGAGGGTCCCTGGCCAACCGCTACGACCGCGTCCATGTCTCCCGCTGGACCTACCTGCTCTCCGTCGCCGCCGTGACCGGAGTGATCTACGCACCCGGCCCGGCCATGTTCCTCTTCGTGGCCCTCACGTCCGTCGGCCTGTACGTCCCCTTCTTCCTCCAGGTCACCCTGGGCCAGGATTACCTGCCCTCCCGTATCGGTACTGCCAGCGGCGTCACCCTCGGCCTCACCGTCAGCATCGGCGGCCTCATCAGCTCCCTGCTGGGACACCTGGCCGACTCCACCTCCCTGAAGACAGCCCTCACCCCCCTGATCGCCATGCCTGCCCTGAGCCGGCTCCTCTTCCGCGCCCTGCCCGAACCCACCGCCCCCAAGCCTCAAGCCGACGCACCCGCGCCCGCATCCGCGCGGCAGGACGCGTAGAGCTGCACGGATCAATGTGCATGAACAAGGGCCACCGACGGAATTGACTGACCTGCAGGAACGTGGCTTCCGCCCGGCGTCGATCCCGCGCAGCTGTGTCCGCGATCCCGGGTGATGACCGCCAACGGGAGCCGGCTGCGGTGCGAGCGCAGGCAGAGCTGTGATGCCCGGCCGACCGTCGACCGCGTTTCGTCACCTGGGCAGGCCCATTCCGTCGGTGGCACCCTTCTCCCACGTGCGCACGAGACGGCTACGACACCTCACCGCGAGCGGGAATCGGATCGCCACGACCGGAGTTGGTGAGGGAAGTCAGCCGTTTCAGGAGGGGTCATGCGAGCGATTCAGGTTTCCGAAGTGGGCGGTCCCGAGGTGCTGCGACTGGTCGACATCGATCAACCGATGCCGGGCCCGGGCCAGGCGGTCGTGGAGGTCGCCGCGTCCGGCGTCAACTTCCTCGACGTATACCACCGCCAGGGCCGGTACACCCTCCCGCTGCCCTTCACCCCGGGCACTGAGGGCGCGGGCACGGTCCTCGAGGTTGGACCCGGCGTCACCCACGTCGCTGTGGGAGACCGGGTCGGCTGGGTGGAGATTCCCGGCACCTATGCCGAGCAGGCCGTCGTGGACTCCTCCCGGCTCGTGCCCCTGCCCGACGGCGTCGACTTCGAGGCCGCCGCCGCCGTGCTGCTGCAGGGCATGACGGCGCACTACCTCGTCAAGGACGCCTACCCGGTCCAGCCAGGCGACACGGTGCTCGTGCACGCTGCTGCCGGCGGCATGGGGCTTGTGCTGACCCAGCTCATCACCCATCTCGGCGGCAGAGTGATCGGCACAACCTCGACACCGGAGAAGGCCCAGCTGGCGCGGCGCGCCGGGGCCGCCGAGGTGATCCTCTACTCGGCAGTGGACGATCTCGCGGCCGAGGTGAAGCGGCTCCATGGCGGCCAGGGCCTGCCTGTCGTCTTCGACGGCGTCGGCAGGGACACCTTCGATGCGAGCCTCGCCAGCCTGCGAACCCGCGGCCACCTGGTGCTCTTCGGCGCCGCGAGTGGTGCAGTGCCGCCCTTCGACCCCATTCGGCTCGCCCAGGGCGGTTCGCTGACCCTGATCCGGCCAAGCCTCGACCACTTCATCGCTGATCGGTCCGAGCTGCTCCGGCGCGCCGCCGACGTGCTTGAATTGGTGCGCACCAAGGCGCTTGAGACCACCGTGACGGCCCGCTACCCGCTCGCCGAGGTCGCCCAAGCTCACCGCGATCTGGAGGCTCGGCGTACCACCGGCAAGCTACTCGTCATCCCCTAAGGCAACCGACGGAATAGACTGACCTGCAGGAACGTGGCTTCCGTCAGGCGTCGATCCCGGGTGATGACCGCTAACGGGAGCCGGCTGCGGTGCGAGCGCAGGCAGAGCCGTGATGCCCGGCCGACCGTCGACCGCGTTTCGTCACCTGGGCAAGCCCATTCCGTCGGTGGCACAACACGGCCCGCACAGCGAACGAGGGCGTGCCCGCAGTCCAGATCGCTTCCCTCATCGGCTGGTTCGGTGAGCTTGTCCGAGATCAACCCAGACACGACCCGCAGCCTCCCACCGCCCGACCCGCCCGGACAGTCCGCTGTCAAGCACAGCGGACCCGGGCGGCCCGGACGGGCCCGGCCCCGAGCCCGCCGCAGCGGGTCTCAACGCCTCACCTCACCGCGCGTCCGCCCGGTACGCGCTGATGACGTAGAACGCCTCGTCGTCGACCGTGTTCTTCTCCCAGTCCAAGGTGATGGCCTTCGGATGCCCGTCCGCCGCGTACTCGACCTCGGCCTTGTGCGCGCCGTCCTGCCGGGCCTGATCCGCCTCCTTCAGCAACTCCCGGATAGTGGGCACCGCGTCGGGGGACCGGCGGACCAGCCGCCGTCCGCTGTCGTCCAGGCCGGCGGCCGTCGTGACCTCGCCGTCCTCGACGGTCACGCGGAAGGTCCCGATCAGTTCCCGCTCCCCTCCGCTCGAGTGGAGCGTGTAGGTGTACGAGGAGGGTTCCTCCCAGCTCGTCGTCGCGCTCGGCGCGGTGTCGCTGCCGCAGGCGGCGGTCGCGCACATCAGCCCGGTGACGACTACGGCGGCGAACACGGCACGGTTGCCGAGGCGTGCACTCTTCATGGCGGCAGTTCCCTTCGACCCATGGGGCGGCTACCGCTATGATGCCGGCCCGCCCCGGAACGTTCGTGGCCGGGCACGGGTGGAGGTTCGGTCACCTCGGCGGGGATGTCCGGATCCAGCCCTGGCCGCCCGATCGGCGGTGCCCCTACGATGCGAGCGCTCCCGACCTTCACAGCGTCTTCACAGGTGCCTCCCGGGGGTCGGGGGCGCGATCGGTTCGACATGGACAAGTGCAAGATTGACATGTTCATGACTTAACCATCGTGGTTGCCACCCCCCCGCTCGGAGGCCGCACGCGGGCCTCGACAAGAAGGCGCAGAAGAGGAGAACCATGGCTGCTGGCCTGCTCATGAGCAGCGCGATAGGTGCGCTGCTCGCCACGGCGGTACCCGCACAGGGCCCGTCGACCGGCATCGTCGACCCGCCCCCGGACCGCATCGTCATCAAGGTCGCCACCGTCAACGGCTCCGGCTGTCCGCAGGGCACCGCCGCCGTCGCCGTCTCGCCGGACAACACCGCCTTCACGGTGACCTACAGCGAGTACCTCGCCCAGGTCGGCGGCAACTCCGACCCCACGGCCTTCCGCAAGAACTGCCAGCTCAACCTGATCGTCCATGTGCCGCAGGGCTTCACGTACGCGGTCGCCAGTGCCGACTACCGCGGCTTCGCCGCCCTCCAGCCGGGCGCCACCAGCGTCCAGCGGGCCTCGTACTACTTCCAGGGCTCCTCCAACACGGAGTTCAGGAACCACCCCTTCCGCGGCCCCTTCAACGACAACTGGCAGGCCACCGACACCACCGACTGGGCCCAGCTGGTCTGGGCGCCCTGCGGTGTCCAGCGCAACTTCAACATCAACACCGAGCTGCGGGTCAGCGCGGGCAGCTCCGACCCGGCCCGGACCAGCTTCATGACGATGGACTCCACCGACGGGGACATCAGCACCATCTACCACCTGGCGTGGAAGGAGTGTCCCGGCAGGTGACCTGACGCGCACCGGTCCGTGCCCCGGCCCGCCGAGACGTCCGGCGGACCGGGGCACGGGCGTGTCCGCCGCCCCCGACAGCCGCCCCACGCACGACCCTTGACGTCCCATGCACCGCTGGCCATCCTCGACGCATATCTCGCGGCGTCCATGACAACCCGTCAGGAGTGGCGCCGGTAGTGGCCCTGGCGACCGACCGCGCCATCCCGCCGACCGAGGGACGTGGGTAATGACCCTGGCTCCACGAAGCCCGAACCGCCGCCGCAGACACGTCACCGTCGTGTCGCTGCTGCTCCTCGTGCTCGCCACCGTCCTCGGCCCCGCGCCGAGTTCGGCGGCCGGGACCGACTGGTGGAACCCCGGCGCACGGCCGTCCCCGGACTCGCAGATCAACGTCACCGGCGCTCCGTTCACCGGCACCGACGCCCAGGGCGAGGTGCGCGGCTTCGTCGACGCGCACAACCACCTCTTCTCCAACGAGGCGTTCGGCGGGCGGCTCATCTGCGGCAAGACCTTCTCCGAGGCGGGCGTCGCCGACGCCCTCAAGGACTGTCCCGAGCACTACCCCGACGGCTCGCTCGCCATTTTCGACTTCATCACCAACGGCGGTGACGGCAGGCACGACCCGGCCGGCTGGCCCACGTTCAAGGACTGGCCGGCCCACGACTCGCTGACCCACCAGCAGAACTACTACGCCTGGGTGGAACGCGCCTGGCGCGGCGGCCAGCGCGTGATGGTCAACGACCTCGTCACCAACGGCGTGATCTGCTCGGTGTACTTCTTCAAGGACCGCAGCTGCGACGAGATGACGTCGATCCGTCTGCAGGCCAAGCTGACGTACGACCTCCAGGCGTACGTCGACAAGATGTACGGCGGGCCCGGCAAGGGCTGGTTCCGGATCGTCACCGACAGCGCGCAGGCCCGCCAGGTCGTCCAGCAGGGCAAACTGGCGGTCGTCCTGGGTGTCGAGACCTCCGAACCCTTCGGCTGCAAGCAGATCCTGGACATCGCGCAGTGCAGCAAGGAGGACATCGACAGAGGCCTCGACGAACTGCACGCCCTCGGGGTGCGCAGCATGTTCCTGTGCCACAAGTTCGACAACGCGCTCTGCGGTGTCCGCTTCGACTCGGGCGGTCTCGGCACCGCGATCAACGTCGGCCAGTTCCTGTCGACCGGCACCTTCTGGAAGACGGAGACATGCACCGGCCCGCAGCACGACAACCCCATCGGCGGCGCGGCGGCCCCGGAGGCCGAGAAGGAACTCCCTGCCGACGTGGAGGTGCCCTCCTACGCCGCGGACGCCCAGTGCAACGTCCGCGGGCTGACCGCACTCGGCGAGTACGCCGTGCGCGGCATGATGCAACGCAAGATGATGCTCGAGATCGACCACATGAGCGTGAAGGCCACCGGCCGGGTCCTCGACATCTTCGAGGCCGGGTCGTACCCGGGCGTGCTGTCCTCGCACAGCTGGATGGACCTCGACTGGACCGAGCGGGTCTACGGCCTCGGCGGCTTCGTCGCCCAGTACATGCACGGCTCCGAGGGCTTCATCGCGGAGGCGGACCGCACCAGGGCCCTGCGCGAGAGGTACGACGTGGGCTACGGGTACGGCACCGACATGAACGGCGTCGGCGGCTGGCCCGCACCGCGCGGCGCGAACGCCCCGAACCCGGTGCAGTACCCGTTCCGCAGCGTCGACGGAGGCTCGGTCCTGGACCGGCAGACCACCGGGCAGCGCACCTGGGACCTCAACACCGACGGCGCCGCGCACTACGGCCTCGTACCGGACTGGATCGAGGACATCCGCCGGGTCGGCGGCCAGCGCGTGGTGGACGACCTCTTCCGGGGCGCCGAGTCCTACCTCGGCACCTGGGGGGCGTCCGAGCGGCACCAGGCCGGCGTGAACCTCGCCTCAGGGGCCTCGGCCACGGCCAGTTCGGCCGAGTGGAACCCGTTCACCAGCTACGCGCCGGGCCGGGCCGTCGACGGCGACGGCGACACCCGGTGGGCCAGCGACTGGAACGACGACCAGTGGCTGCGGATCGACCTCGGGGCCACCCACCTGGTGGGCCGGGTCACGCTGGACTGGGAGCGGGCGCACGCCAGGTCGTACCGCGTCGAGCTCTCCGCCGACGGCACGAACTGGAAGACCGCCTGGTCCACCACCGCCGGTGACGGCGGGCTGGACACCGCGCGGTTCACCGCGACCCCCGCCCGGTACGTCCGTGTCCAGGGCCTGGACCGGGCCACCGACTGGGGCTACTCGCTGTACGAGGTCGGAGTCCACAGCAGCTGACGCGGCGACACATGGCGCGCGGGCCCCACCGGTCATCTCCGGCGGGGCCCGCTCGTCGGCGTCCCGTGCCGGCACGGCCCGCCCTGACATCACGCACGTATGCACGACAGGCGCGCATGTTGTGCGAATTTCCGGTGGTCTGATTGGATTCGGCGTGCCCGTACAGGTGGATATTTCTATCCGGTGGAGAGGGTGGCGGGGCATGGCGAATTACCCTGACGCACGGCGCCGTCGGGCGTCGCTGTCCCCTGAGTGCCGGAAAGGGGAGGACGGTTGACCGGGATCACGGCCGCACGATGGCTGGTCCGTCTCCGTGCGCGGAAGGCCCTGGGTGTCCGGGTCGTGCCGCGCGCTCCTTCGCGTGACCCTCTCGCCGCGCTGGTGAGGACCGCCCAGCAGCTGGACTACGGCGCCGGGCGCGCCGGCGGGGTGACGGGTGGAGCCCCGAAGCGGCGGGAGCCCTCCGGGCCGGCGGGGTGACGCGGCGCCGACCGGCGAGGTCGTGACGACCGAGCGGGCAGGCGCGGAGTACGCGGCCGGTCATCGCGGGTCGCGAGCGCGGACCGGGCGTCGGCCCGGCCCCGTCCACCCCTGGCCCGGTCCCGCGTACCCCTGCGTCGGACGCGTCGGGGCCGTCGGCAGTGCGCCGTCCGACCCTGCGGGGGTCGCGGAGCCCGCCCGTTCGCCGGGCGCTGCGCTGCCGGGAGACGTCGCCGACGCGGCCCGGCGGGGTTCCGGGGACGAGGCGGACGGTTCGGCCCCGCGCGGGGCCCGGTGCGAGGCGGACGGGTTCGCGCCCCCGCGGGGCCACCGGGCCGGGCCGTGGCGGAGGGACCGGTCCCCGGCAAGGGGGCGGGCCTGGTGGTCCCAGCCGCCGGGGTGGGTGACCGAGACAGGGCGGCAGGGGCGTCCAGGATTCCTCGGCCCGGCGGGGCATGGTCCGCGCCCCTCCGGGTACGCGTCGAGGGCCGCACCGGAGACCGATCTTGGCCCGGGCGGGCCCCCGAACCCGACGATCAGGGAATCCGTCATGGAGACACCCGCGAACGACCCCATCCCCACACCGGCCCAGCGGGCCCTGGACGCGCTCGCCGTGAACACCGAGGACGAGGCGGCGCTGGACACGCTCGCCGGCAGCGACGTGCTGATCCCCGTGCCGGACGACGCCGTCGAGGAGGAGGCCGCCGACCCGGGCGCGGTGGCGCTGCCGGTCCTGGAGGAGCCGGACGGCCATTCGGTGGTGCCCGTGTTCACCTCCGAGCTGGAGATGGCGGAGCTGCTGCCCTTCGTCTCCCGTTACCGCCTCGTGCCGCTCGGGGCGCTCGCCTCGCAGTGGCCCTCGGACGACCTGTCCCTCACGATCGACGGCAGCTCGTCGCACGGTCTGACGCTCACCTCGGACGGGGTCCGCACCCTGCTGGCACGGCCGCAGCACTGAGCCCGGGCGTTCACCTCGGGTGAACGCCCCTGTCACACATGGCGGGAAGAGCCCGGCGGAAGGATCCACAGCGAAGGAACGTCGGGAGTCGTCTTGAGGGTCGTCCTGCTGGGCACCGCGGCCGCGGGCGGCTTCCCGCGGTGGAACTGCGGCTGCGCGCCGTGTGCCGCCGCCCGTGACGGCAAGCTGCCCTCCCGCACCCAGGAAGCGGCGGCGGTCACCGGCAACTCACGGGACTGGTGGCTGCTCAACGCCTCGCCGGACATCCGCGCCCAGCTCGCCGCCACCTCCGCGCTCTGGCCGGCGCCCGGGCTCCGGACCCAGCCGGTACGCGGGGTGCTCCTGACGGACGCCGAACCCGAACACGTGTCGGGGCTGACCGAGCTGCGCGGAGGACCGGGCCTGAAGGTGTACGCCGCTCCGCCGGTGCTCGCCGCGCTCACCCCCGCCCGCGCCATGGTCGACAGGTACGAGCCCTGGGAGTGGTGCGACGGCCTCACCGCCGGCGGGTTCGTGCTCTCCGGCGGTCTGGTCGTCACCGCGCACCCCGTCGGGACGTCGGCGCCGGCCTATCTGCCGCGCAGCGCGGCGCACGAGAGCTGGGTGACGGCGTACCGCATCGAGGACCTGGCCACCGGCGGCGTCCTCGTCTACGCGCCCCGCCTCGCCGCCCCGTGCCCCGAGCTGGACGAACTGCTCGCGGGCGCCGACTGCGCGGTGCTGGACGGGAGCCGCTTCACGACGCCGGACGAGGGCGGGTCCGGGTCCGCGAGGGTGGGCGAGGCCGGGTCAGGGTCCGCGACCGCCGGCGAGACCGGGTCCGCGAGGCGGCCGGGGCTCCGTCGTGTCCCCACCCGCCTGGACGACGCCAGCCCTCTTCTCGACCCCTCCTCGGCGGCCTCCGCGGAGGCGGGAGCGGCGGGGGTCGAGGTTCTCGCGGACGGGGCCGAGTTCGCCCTGTGAACAGCCGTGGCCGTCACTCGGTGGTGAGTTCCAGGAGCTGGTCGGCCGCGGTGGTGTCGCCCGCGTCAGCCAGCCGACGCAGCTCGTCGAGGTCACCCCGCTCGGCGGCGACCTCGATCAGCTGTTCGGTGGCCGCGCTGCTGCCCCGGTCGGCGAGGCGGCGCAGCTCCTCCAGGTCGCCCCGTTCGCCGGCGAGCTCGACCAGTCGGTCGACGGCGTCGGGATCGCCGCTGTCGGCCCGCTCCCTCAGCAGGGCGAGCGTGGTCGGGTCGGAGTCGGTCATGGTCGGCACCTCTCGTGTTCGGCGGCCCGGTCAGGGCAGCCTTCCCGAGGTGCGGAGCCCGTCACGACCAGGGACCCCGGCGGTGGCCCCCCATCAGGGGGAAGCGGACCCGTCCGGCTCAACGGGTGAGCGTCCGCCAGGGGGAAGCGGACCCGTCCGGCTCAACCGGTGAGCGTCCGCTCCAGTGCCGCCCGCTGCAACGGCAGCACCTCGGCGTGCAGGGTGCGGCCCTTGTCGGTCAGGGAGACCCAGACACCCCGCCGGTCGTCCGGGCAGACGGAACGCTCGACCAGGCCGTCCTTCTCCAGCCGGCCGATGAGGCGGGAGAGCGCGCTCTGACTGAGGTGCACCCGGCCCACGAGGCTCTGCACCCGGCAGTGGTCGCCCGCCTCGGGTGCCTCGGCAACGAGGATGTCCAGCACCTCGAAGTCGCTGGCGCCGAGCCCGTGCGGATGGAGCGTGCGGTCGATCTCCCCCATCGTGCGGGCGTGCACCGACAGGATGTCGCGCCACCGCTGCTCCAGTCCCGCGTGGACCGTGTTCGCTGCCATGCCCGGCACCGTAGCACCGATTCGGCCACTTATTGAAGATGCAACTAGTGCGTGCGCAAGAAGTGCCGTCCCCTGCGACGACGGGCTGTCGGCCCGGCCTGCCGCGACATTGAGTCGAAGGCCCGTTCGATCCCGGTCAACTCCGACCGTGTGCCGGTGGTGACGGCTCGCCCTCCGCCACAGTGGGGAACGGGCCACCGAGAGGGTCCGGAACAAGGGGGACGCGATGCCGAGGACTCCCGTCGGCGGGGCCCGCCTGCGCATCCTGGAATGGCTCAAGGATCCCGTCACCCACTTTCCGCGCCAGCGGCACGCGGACCTCGTCACCGACGGCGTCGGCGTCCACGCCGTCGCCGCGAAGCTGGGTGTGCGCCGCGCGGTGGCCCACACCCACCTCACGCTCCTGGCGAACCTCGGCATGTTGCGCGTCAAGCGCGTCCGGTGCCGCCTCTACTACCGCCGCGACGAGGTCCGGATCGCCGAGGTCGCCCGGATGTTCGAGAAGGGCTGGTAGGAGAGCCCGGTGACGACCTCGGTGCAGCCTCGCGCGGCGGGCGAGGGTCCGACCTGGCGGACCGTGGAGGAGACGCTGCCGATCCGCTCCCCTCCTTCCCCCGAGGTCGTTAGGGTCGGGCCCATGGCTTCCATGGATGTCTCCCTGCGTCCCGTGCATTCCAGCGATCTGCCCGTGTTCTTCCGGCACATGAGCGATCCGGAATCGAGTCGGATGGCCGCCTTCACCGCCGAGGACCCGACGGACCGGGCCCACTTCGACGCGCATTGGAAGCGCATCCTCGACTCGCCCGACGTCGTCACCCGCACCGTGCTCGCGGACGGCGACGTGGTCGGCCACGTGGCCGTGTACGGCGATCCGGGCGAGCGGGAGGTCACCTATGTCGTCGACCGCTACTACTGGGGGCGGGGCATCGCGACCGCGGCGCTGCGGGGGCTGCTCGCCGAGGTCCCCGAACGACCGCTGCTGGCCCGGGCGGCGGCGGACAACACCGGATCGCTGCGGGTCCTGGAGAAGTGCGGCTTCGAGGTCGTCGGCGAGGACCGGGGCTTCGCGAACGCGCGTGGAGCGGAGATCGACGAGCTGCTGCTGCGCTTGGACGGCTGAGTCCCCCCATCCGTGAGCGTGCGGCCACGGCGGGTACCCGCCCGTGGCCGACTCCCCGACCGCGAAGGGCGGTTGCCCATGCACACCCCCACACCGCTCGTGCCGCTCCACTACGTCGACATCGGTGCGCGCGGACCGGAGGACGTCGTCACCGACTCCCGGGGCCGCGTACTGACCGGTGTCGAGGACGGCCGCATCCTGCGTATCGACGGCCTCGCCGATCCCGCGGCGACCCGGGTCGTGACCCTCGCCGAGACCGGGGGGCGCCCCCTGGGTCTGGAACTCCTCCCCGACGGGGCCCTGTTGGTCTGCGACGCCGAACGCGGACTGCTGCGCGCCGATCTCACCGAAGGCACCGTACGCGTCCTCGCCGACTCCGTGGCGGGGGAGCCCCTGCGGTTCTGCAGCAACGCGGTCGCCCTGCCGGACGGCAGCGTCTGCTTCACCGTCTCCAGCCGCCGGTATCCGCTGGAGCACTGGATCGGCGAGGTCGTCGAACAGAGCGGCACAGGCCGGCTGCTGCGGCTGGAGCCCGGCAGTGAGCGACCCGAAGTACTGCTGGACGGGCTCCAGTTCGCGAACGGCCTCACCGTCGGCGGGGACGGCTCGTTCCTGGTCGTCGCCGAGACGAGTGCGCGCCGGCTCACCCGCTTCTGGCTCAGCGGCCCACGTGCCGGGCAGCACGAACCCTTCGCCGAGAATCTGCCCGGCATGCCGGACAACCTCTGGCGGGGCGGTCCCGACGGCCCGTTCTGGGTGGCGTTGGCCGGCCCCCGCGTCGCCGCCCTCGACCTGCTGCACCGTGCCCCCGGCGCGGTGCGCCGCGCCGTGGCCGGGGCGGCCGTGCGCGTCCCCTTCCGCCCTCCGGCCCAGGGCGGCGTCCTGGCGTTCGACGACGAGGGGGAGGTCGTCCACCACCTCACCCACCGCCGCCCCGGCTTCCGCATGGTCACCAGCGTCTGTGAGACGGGCGGCCTGCTGGTCATGGGCAGTGTCCGGGAACGCGGTGTCGCGGTGTGCGGGTCACCGGCCGCCGCGACGTGAGGCGTCGCGGGGGAGGGACGGGGCCGGGTGCCGGACGGGGCGGAACGACGCACGCCGGAGACGGAGGGCGGGCCACGGCGACTCGGCCACGGCAGGTACGCACCGCGGGGTCCGCCGCACGGACCGGACAGGACGCCGTGCCGCCCGGAAGTTAGCCTTGGCCCAGCCGCGTGCCCGCGCGGCCCGGCGGCAGGCCCCGCCGTACCCGACCCGCGGCGCCGGCGCCGGCGACGGTCCCTGTTCGCGAGGCGCCCGGCCCGTCCGGGCCCCGGGCGGGCAGGAGACGTACGGCACGGTGGCCCGGCAGACCGAGAGCCTCCCGATGGACACCCCTGCGCAAGGACGGTCCGGCCGGCGCGACCAGGTACCCGTCGTCGCCGCGGTCGCCGTGGGCGGCGCGATCGGCGCGACGGCACGGTACGCGGCCACCCTGTGGTGGCCGGCCCAGACGGGCGGGTTCCCCTGGGCCATCTTCTGGGTCAATGTCTCCGGCTGCGCCGTGATGGGCGTGTTCATGGTGATCATCACCGACGCGTGGGCCGCCCACCGTCTGGTCCGCCCCTTCTTCGGCACCGGGGTGCTCGGCGGCTTCACCACCTTCTCGACCTACGCGGTGGACATCCAGCAGCTGGCCGTCACCGGTCATCCGCGCACCGCCCTCACCTACCTGGCCGCCACCGCGGCGGGGGCGCTCGTCGCGGTGTGGCTCGCGGCGAGCGCGACCCGCCGCCTCCTCGGCCGGAGTCGGCGATGAGAGGGGCGCCGTCGTGAACTGGCTGCTGGTCGTCGCGGGTGCCATGGTCGGCGCCCCGCTGCGCTATCTCACCGACCGGGCGACACAGTCCCGGCACGACTCCGTCTTCCCGTGGGGCACCTTCGTCGTCAACGTGGTCGGCTGCGCGTTCCTCGGCCTGCTGACCGGCGCGGCGGTCGCGGGCGCCGCGGACTCCGACCTGCGGCTGCTCCTCGGCACCGGCCTGTGCGGGGCCCTGACGACGTACTCGACCTTCTCGTACGAGACCCTGCGGCTGGCCGAGACCGGGGCGAGGCTCTGCGCCGCGCTCAACGTCGTGGCGAGCGTGAGCGCGGGGCTCGGCGCGCTGTACACGGGGCTCATGGTCGCCGAGGCGGTGTGGTCGTAGAGGCGTGCTCGGGCACGCGCAGCGGTACCCCGACGCTCCTGAGGTGGCGCAGTGCCTCCCGCTGCGAGGCCGGAAACGGGGCAGTCCCCGAGGCTTCCCGCACGTCAGGCCGCCCCGCCGGCCCGGCCGGAGCTTGACACGGGCCACGGGTGCACCTGACCATCACTCCCGTGAACCTGTCAGACAGCCAGACAGCCGGCGGGGGTCCGCGGCGCGTCAGCGCGATGGAAGCGGTCCTCACCCACCTTCGCGGCGCCATCGAGCGCGGTGACTACGCGATCGGCGACAAACTCCCCTCCGAGGCGGAGCTCTGCCGCACGCTCGAAGTCTCGCGGCCCGTCCTGCGCGAGGCGCTGCGCGCCCTGCAGACGATGGGGCTGACCGTCGCCAAGACAGGCAAGGGCACCTTCGTCGTCGCCGACAGCGTCGAGGACCCCACCTTCGGCGACTACTCGGCCAGCGACCTGATGGAGGTGCGCCGCCACGTGGAGATCCCCGTCGCCGGGTACGCGGCCCAGCGCCGCACTCCGGAGAACCTCGACCGTCTCGGCCACCTCCTGGACCGGATGGAGCGGGAGACGGACACCACCGCGTGGGTCGCCATGGACACCCTCTTCCACCTGACCGTGGCCGAGTCCGCGCAGAACCCGGTGTTCCGCCGTGTCATCGAGGAGATCCGGGACGCGCTGGCCCGCCAGTCGGCGTTCCTGAACGAGCTCGGCGGGCGGCGTGAACAGTCCGACCGGGAGCACCGGGCCATCGTCGAGGCGCTGACGGAAGGTGTCGAGCAGGACGCGATCGACGCCATGTCCCACCACCTCGACCGGGTCGAGACCACCCTCACCGACATCGTCCGCGCCCCGCGCGCGGACAGCCCCGCGGAAGGCGGAACCGACGCGTGATACGTGAACAGGAGCGGCTCGCCCCCGTGGTGGCCGAGGTCGGGACGGTGACGCGCGACGGCTCCGCCGGGGACGCGCCCCCCGTCCGGGAGCCCCGCCACGCCCCCGTCGCCCACCTCGTACGGGCCGGGATCGTCGAGGGCGTCCACTACGGCTCCGTCGTCGTCCTCGGCGCGGACGGCGAGGTCGACTTCGAGCTCGGTGACGTCAAGGCGGCGTTCTACCCGCGCTCGGCGCTCAAGCCCCTGCAGGCCGCGGCCATGGTGCGCGCCGGGCTGCCGCTCGACGGCGAGCTGCTCTCCCTCGCCGCCGCGAGCCACTCCGGAGAGGAACGCCATCTCGCCGGCACGCGGCGCATCCTGGAGCTCGCCGGACTGTCCGAGAGCGATCTGCGCAACGTGCCCGACATGCCCTTCGACCCGGTGGTGCGGGACGCGTGGGTGCGCGAGGGGCGGTCACCCTCCCGGCTCGCGCAGAACTGCTCCGGCAAGCACGCCGCCATGCTCTGGACGGCCAAGCTCAACGGCTGGTCCCTGGACGACTGCCTCGACCCCGCGCACCCGCTCCAGCAGGCCGTCGCCGAGGTCGTCGAGGAACTCACCGGCCAGCGGATCGCCCAGGTGACCGTCGACGGCTGCGGCGCGCCGCTGTTCTCCGTCTCCCTGCGCGGACTGGCCCGCGCGGCCTCCCGGATGCTCACCGCCGCGCCCGGCACTCCCGAGGCGCGGGTCGCCGACGCGATGCGCGACCACGCCGAGATGGCCTCCGGCGCCGGGCGGGACGTGGCCGCGTTGATGCGGGCGGTGCCCGGGTTGCTCGCCAAGGACGGATTCGAGGGCGTCCAGGTCGCCGCGCTCCCCGACGGGCGGGCCGTCGCGGTGAAGATCGCCGACGGGGCGAGCAGGGCGCGAGTCCCGGTGGCCGCCGCGGCGTTGGCCCGTGCCGGGGTGGATCCGGGCCTGCTCACCGCGTTCGTGGGCGAGCCGGTGCTCGGTGGAGGGAAGCCGGTGGGGGCGGTGCGCACGGTGCGGGCGCTGGATCCGCTGGAGTCCGCCGCTTCCGTCTGAGGGGGCTCGTACAGTTCCCGCCGCAGGTCGTCCGTGGCCGGTCGCGCGTTCTCCCGCCCCTCGGGGGCGTTCGGGCCCGACCGGCGCCGAGCGGGGCCGCGTCGCCGTGGCCGCTCGATCGCACGGCGACCGGTGCGCGGGCAGCTCATGGCCTCCCGCGGCAACAACGACGACCGGGTCCACTGCCGCTCGACCGGTACTTCCGGCAGCGCTCGCTCCAGGCCCCCGCGCCGATCTCGCCCTGGCCACCGCCCTCCTGGCCCGGCACGGTGTGCGCGCCGGCGGCTCGCGGCCGCTGAGCCGCGGCCAGGCCGAGCAGGTCGACGCGGTGACGACGCCCTGCGGGACGTACGACGCGGCAGGTGACGTCGCCCACCGCGTCGGCCCGCCCACCGCGTCGGCCCGCCCCGCAAGTTCGGCCTGCCCGGCAAGTGCGGCGTGGGCGGAGGAATCGCCGCCGTGGTGCCGGGCCGCTGCACATCGTCCGTGGGGAGCCCAGGGGCTCGACGCGCGCGGCGACTCGTCGGCCGGGGTCGCTGCCCTGGACCGATGCACGACGGTCACCGGACTGTCGGTCTTCCGATCACGCGGAGGTCATGCGCAGGTTAACCCCGCGAAGGCGGCGCGTCGTCTTCCGGCCACCCGGCGTTGACACCCTGACCGAGTGTTGGCCATGGCTTCTTCCGTCGATCTCCGCCGCTGCCAGTTGCTCGGTCTGGCCGGTACCGCCATTCTCGCGTCGGGCGGTGAGACGGCCGGAGCCCTCCCGGTCCGCGAACTGCTGTCACCGTCCTCGGCCGGTGCCGCACTCGGACTGGTCGGCGTCTACTTCGGCGTCGTCCTGCTGATCGCGGCCTGGGCCCTGCTCGGCAGGCTGCTGCGCGGCCCCGAACCGCCCACGCCCCGCTCCCTGCTGCTGGTCCTCGCCCTCTGGGCGGCCCCACTCCTGCTGGCGCCGCCGCTGTTCAGCCGGGACGTCTACAGCTACCTGGCTCAGGGCGCCATGGTCGATGCGCAGATCGACGTGTACGCGCACGGCCCCTCCCAGCTCGGCGGCCCGCTCGCCGACGAGGTCTCCCCGGTGTGGCAGCACACCGCCGCCCCCTACGGCCCGGTGTTCCTCGCCTCCGCCGCCGCGCTGTCGGGCCTGACCCGCGGTGAGATCCCCGCCGGCCTCATGGGCATGCGGCTGCTGGCGCTGCTGGGCGTGGCCCTGATGGCCGCCGCGCTGCCCCGCCTCGCCCGGCACAGCGGCGCCGACCCGGCCGCCGCGCTGTGGCTCGGGGCACTCAACCCCCTGGTGCTGCTGCACCTGGTGGCCGGCGCGCACAACGACGCCATGATGCTCGGCCTGCTCGGCGTGGGCCTGGTCGCGGCGCTGGGCCGGTGGCCCGTTCTCGGCGCGGTCCTCGTCACCCTCGCCGCGCTGGTCAAGGCGCCCGCGGCGCTCGGACTGGCCGCGATCGTCGTCCTCCAGACCCGCGCGGGCCGCGGCGCCGTACGCGCGGTGCTGACGACCACCGCCGCCGCGGCGGCGACGACGGTCGTCGCGACCGCCGTCGCCGGTACGGGATACGGGTGGATCGCCGCCCTCAACACCCCCGTCTCGCCGCACAACTGGGCCCTGACGAGCCTGCTCGGCCGGGCCACCGGCGCCCTGCTGGAGCGGCTGGGCAGCGATCTCGCGCCGTTCGCGGTGCCCGTCTGGCACACGATCGGCCTGGTGATCACCGCGGTCCTGCTGCTCGTCATATGGGTGCGGCTGCGCCCGCGCCCGGTGTACGCCCTCGGCCTCAGCCTCGCGGCGGTCGCCGCCTTCGGCCCGGCGATCCGGCCCTGGTACGCGTTGTGGGGCCTGTTCCTCATCGCCGCCGCGGCCCCCGACACCTCGGTACGGCAGCGGTTCGCGGCGGTCACAGGTGTGCTCGCGCTCGGCGTCCTGCCCAGCGGCGGCCAGGCCGACCTCGGGCAGCTGATGCTGGCCGTCTCCGGCGGAGCGCTCGCCGTGGTCGTGCTGTGGCAGGCCCACCAGGCCGCGCAGGCCCCGGTTCTGGGGCGTACCGCATGAGAACTCCTCGCACCGACCGCGGGCGGCTGCTGCTCGTGCTGCTCCTCGTCGCGGCCCTGACCGTCTTCACCGCGACCGTGCCGCTGCTGCGCGACTGGTTCGACCTGCGCGTCTACCACGGCGCCATCCACCACTGGATCCACGACGGCGGCCGGCTCTACGACTACCGGGTGCCGGGCACGATGTACGGCTTCACCTACCCGCCGTTCGCCGCCGTCGCGATGCTGCCCATGGCGCTCGTCGGGCTGCGGACCGCGATCGTGATCGCACTGCTGCTCAACCTGGCGGCCCTGGCCGTGTCGCTGCGCGTGCTGACCGGCCGCGCCTGGCGCCGCCACGGCTGGTACGGCTGTGCCCTGGCCGCCTGCGTCCTCGCGCTGTACGAGCCGCTGCGCGACACGGTCAGCTTCGGGCAGGTCAACGTCCTGCTGCTGGCCCTCGTCCTGGTCGACGCCTGGCTGCTCTCCACCGGGCGGGGCCGCTGGGCCGGCATCGGCATCGGCCTCGCGGCCGCCATCAAGCTCACGCCCGCCCTCTTCATCGGACTGCTGCTGCTCGCCGGCCGCCGGCGTGCCGCCGCCGTCGCGACGGGCGTGGCCGCCGGGGCGACGGGGCTCGCGGCCCTGGTGACACCCGGGGGTTCGCGCTTCTACTGGACGCAGGCCATGTGGGACACCACCCGCGTGGGCCGTCTGGACTACGTCTCCAACCAGTCCCTGCAGGGCATCCTGGCCCGGCTGGACGTCGAGAGCCGCGCGGTCTGGGCGGTCACCGTGCTGCTGGTGCTCGGCGTGTGGGTGTGGCGCTCCCGCAAGGCCGTGGCGGTCGGCGACTGGTACGCCGCGTTCGCCCTCACCGGCCTGACGGCGTGTCTGGTCAGCCCGATCACCTGGGTGCACCACCTCGTGTGGCTGCTGCCGGCGTTCGTGCTGCTGGTCCGCGCCGGGCAGCCACGGGTCGCGGCCGTGCTGTACGCGCTGATGTGCACGAGCGTGGTGTGGCTGTGGTTCGACGACGCGTCAGGGATCGACGGGTTCCTCGGCAGCAACACCTATACCTGGATCACCCTCGGGCTGCTGCTGGGGATGCCGGTCGGTCACTCCTCGACCTGGAAGACCTTCAGCCGCAGGGCGAACGCGGAGGCGGCCGCGCCCAGACAGGCGGCCGCCGCGATCGCCGCGGTCACCGGCCAGCCGGGCGCGGGATCCGGCGTGACCCCGGCGGCCACCGGGGCGGGCTCGGCCTCGGGGCCGGGTCGGGGCTTGCCGCGCAGGGCGTCCAGCGAGCCGACCGGGTCCACCCGGCCGGCGGCGCCGAAGCCCCAGTCGAGCAACGACCGGGCCTCCTCGTAGACGTCGAAGGGCACACCCGACTGAGGGTTCAGCACCGTCACGACCAGGGTGCGCCCGCCGCGCCGGGCCGCCGCGACGAGGGTGTTCCCGGCGCCGCTGGTGTAGCCGTTCTTGACGCCGATCAGGCCGGGGTAGCGGCGTACGCCGTCGTCGCCGGAGAGCAGCCGGTTGGTGTTGCGGATGTCGTAGGCCCAGCCGTTCTCCCCGGGGAACTTGGCCTCCAGGGTGGCGCAGTAGCGGGCGAACTCCGCGTTGCGCAGCCCCTCCCGGCCGAAGACCGCAAGGTCGTACGCCGACGACACCTGGCCGTGCGCGTCGTACCCGTCGGGTGACAGGACCCGTGTGTCGCGTGCGCCGAGGATCCGCGCCTTGGCCTCCATCTGCCGGGAGGTCACGTCCCAGCCGCCGTTGAGCCCGGCCAGCACGTGCACGGCGTCGTTGCCGGAGCTGAGGAACACCCCGCGCCACAGGTCCGAGATGCGGTACGACTGCCCCTCGCTGACGCCGACGAGGCTGCTGCCCTCGCCGACCTCCGCCAGTTCGCCGTAGGTGACCCGGTGCTGGATGCCGCCGGGCAGCACGGGCAGCACGGTGAGGGCGAAGAGGGTCTTCAGGGTGCTGGCCGGCGGCAGCTTGCGGTGCGCGTCGTGCGCGGCGAGCACCTCGCCGGTGCGGGCGTCGGCGACCAGCCACGACAGGGCGGAGACGTCCGGGACCCCCGGTGCGCCGGAGCGTGGCCGCACCTGTGTGCCGGGGCGGTACAGCACGGCCGGCACCGGCGCCGTTCCGCGCGGCACACCCGGCGCTCCGGGGTCGGCCCCGGCCGGTGCGCCGGCGGCGGCGGGCGCGAGGGCCAGGGCACCGGCCAGGCAGAGACCACACGTCGACACGGCCACCCGAGAAGCGAATCCGATCGTCATATGATCAAACTAGGAATGGACCGGCCGTGATCGGTGCTGGCCGGGCCGAGCGGTGCCGGCGTGCACCCGGATGCCGCACGGGTCCCGGCACGGCGCGCCGCCCGGAGGGGCGGGCTGTCCGGTGCCACCTACGCCTCCGGAACGTGGGAGCAGGTCGACCGGGCGCCCTTCGACATCGTCAGCGCGGATGCCTACGGCGATTCCAGTGACGCCTTCCGTCAGGGCCTGCGCGGGTATTTCCGGCACGGCAAGCCGCTCGCGGCGACCGAGTTCGGCTGCTGCACCTACCGGGGTGCAGCCGAGCGCGGCGGAAGGGGCTGGGGCGATGTCGTCGATCACGATGCCGATCCGCCCCGCATCAACGGCGATCACGTCCGCGACGAGGAGGAACAGGCCGGCTGCCCGCGCGAGATGCTCGCCGTCTTCGACGAGGAGGGAGTGGACACCGCCTTCTGGTTCACCTTCGTCGGCTACGAGTACCCGCACCACACCGACCCGCGCTCCGACCTCGACATGGCCTCCTACGGGGTGTGCAAGCTGATGCCCGACGGCAGCCTCGCCCCCAAGCGTTCCTTCCGCGCCATGGCCGAGGGCTCGGAATCGGCCTTGCCAGTGGGGGATTCCATGACGCTGATCATGTAGATCCCGGGAAATTTCGTGACTGCTGAGAGCTTGGGCGCGGCCCACGAACCAGCGCGCTCCGAGCACACCTGCCGCGGTCGTCGCAGCGCGGGACGCTTCGCTCCACGCGTTCACGGCTCACCGACAGACGCTGACCGGATTCCGCTCGTGGTCGGTCACGGCCGGCGGCAGGCTGCGCGAGGCAGTGCGAAGTGGCCCGTCCCGCAGCGCGGGCCACTTCGCCCCACTTCATCAGGGGGAGTGCCTCGCGGTCAGGAGAGCTCATTCCATCGCTTGTCGGTGGCGATCGCGGTGAGTTGTTCGATGGTGATTGCCGGCGATGTGCGGGTGGCCGGCTGGTCGATCTGGCCGGAGTCGTGGGCGGAGACGACGACCCGCAGGCCGTCCGGGCGCAGAGTATCGGCCGACCAGGTGACCAGGCCGCCCGCACTCTCCTCCTGCTTCGACGTGGCCAGCAGTGTTCCGTCCGGCAGGCGGGTGGAATCGCTGAACAGTTCGTCCTCCGCCCAGGACATGCCCGTCTGGACATTGATCTCGACACGGGATGCAGCCCCGTCGTCGGTGACCACGACGTAGGCGCTCTCGCCGTGCTGACCGCCTTGCTCGGTCACTTCGAGCCCGGGCGGCACCAGTGCGACCAGCCTGTCCTGAAGTTCGGAGGCGCCCAAGCCCTCGACCCGGCCGATTGTCCGCACAGGATCGACCACTTTGCCCGCCGTGGTCACGGCGAGATAGGACAGGCCGGAGAAGGCGCCGGCGACTGCCAGCGTCAGGGCGCGGTCCTTCATCGTGCGGGGCACCAAGAGCGAGACAAGGAGCAGCACAAGGAACAGTGCGATGGCCTCGTTCCATTTGTCCAGTGCCTGCGCACTGTAGATGGCTTCCCCGCCGCAGACGGCCGCGAGGGCAGCGGTCCCGTTGACACGTCGCGCGCTGTCACTGCCGGCGCGCGACCAGCGGCCCGCTACACCGAACAGGGGACCCGCCACGAAAGCAGCGCCCACCCAGACGAGGGGCCAGTAGAGGTCCCCCATGCCGTCTCGCCCGAGTTCGGCGTAGCCGTAGTAGCCGACTACGAGGCCGAGTTCGGTCAGCAGGCCCGTGACGGCGGCGGCCATGTCGGAGATGCGGCGTGCGAAGACCGCGGTGACGGCGAAGGCGGCGGCGGACCAGACAGCTCCGGAGTTGGCTATCCGGTTCCAGGAGCCGGGAAGCCATCCCTGGGCGAGACAGGTGAGCACTCCGAGGGCGAGTCCCGTTCCGAGTCCCCAACCCGGGGCGCGGAAGGCAGGAGGGCGGACTGCGGGGAGCGTCGTCGGCGTCGTCGTTGCCATGGTGTCCGATCGGTCGGTGCGAGCACGTTTCGGGCCGCCTCGAGCCGCCGAAGCACAGGGAACCCAGGGCGGCGGCCGCCCGGCGCCGGTACAGGATGCGCTGCGGAGCGGTAGCCCCCGACACGGGGACGTCAACGCACGCACCCTCCCGTCAAGGCAGCTTACATTCATTACATCATTCACTACCTCAATTGATACGGGAGGGCGGCAGTCAGAGCGACGCCCCGCTCACTTGCCTTTGCGGAGCAGCCCTGCACGGCGCCCCTGCGACACCGTTGCCCTGCGCGGCATCACGGAGGCGGGCTCCGCCCTGACCGCCGGAGCTGTGACTTGCGCGCCTGCCCACGAACGCTGCGGCAGCGATGCGACGAGCCGCGGGTTCAGAGTCCGTACCGCGCTCGCGCCTCCCGCACGGTCTGTACGTCGAGCGTGTCGCTGTGCGCGAGGGCGGAGAGAGCGGCGACCACGATCGAGTGGGGGTCGACCCCGAAGTGGCGCCGCACCGCCTCCCGGGTGCCGGACAGCCCGAACCCGTCCGTGCCGAGTGAGTGCCATTCCTGGGGGACCCACTGGCTGATCTGGTCAGGGACCGTCCGCATCCAGTCGCTGACCGCGAGCACGGGCCCGGGCGCGCCGGCCAGCGCACGCGTGACGTACGGAATCCGCTTGCCTCCCCGCCGCCACGCGGCATCACACTCCAAGGCGTCGCGTCGCAACTCGCTCCACGAGGTGGCGGACCACACGTCGGCTGCCACGCCCCAGTCCTCGGCAAGGAGCCGCTGGGCTTCCAGCACCCAGTGGATGGCCGTGCCCGAGGCAAGGAGTTGGAGTCGCGGGACGTCCGCGGCCGCATGACGGTTCTCGGCCTGCCGGAAGCGGTACAACCCCTTGAGGATTCCTTCTTCCACGCCCGGGTCGGTCGGCATCGGCGGCTGGATCCTGGGCTCGTTGTAGACGGTGAGGTAGTAGAAGACATCCTCCGGTTTCGCCCCGTACATGCGCCGCAGTCCTTCACGAACGATGACGGCGATCTCGTACGCGAAGGCGGGGTCGTAGGCGACGGCTGCCGGGTTGGTGGAGGCGATCAGGTGCGAATGGCCGTCGCCGTGCTGCAAACCTTCTCCCGTCATGGTGGTGCGGCCGGCGGTCGCTCCGACCAGAAACCCCCGGCCGAGCTGGTCGGCCAGTGCCCACATCTGGTCAGCGGTGCGCTGCCAGCCGAACATGGCGTAGAAGATGTAGAAGGGGATCATCGGTTCGCCGTGTGTCGCGTAGGACGTGGCGGCAGCCGTGAAGGAGGCCATGGAGCCGGCCTCGGTGATGCCTTCGTCGAGGACCTGGCCGTTGCGGGCTTCCTTGTAGTAGAGCAGCTGGTCACGGTCGACGGGCTCGTAGTTCTGGCCGACCGGGGAGTAGATCCCGAAGGTGGGGAAGAAGGACTCCATGCCGAAGGTGCGGGCCTCGTCCGGCACGATCGGCACCCATCGCCTGCCGGTGTCCGCTTCGCGCATCAGGTCCTTGACCAGGCGGACGAGTGCGGTGGTCGTCGCGACCTCCTGGTCCCCCGATCCCCTGGCCGGAGCCTCGAAGGGTTTGGCCGACGGGGCGGGCAGCGCCACAGGATGGAACTTGCGGGTCGGTGCCGGGCCACCCAGTGCCGTTCGGCGGTCGTGGAGATAGCGAACTTCCGGGGAGTCGGCACCCGGGTGGGCGTAGGGCACCAGTTCGTCGTCCAGCCTGCTGTCCGGGATCGGCAGGTCGAGCAGATCGCGCAGTGCGCGGAACTCCCTGCCGGTCAGCTTCTTCATCTGGTGATTGGCGTTGCGCGACTCGAACCCGCTGCCGAGCGTGTGGCCCTTGACCGTCTGGACGAGTACGACCGTCGGCGCGCCCTGATGGTCGACCGCCGCCCGGTACGCGGCGTGGACCTTGCGGGGTTCGTGCCCGGCTCGGGAGGTGTGGAAGCAGTCGCTGATCTGCGCGTCGGTGAGGACCTTCGCCATCTCGACGAGGGCCGGGTCGGCACCGAAGAAGTGCTGTCGGATGTAGGCCGCGTCCCGTGTCGCATAGGTCTGGAACTGTCCGTCGGGGACTTCGCGCAGTCGGCGTACGAGTGCGCCGGTGGTGTCCAGGGTGAACAGGTCGTCCCAGGCGCTGCCCCAGAGTGCCTTGACGACGTTCCATCCGGCCGCACGGAACTGGGCCTCGAGTTCTTGGACGATCTTGAAGTTGGCCCGCACGGGTCCGTCGAGTCGCTGCAGGTTGCAGTTCACGACGAACGTGAGGTTGTCCAGTCCTTCGCGGCCCGCGAGGGCCAGGGCCGCGGTCGACTCGGGTTCGTCCATCTCACCGTCCCCCAGGAACGCCCACACGCGGGAGAGGGCGGTGTCCTTGATGCCGCGGTGGTGCAGGTAGCGATTGAACCGCGCCTGGTGGATCGCGGACAGCGGGCCCAGGCCCATCGAGACGGTGGGGAACTCCCACAGCCACGGGAGCCGGCGCGGGTGCGGATAGGAGGGCAGGCCTCCGTCACCCGGTTCCTGCCGGAAGCGGTCCAGGTCCTCCTCGGTGAGTCGGCCGTCGAGGAACGCGCGGGCGTAGATGCCGGGGGAGGCGTGCCCCTGGAGGAAGAGCTGGTCGCCCGAGCCGTCCGGTTCCTTGCCCCGGAAGAAATGGTTGAAGCCGGTCTCGTAGAGCCATGCGGCGGATGCGAAGGTGGCTATGTGCCCGCCGAGCCCCAGGCGGCTGCCGCGGGTCACCATCGCGGCCGCGTTCCAGCGGTTCCACGCGGTGATGCGCCGTTCCAGGTCCTCGTCGCCCGGGAAGTGCGGTTCCGCGGCTGTGGGGATGCTGTTGAGGTAGTCGCTCTCCATGAGCTTCGGCGGGTGCAGGCCGGCCCGCTCCGCATGCTCGATGGTGCGGCGCAGGAGGTACGAGGCGCGCTGCGGCCCGGCCGCGGCGACGACGGCGTCCAGGGAGGCCGCCCACTCGGCGGTCTCGTCGGGATCCCGGTCGGGAACCTGATCGAGTTCGCTCGGGCCCTGTGTGTTCTCCATCATCTTGATCGCCTCTTTCCTGCTCCTGGCAGTAACGTCCCCCGGAATTTTGTTCTGGATAGATTTCATCCAGATTCATGTCCGCGAAAGACGCGCGGCGGGGCCGCGCGCGAAATGGATCAATCGTCCCCGATGGCTTGCCGTACCCGCTTCCCCATGGCGGGGATGTACGCGTCGGTCGTGGCCTGGATGTCGGCGAGGCTCTGCTCGGCCAGAGCCTTCCGCCACGCGGTCTCGGCCTTCCCCATGGCGGTCCTCACCGCGCACGGCCGGACGAAGGAGGTGTCCGGGCATCTCTCGCCGATGGTCCCGCAGCGGCGGATCTCCGCGCAGTGGAAGAGGGGCTCATCGCCTTCCACGGCGATGACCACGTCCAGCAGTGATACCGCCTCCAGCGGTCTGGCCAGCCGGAAGCCGCCCCGTGCCCCGGGTACGGACTCCAGCAGTCCAGCCTTGACAAGCTGCTGCAGTTGCTTGTTCAAGTAGGAGGGTGAGAGGTCGTGCCCGGCTGCAAGCTGCGCGGTGGGCACGGGCTCGTCGCCACGCAGCCACGCGAGGTTGAGCAGTGTGTGCAGCGCCCATTCCACACCCTTACCGGTTCGCATACCTGGATGTTACACATCCGGGTTCTCGAGTGCAAACCGCCCACCCGTGCCGTCGGCGGGGATGGCGTGGGCTGGGTTGACCCGCTGAATCTAGATGTTTAATATCCAGATATCCGGATGGACGCCAGGCTGTGCGCCCCGGTCGGCGCCTGGAGCGCCCGCTCGCCTCTTGCGTCCCACTTGATCCGGGCGTTCGAGGAGATCTTTTGTCCAGCGCCCTTGGCGCAAATCTTTGTATGGAGTGATTCTGGATGCAAAACATCCTGATTATCGGTGGTGGGTTCGCAGGTGTGTGGTCGGCGGCCGCGGCTGTGCGCGCGGCACGCGCCCACGGCGTGCCGCAGTCGGAGCTGCAGGTGACGGTGGTCAGCAGCGGCGACGACCTGGTGATCCGTCCGCGGCTCTACGAGTCCGATCCGGGGGAGAAGCGCGTGGCGCTGGACCGGGTCCTGGGGCCGATCGGCGTCCGGCGGATCGCGGCGACGGTCACCGGCATCGACACCGCCACCCGGACGGTGAACGCGGTCGACCGCACAGGACGTGACACCGTGCTGAGCTATGACCGACTGGTGCTGGCCTCTGGCAGCCAGGTGGTGCGCCCGACGATTCCCGGCGCCCAGTGGATCTTCGACGTGGACACCCTCGATGCCGCGACGTCACTGGACCACCATCTGCGCCGTCTGCCGCAGCGCGCGTCGACGCCGGGATCCCTCACCGCGGTCGTCATCGGAGCGGGCTTCACCGGCCTGGAGCTCGCCACGGAACTGACCGGCCGACTGCGTGAACTGGCGGGCGAAACCGCCGATGTCCGCGTTGTCCTGGTGGAACGCGCCGAAGCCGTGGGGCCCGAGCTGGGTGAGGGCCCGCGCCCGCACATCAGCTCCGCTCTCCGCGAGCTGGGAGTCGAGGTGCGTCTGGGCGGGACAGTCGTGAGGGTGACCGAGGACGAGGTGGAGCTCTCCGACGGTGAAACCATTCCCGCCTCCACTGTGATCTGGACGGCCGGTATGGCTGCCAGCCCGCTCACCCAGCACATCCCCGCGGAGCGGGACCGGTACGGGCGGCTGCGAGTGGACGAGTACCTGCGCGTACGGGGAGTGCCCGGGGTGTTCGCGTCCGGTGACACGGCGGCAGCTGCCGCTGGGGAGGGGAAGACAGTGACGCAGAGCTGCCAACACGCCATCCCTCTCGGCAAGTTCGCCGGGCACAACGTGGCTGCCGATGTACTTGGCATGGAATTGGCGCCCTTCGCGCCGAATCCCTACGTGACGTGTCTGGACCTCGGTCCCGCTGGAGCGGTGGTCACCACCGGTTGGGACCGGGTCGTGGAGAAGACCGGCGACCAGGGGAAGGCCCTCAAGCGGCAGATCAATGCCGAATGGATCTATCCGCCGGTCGACGACGCCGAGGCCATCCTCGAACTCGCCGACCATGGTGACTCCTGGTCGATGGAGGACGTCAGGTCCTGAAGCGAGACCGTCGGCTTCTTCACGACGGACACCGCGCTTCTCGGAGACCATCGCGCATCCGTCGGAAGCGCACGTCATCGACGGGGACGACCGTCTTGCCGGCGCCGTGACCGGAGGTCTGCCGGGTCGGTGGATGAAGGATCGGATCGTGTGGCGAGTGCGTGGGGGACGGGTCGATGGGGGACCGCTCCCTGACGGTGAATCCGGCTGATCCGTACCGGCGATCCGGCAGGGGCGCGGCCCGCGAGCAGCGCCGGGCCGGCCGCCCTCGGGCACCTGGACCCGGCGGTGCCCTACCTCGCGGGGCGCGGTGCCCGGGTCCGTCGCCGCAGAGTGACCCGGGTGCTCGCCCGTCGCCCCTTACAAGCGCGGCGCACCGTGTGCGACGTGATCGTCGCGATGCGTCGGCCGGTCGCAGGGTGTCGAGCAGTGTGGACGACGGCATCTCGTACCAGTGGCGATGCGGAGCTGGGCCGGCCAGTCCAGTCATGCGTCGGCGCCCTGGATTCTCGCGGCCATGGGCCGTACTCGAGTACGGCCCATGGCCGCCTTCGGGCGCGCAGGGGCGGCCCGATGTCGGGATGCCGCCGTGCGGGGACGCGGGTCCAGTCGTACGGTTTTGGTATGTGCGCTGTCCAGGCCAATGGCGACGGGCCGCACAACCCCCTCGCCGTCAGACGCACCCCTGGGCACGGCGAGTTCGTGACCGACGCAGCGTCATCAGTGTCCGGCCTGAGCCCAGTCGACTCTTTTGTCTCACTTCTCGTCAATCCCCCACAGTGCCTGAGCGTGCTCGGGACGCGGACGTGCCGCCGCGGCCATGACCGGACTGGCTGAGATGTGGCGTGTGTTCGCCGGGGCTGAAGGACCGAACGGGAGAACAATGAACGGAATACGTGTCTCTTGTGGATGTCTGGCTGCCGGGATGGCCACCGTTGCGCTCTCGTGTGCCCCTGCGATGGATCATGCGAGCGGCAAGGTGCCGGTCGCTGCAGTGACTTCGGAACGCCCGTCCGAGACGCTGACACCCATTCTCGAACAGGCGATCCCGAATATTCAGGGGAAAACCTTCACGTCGGCGCTCGTGAGCTTCCCGCCCGACGCACGCGCGGTGCCACACCGCCATGGCGAGGCGTTCGTCTACGCCTATGTACTCGACGGCACGATGCGCAGCCAGCTCGACGGCGAGCCGGCCCGTACGTATCACCAGGGCGAACACTGGGTTGAGCAACCGGGCGCTTATCACGTGCTGACGGAGAACACCAGCAAGACGGAACCTGCGAAGCTCCTGGTCGTCTTCATCTCGAACACAGGGGACGAGCTCAAGGTTCCAGAGCCCTGACACCGCGGCCCTGTCACGTGGGTGTCGGTCGTCGGCGCTCGGCACGTATCGGGTGCGTGGCGGGGGAGCGTCGTGCGGGGCGTCCATCCGGTGGGGGGTGAGAGTTCGCGGTCCCGTCGACCGTTCACGAAGAGCGTGGTGAGTAAGCCGGGTCTCCTCACGGCCTGCTGCGTACGCTCTCATCGCTCCGGGCATCGACGAGGGCCTCGCGCCGTCAAGGCCGGCGACGGCCCGTGCACGGTGATCGTTCACTGCCGCGGGCGTCCGGCGGACTCATGAGCTCATCGGGAGTCGGTGTGCCGGTTCTTCCGGAACGGGCGGGCCGCCGAGATCCTCCGGCTTGCTGAGGTGAGGCCCAGTCCGGTGATGCTTCGCGCCCGTCCGGCCTGACGCCGGCCTGCGATGGGGGCGTCGGATTGGTGCACGAGGCACCGTGGACCGGACTCAGCGGTCCTTCAGCAGTGCCTGGCAGGCGGATCGGGTGGTCCAGGTCTGGGCACGGTCGAACGGCCAGCCGCGGTCGCCGACGAGCGTCATCCAGGCTTGCGGGCCGAGGTAGAACCAGAGCAGGTCGATGGCTTCCGCCCGAGGGACGTCGGCACGAAGTGCGCCGAGCGCCAAGAGGCGGTCGGTCGCACGGGTCAGGGCCTGGAGGTATACGTCGGCTCCCGTGTCCAGAACCTCCTTGACGGCGGGTTCCCCCGGTGGCTTCCGGTAGAGGAGTCCGTACAAGAGGTCCCAATGGCGTTCATGGACAAGGCGGGTGCCTTCGGCGATCAGGTCTATGACGGCACGGGGATCGTCGCTGGCCTCGAAGGCGACGACGGCGTCGGTGATGCTCGGCCCGGCGAGTATCGGCTCCAGCAGGGCCGTCAGGATGCTCGGCTTGTTCCCCACGCTGCTGTACACCGTCGGGACGGCGACTGTCGCCGCCTCGGCGATCTCCCCGATGGTGACGCCGGTGTACCCGCGCGCAAGGAAGAGCTTTTGCGCGTTGCCGAGGATGGTCTCACGGGTGGCGGCTGCCGAGTTCGTTCGGCGAGGGGAGTCGTACTTGCGAGTAGTCATCGGCACACCATACCTCCGTGAGGCATGTCACTATATTGACTATATAAGCATCCAATGAATATGGTCTTCTCCATGCCCAGAGATGCCCTTGAGCACGTTCCGGCGGTCGTGGAGACTCGGCTTGCTCACGAGGTCCACCGTGTCGCCACCACCCTTCTGGCCGAGGCCGCCCCGCGCCCCTCAGTACCGCTGAGCGCGCTGGGGCAGCTGCGCGACTTCCTCGTCGCGAACCTGCGCCACCACCACGAGACCGAGGACAACGACCTGTGGCCGCGGATCGTCGCCATGGCGCCGGACACGGCTCACGCGCTCGCCATGCTGAGCGAGGAGCACGAGCACCTCGAGGAGGTGCTCGATCAGCTGGCCGCGGTGGACCTGGACGACAACGATGTCCGCGCCGAAATCGGCCCGTCCGGGCGCACAGGTACCGGCGGCGGCTTTGTGACGGACCAGGTCCGCAGCGCGCTGCGAGAGGCGGCCGTCGCAGTACGCGACACGGTGCACGACCACCTCGCCAGTGAAGAGCCCCTCCTGTTCCCCGCACTTAGCGACCACATCAGCCCAGCCCAGTGGCAGGACTTCGCACAGCGAGTGATCGCTACCACACCGCCCGTGGGAGGGCACCTGATGATCGGCTTGCTCGATGAAGTGGGGACGCCCGCGGAAGTGGAGCTGGTGCTCGCCGGCTTGCCGGAGCCGCTGCGCCCACTGCTTCCCGTCATGCGTCTGCAAGCGACGGAAGACCTGCGAATCTTGCGCGGCGTGAGCGACTGATCTCCGCACCCTCGGTGCCGGGCGCAGAAAAGCGGCGTCCTGCGGACGTGGCCGCCATTCCACCCCCGACCGATGAACACCTCGCCTCGACAGCGCCTCGGCCGACCATGAGCGACCGGTTTCACCACCGGGCTCAGTGCTCGATGCGGCAGTGCCCCCTACGGCAAGGCGGCAGGACGCCGACACGCCCTCCGCCGGCTCAGCATCGGGCTGAATTCACACACAAGAATCTAGAAAGGACTTTTATTATGGCGACCGTTCTCGACCAGTATTTCGAGATCTTGGACCGGGCCGACCAACGCCTCTCCGCTCTGGAAGGCCTTCGGGACATCTTCGCCGAGAACGTGCTGCTGATGCACGCCGGAGAAATGGTCCAGGGCCGGGAGCACGCCATCGACTTCCACCGGGACCAGGCTGCCAAGTGGAAGGAGTCCAACCACCACTGGGCGACCTCCATACAGGCCGACGGTTCCGTCACCGGCAAATGGAGTCAGGCCGGCCTGGACCTGAGGGGCAACGGATGCTCCGGAAGCGGCCACGTCACCGCGACCCTCGACTCCGAAGGGCGGATCTCCCAGCTCCACCTGACTCTGACCGGCGGATCGGACCGTGCCCGCCTGCTCATCGCCAAGCACCTCGAGATCTGGATGATTCCGGACGCGACCGCCCGCGCCAAGGCGATGGAAGACATCTACACCGAAGACATCACGGTCATGGAACCTGAGGACGTCTTCGTAGGCCGAGAAGTGATCAGCGACTACATCGACATCGTCCAGCGCAAGGCTCCGCCCCTGAGCGCCCGGCTCGTCAGCCACTCTCAGAACAAGGAATACATCCACTGGAGCTGGAACTTCGGCTTCCCGGGCAACAAGACGGCACTGGGATCCGAGGTCCTCCACCTCAAGGGCGATCTGATCGAAAAGATCGTCATCTTCAGCGATGACACCGACATCTTCACCGAGGGCACGCGGTAGACACAGCGCGGTTCGACGGTGCCGGCTCTCCACGAGCGAGCTGGCCGATGCCTGCGGGCTGTCCGGCAGTGACATGTCCCGGCTGGTGAACCGCATCGAGGAGCAGGCACTCGTGCGACGCGCGCGGTCCCCGGAGGACCGACGGTCCCTGCTCCTGCTGCTCACTCCCTCAGGGCGGACCCGACTCGAACAGGCATGGCCCACGAATCTCGCCGGCGTCCGGCGGCACGTCTTCTCCCGACTGCAGGGGGTGTGACGTCGCCGCCGCTGCGGAGGTACTGGAGCGCATCGCCCCGAGCCGCTAGCCGCCAGGCAGCGTCGGCCGGACGTGGCGCAGGAAGGCCGCGTTGTCCGGGGTCTGCCGCATCCGCTCCAGCAACGCCTCCGGACCGGCCTCGCCGTCCCGGGTCCGCAGGGCCCGCCGCAGCCCGCGCGCGGCGGCCAACTCGGCCGGGGGCAGCAGTAGTTCCTCGCGGCGGGTGCCGGAGCCGGTGATGTCGACCGCGGGAAAGACACGTCGTGAGGCCAGCTCGCGGCTCAGCCGGAGTTCCATGTTGCCGGTGCTCTTGAGCTCCTCGAAGAAGAAGTCGTCGGCCCGCGAGCCGGTCTCGACCAGGACGGTGGCGAGGACGGTCAGCGAACCGCCCTCCTCGGCCAGTCGCGCGGCACCGAAGAACCGCTTGGGTCCCTGCAGCGCCGCCGCGTCCACACCGCCGGAGAGAGTGCGGCCACCGGCGGCGGCCGCGTTGTTGTGCGCCCGGCACAGCCGGGTCAGCGAGTCGAGCAGGATCACGACGTCCTCACCGTTCTCGACGAGCCGCTTGGCCCGCTCGATCACCAGCTCGGCGAGCGCGATGTGCTCCCTGGGTGTCCGGTCGAAGGTCGACGCGTACACCTCGCCGCGCACCGAGCGCCGCATGTCCGTGACTTCCTCGGGACGCTCGTCGAGCAGTACGACGATCAGCCGGCACTCGGGGTGGTTTCCGGCGACGGCGGCCGCGATCTGCTGGAGCAGCACGGTCTTGCCGGTCTTGGGCGGGGCCACGACCAGCCCGCGCTGCCCCTTGCCGACGGGGGAGAGCAGGTCGACGACGCGTCCTGTGAGGCCGGCCGCCGGGTGTTCCAGGCGCAGCCGCTCGCGGGGGTGCAGGGGGGTGAGGTCGGGGAAGCTGCGGCGGTCCCGGAGCCGACCGGGTGCCTCGCCGTTCACGCGCTCGACCTCGTTCACGGTGCCCCGGGAGCCGCCCGCTGCTTCGACGAGGTCGCCCTTGCGGAGCCCGTACCTGCGGATCAGGGCGGCCGGGACGTGCGGATCGGCGGGCGACGGCAGGAGGCCGGGGCCGCGCAGACGCCCCTTGCCGCCCGGGTCGACGTCGAGGACACCGGTGACGGACTCGGCCGCGGCGGCTCCCCGCAGGGGAGGGTGTTCGAGAGTGGTGGTCATGGAGTGTCGGTCCTTTCACGGACTCGCGGGCCCGCGTCACGGGCGGCATTGAGCGAAGGGAAGGGGGGAAGGCCGCGGACGAGGCGTGCGTACAGGCCTCCGGGCGGCGGGAGACAGCACCTCGGAGTGGATGTGGAGGTCCACGCGGGAGGTGGTGTCGGAAAGCCGCTGCACCGGCCGGGAACGGCGGTGATGTGCGTGCTGAGGAAGGAACGGCACCGGCGCCACGACCGGGCGTACACAAGTGCCGAAGCGACCATACCATCCGACAGGGTGCCGGTGCCATGCCGTCTGCGACAGCGGTTCGGGCGGCCGCGGCTCCGTACGGCCTGTCCCGCTCTTGACGCCGTCGTCGGGCGGGCGGGACTAAGCTGAGGCCGATGTTCAGCCCCCAAGGTCCCAGCCTGCGCGAACTCGCCGTCCAGGCGCTGTCGTCGGTCGAGCGCGGCTACGACCTGCTCGCGCCGAAGTTCGACCACACGCCCTTCCGCACGCCGGACTCGGTGCTGGACGCCGTCGCCGCGGAGCTGCGGCGGATCGGGCCGTTCGAGGACGGTCTCGACGTCTGCTGCGGCACCGGCGCGGGCGCCGATGTGCTGCGGGACGTGTGCGAGAGGAGTGTCACGGGGGTCGACTTCAGCGCGGGCACGCTCGCGGTCGCCCGGGAGCGTGTCCCCTCCGGCGCGCCCCGGGTGTCCTGGGTGCGGGCGGACGCCCGGGCCCTGCCGTTCCGGCCCGCCTTCGATGTCGCCGTGAGCTTCGGGGCGTTCGGGCACTTCCTGCCGCGGGAACTGCCCGGGCTGTTCGCGCAGGTCCGTTCCGTGCTGCGGCCGGGCGGTCGCTTCGTCTTCCCGGTCGTGAGCCCGCCCAGGACGCTCTCGCTCACCAACGGCATGCTGCTGGGCTTCGACCTGGTGATGCGGGTCCGCAACGCCGTGTGGCGGCCTCCGTTCGTCATGTACTACCGGTCCGTACGGTTCGGGCATCTCCTGCGGGAGCTGGAAGGCGCCGGGTTCCAGGTGGAGCTTCGCCCGCTGCCCGGCTTCGGGTGGCGACCGGACGGAAGCCCGCGGGTGCGTATGGTCGTCGCCCGGCGCCTCGGGTGAGGGCCCGGACCCGCAGCCGGTTCCTCGCGACCGCCGCGGACGGTCAGACCGCTGCCGCGAGAGTGAACTCGTAGACGAGCGCCTCCCGTTGGGCGTCCACGACCAGCTCGGTGAACTCCAGTGGCCGCTCGTGCTGGTCGTGCACGAGACGGGTCACCCGGACCGAGGGGCTGTCCGCCGGCCGGGTGATGGCGTCGCGGTGATGCAGGGTCAGGCCCGCTGTCCGCATCCAGTCGTAGGCGCGGCGCAGCTGGGCCGCCGAGGTGCCGTCGGCGCGCTCGCGGTAGCGGCCCAGTTGGTCCACCTCGGCCAGAGCGACGGCGGAGAAGGAACTGACGGCGCTGCGCAGGCCGCGGCCGTCGGCCGAGGCGGACTCGTAGTGGTGCATCAGGGTCGGCCGGTGCGGGGCGAGCAGGAGGGCCGCCGCGTGCGCGGGTGGGGGTGTCTCCCAGGTGACGGTCGCCCGGTCCACGGCGCGTCCGACGGGGCCGCGCCGGACGCCGATGGGGAAGGCCGGCGAGGCCGGGTGCTCGACCGGCGGACCGGGGAGGGTGGCGTGGCTGCCGCGCCGGTCGGTGGCCACCAGGCCGTCCCGGCGCAGCACCTCCAGCGCCTGTCGTACGGTCTCTCTGCTGACCCCGAAGTGCTCGGCCAACTGCCGTTCGGCGGGCAGCCGTTCACCGGGCGGGATCGTGCCGTCGCCCAGTTCGCCGAGCAGTTCCCTGGCGACCCACCAGTACAGGGGCTGTTCGTCGGGGTGCTGGTGATCGTGCGGGGTGGTGCGGGCCATGCCGCGCCCTCCTGTTGATGACGTGCCGTAGCCGTGCGGGCTCATTGCGCCACCAGATCTAGCATTGGTCTAAACCACCAGGGAAGACCGGTCGGGCGGTTCGGCCGAAACGTACCGGGCGCGAACCGGCCGCAGGAGGGGAGCGGCACCCTCAGAGGGCGCGGTACACGGCGTTCACCAGTGCCATCTTGCGGGGATCGTCGGCTATGTGCGGCCCCATGCGGTTCATCACATAACCGAGTGACACGCCGGCCTCCGGGTCGGCGAGCCCGGCCGAACCTCCGAACCCGTCGTGCCCCACGGCGCGCGGGTTGGGCCCGTACGAGCCGTTGGGTCCGCTGAGCCACAGGCCGAGGCCGATCTCCGTCTCGGCCTCGAAACCGGCGCCCAGCACCAGGTCACGGCAGCTGCCCTGCCCCTCGCGCACCCGCTCGGCCGCCTCGGGGGACAGGACACGGCGGCCGTCGTACGTCCCCCTGCCCGCGAGGATCCCGTACAGGGCGGCCACCGCCCGCGCGGTGCCGTGGCCGTTCGCGGCGGGGATCTCGGCGGCCCGCCACGCCGGTGTGTTGGCCTCGGCCGCGCCCACCGCGGGGTTGGTCAGGGCGGCGAGCGCGGCGGGCGACAACTGGCTGAAGATCGCCGCCTGTTCGCTGCTCGGCGCGACCCTGCGGTGCGTCAGCTCCGCCACCCGTCCGGCCTCCCCTTCCGCCAGTCCGATACCGAAGTCGATGCCGAGCGGCCCGGTCACCTCCCGCGCCAGGAACGCGCCGGGCCGCAGCCCCGAGACGCGCCGCACGACCTCCCCGACCAGATGGCCGTACGTCAGCGCGTGGTACCCCGACAGCGTCCCCGGCTCCCACCAGGGCTCCATGGCCGCGAGCCGGCGGGTCGTCACCTCCCAGTCGCACAGGTCGGCGAACGAGTGCGGTTCCCGCGGGCCGGACAGTCCGGCGCGGTGGCAGAGCAGATGCCGGACGAGCACCTTCTCCTTGCCCGCCGCGGCGAACTCCGGCCAGTACGTGGCCACCGGCGCGTCGAGGTCCAGCAGCCCCCGGTCGGCGAGGAGGTGCGCGCACAGTGCCACCGGGCCCTTGGACGTCGACCAGACGTTGACCAGTGTGTCGCGCTCCCAGGGCCGGGTGCGGGCCGGATCGGCCCAGCCGCCCCACAGATCGACCACCGTCACGCCGTCGGCGACGACGGTGACCGCCGCGCCCAGTTCCTGCCGCTCCCGGAAGTTCTCCTCGAACGCCGAACGCACCGCCGTGAAGCGGGCGTCGCAGTGGCCGTGGATCTGTGGCTCGCGCTCGGACATACAGCCTCCGTCGTCCGTGGGAAGCCCGGTCCACGACCCTGCGGACCGGGGCTCCCTGAACGTACCGACTGGTCGGACGGCGCGGAAGGGCGGGTCGCGCGACGGGCGACGGGTCGGGTGAGGAAGAGCGGGCCCGGCGGCTCCTGACGGCCGCTCCCGGTCGCTCAGACGTACGACCGCAGCCAGCGCATCCTGGTGGCGGCCTGGAACGGGCCGCCGCCCTCGTGGTCGTTGAAGTCGTACACCTCGATCGCCTTGTCCTCGTGCGCCCAGGCGTTGAACGCCGCGAAGACCGTGGACGGCGGGCACGTCTGGTCCTCCAGCGCCGTCGAGAACAGGGCGGGGGCCCGGCCGCGCGCGGCGAAGTGCACCCCGTCGAAGTAGGAGAGCGTGCGCAGCGCGTCCTCGGCGCGGCCGCGGTGCGTCCTGAGGTAGAGGCCGATCTCGGGGTACGGATGACGGTCCGTCAGCGTCGTGGCGCGCGGGTAGTCGCACAGGAAGGGCACGTCCGGCGCGACCGCCACCAGGTCCGGGACCAGACCGCCGACGGCGATGCTGATGCCGCCGCCCTGGCTGGTGCCGAGCGCGACGGTCCTGGCCGCGTCGGAGAGCGGATGGGAGCGGGCCGCCTCGACCGCGCGCACCGCGTCCGTGAACACCCGGCGGCCGGAACCGCCTCCGGCGACCCCGCAGGGGCGTCACCGGCACGTTCCGACGGGTCGGCGTCAGGGCCGCCTCAGCCCCGCCGCCTCAGGCCCGGCGGCGCGTCCACTCCGGTTCCGTACGCGCCCAGGCGCGCTCCCACTCGGCCATCCGGCGCCGGTTCGCCGCCCGCCGGACGGCCATGTTCCCCAGCAGCACCACCCCGGCCGAGCCGGCCGTGGCGCAGACGCCCAGCGTCAGGGCGTGCTGCCACACCGTCGTGGCGCTCGGGGGCGGCGGCACACTGCGGCCCCGTCCGTCGAACCACACGTCGACGCTCTCCCCGGGTCTCGTCCCCGCCGGGACCCGCGCCGTGCCCGTACGGGGACCCTCGCCGGGCTCTGTCCAGCGCACGGTCGCGCGGTAGGTGTACTCCCGCCCGGCCTGCACCGCGGGCAGGGTGTCGGGGGTCCTGCCGACGACCTCCGCCCGGACGTGCCGCCGGTCCTCGCCCTGGGCCACCGCGATGCGCCGCGCCTCGCCGTGCGCCCACCAGCCCGTCAGCGCCCCGGCCAGCGGCGCGCCCAGGAACAGCAGGACGGCGACGGCCACCACCGTCCACGCCTCGATCACGTCCGACCTGCGCCGCAGCGCATTGCGCCGCCAGCGCCAGCCGCGCACCCCGGTCCGCATCTCCGCCTCCTCGCCCTCACCGGAGCCGGGGGAGCGGAGCCGCCGCCCTCGGGCCCGTGTAGGTGTGCGAGTGCCACATGACTGTCGTACCCCGCCACAGCGGGTTCCCGCACGGGCAGAGGGCGGCGGGAAGGCGGAATCCTCAGCCGAAGCGTTCGATCCGGATGCGGTCCACCGGCTGGCCTGCCGCGACGAGCAGGCGAGACGCGTGCTCGGCGAAGGCGTTGGACCCGCACACATAGGCCTCCCACCCGCCGGGAGGCGCGGCGGCCAGGAGCGGTGCCACATGTGCCGCGGTGATCCGGCCCACCGGTACGCCCGCCGGGGCCGTACGGGTGAAGACGGGCGTCGTCTCGGCGCCGTACTCCCGCGCGTAGATCAGGTCCCCGGGCCCGCGCGCGGACACCAGCAGCCGCAGCGGCACGGACAGGCCGCGCGCCCGGTGGTGCCGCACCATCGACATCAGCGGGACGACCCCGGAACCGGCGCCGATCAGCAGCGCGGGGCGGTCGCCGGGCCAGGCGAAGAAGCCGCTCAGTGGACCCCGCACCTCGACGCGGTCACCGGGCCGGGCCTCGCCGTGGAACCAGCCCGAGACCTCACCGCCCTCGACCTGGTCCAGGGTCAGCTCGATGTGTCCGGAGTCGTCCGGAGCCGACGCGATCGAGTAGTGGCGCTGGGCGACGTAGCCGTCGGCGGCGGTCAGCCGGAGCAGCAGGTGCTGGCCGGGAAGATGCCCCGCCCAGGCGGGCACCGCGAACCGGAAGGTGGCCGCGCCCGGCGTCTCACGGCGGACGCCGGTGAGCGTGGCGGTCTGCCAGCGGACGGCGGCGGTCCCGTCCACGGCGATGCGCCCGGGCACCGCGAAGCGCGTAGGGGGAACGAAGGTGTCAGTCACCGGAGTACCGCTGCTCCTCCCACGGGTTGCCCCGCGCGTGGTAGCCGTTGCGCTCCCAGAAACCGGGTTCGTCGGCGCCGAGCAGGCGGATTCCGGCGATCCACTTGGCGCTCTTCCAGAAGTACAGGTGCGGCACGATCAGCCGCGCCGGGCCGCCGTGCTCCGCCGCGAGCGGCCGGCCGTCGTACTCCCAGGCGACCCAGGCCCGGCCGCCGGTGAGGTCGGCGAGCGGGAGGTTCGCGGTGTACCCGGTGTGCGCGTACGCGACGGCGTGCGTGGCGGTCGGCAGCGGGCCCACCCGCTCCAGGAAGGTGTCGAGCGAGACGCCCGCGAAACGCACCCCGAACTTCGACCAGCCCGTCACGCAGTGGATGTCGCCCTCGTGCACCGAGGCGGGCAGCGCGTGCGCCTCCGCCCAGTCCCAGGTACGGGGCTCGGCCACCAGGCCGTCGACGCGGAAGGTCCACTCGGCCGGCGTGAGCGCGGGGGTGACCTCGGCCGACAGGACGGGCCAGTCGTCGCCCGCGTCGTACTGCCCGGGCGGCAGCCCCGGGTCGTCGACGCGCGGGCGCCCGGTGAAGCCTCGGGTGACGTTCATGCGGTGGTGCCTCCAGACCGCCTGCGCGGCGGCCCCGCGGACAGAGCCTGATCAGTGCGTACGCGTACCACCGTACGGGTACGCGGTCCGGCCCCCGCAACCGCCGGCGGCCCTCGCGCCGTACCGCTCCGGACATCCGGACATCCGGCCCCCGGCGGACCGCCGAAGGTCCGGCGGTCCCACGCGTCCTGGGCGCGGCACCCCCTCCCGTGTCCGGTCGCGCGACGCGACCGCGGGCCGGGAGGGGCGGCGGGGAACGGGACGGTGTCCGTCCGGCCTCTGGGGTAGTGTGGCCCTCCGGCTGAGGGCGGTCCCAGCCGCGCGTGACCGAGGAGGTGAGCCCCATCACCGCTGTGTCAGTTCGGGTGCTCTCCTCTCATGTCGGCTCGGAACACCGGCAGTAGACGACCGCGAGAGCGCCCTCCGGCTCCCGAGAGGCCCGCGCCCCGCATGCCCCTGCCGCTTTCCCCCGCTCCCGCCGACGTGGTGGCCGCCCTGCGCGCCGCCGGCTGTGTCTTCGCCGAGGACGAGGCGGAGTTGATCCTCGGCGCCGCCCGCTCCCCGGACGAACTCGCCGCGATGGTGGCCCGCCGCACCGCCGGCCTGCCGCTCGAACTCGTCCTCGGCTGGGCCGAGTTCAGCGGTCTGCGGATCGCCGTCGAACCCGGCGTCTTCGTGCCCCGCCGCCGCACCGAGTTCCTCGTCGCGCAGGCCCTCACCGCCGTCCCTGCCGCCTCGGTCGTCGTCGACCTGTGCTGCGGCTCGGGTGCGGTGGGCGCCGCCCTGACGGCGGCTCTGGGCCGGGTCGAACTGCACGCCGCCGACGTGGACCCGGCCGCGGTGGACTGCGCCCGGCGCAACGTCGCCGGGCTCGGCGGACGGGTCCACCAGGGCGACCTGTACGCGGCGCTTCCCGGCCCGCTGCGGGGCCGCGTGGACATCCTCGCCGCGAACGTTCCCTACGTCCCCACCGCCGAGGTCGCCCTCCTGCCCGCCGAGGCACGCGACCACGAACCGACCGTCGCCCTCGACGGCGGCGCCGACGGACTCGACGTGCTGCGCCGGGTCGCCGCCGGGGCCCGCGAGTGGCTCGCGCCGGGCGGCTGCCTCCTCACGGAGACGAGCGAACGCCAAGCCCCGCAGGCCGTGGCCGTGTTCACCCGGGCCGGCCTGACGGCCCGGGTGACCGCGTCGGCGGACCGGTACGCGCACGTGGTGATCGGCACCCGCTGATCCGGGGCGCGGGCGCGGCGGGCGGACCTCAGTCGCCCGGCTGCGCCCGTGCGATGAGGACGGCCACGTCGTCGTGGTTGTCGGGGTGGTGGAGGGTGCGGACGAGGAGTTCGCACACCGCCTCCAGGGGGCGGGCCGGATCGTCGAGGAGGTGCAGCAGGGTGTCCAGCCGTTCGTCGAGGGAGTGCGTGCGGGTCTCGACCAGTCCGTCGGTGTACAGGACGAGTTGGTCACCGGGGCCGAGGGTGAAGGCGGTGGTGGTGAACTCGACGCCGCCCACGCCCAGCGGGGCGCCGGTCGGCAGGTCGAGCAGCTCCCGTGTCCCGTCGCCCCGGACGTGGACGGGCGGCAGATGGCCCGCGTTGGCGATCAGGCAGCGCCCCTGCCCGGGATCGTGGACGGCGTACACGCAGGTCGCGATGGAGTGGTCGAGGCCCGAGGTGATCCGGTCGAGGTGCTCGAGGAGCACGGCGGGGTCGAGGTCGAGCGACGCCAGCGTGGTCGTGGCGGTACGCAGCCGGCCCATGGTCGCCGCGGCCGTGATGCCGCTGCCCATGACGTCGCCCACGACGAGCGCGGTCTTGCCGCCCTCCAGCGGAATGACGTCGAACCAGTCGCCGCCGACCTCGGTGGCGGCGCCGGCGGGCTGATAGCGGGAGGCGACCTCCAGGCCGCCGGTGACGGACGGGTGGGTGGGCAGCAGGCTCCGCTGGAGGGTGATCGCGGTGTCGCGGGCGTTCTGGTACCAGCGGGCGTTGTCGATCTGCACCGCCGCCCGCGCGGCCAGTTCACGGGCGAGCAGCAGGTCGTCCTCGCTGAACGGCAGCGGATTGTGGATGCGCTTGAGGTCGAGGGCGCCGAGCACCTCGCCGCGCGCGATGAGCGGCACGGCGAGATAGGAGTGCACGCCGGCGTCGGCCAGCAGGGCGGCGGCCTCCGGGGACCGGGCGATGCGCGGCAGGTCCTCGTCCTTGACCTGCGGGACCATCACCGGCCGCGCCGAACGCAGGCACTCGGTGATCAGGCGGTCGGGATCGTAGCGGGCCACCTGCCCCGGGGTGTCGGCCGCGCGCAGCGCCTCCGGAGCGTTGTCCGCCCGCACGGCCAGCGCGCGGATCACGGCCGGCGCGCACGGGTCGTCGCTGCCGCGCCGGCCGCCGATCACCGAGTCCAGCAGATCGACGGCGGCGACGTCCGCCAGCTCGGGCACCGCCACGTCGGCCAGTTCGCCGGCGGTGCGGTCCAGGTCCAGAGTGGTGCCGATCCGGGCCGAGGCGTCCGCGATGAGCGCCAGCCGACGCCGCGCGGCCTCCGCCTCGATGCCCGCCCGGCGCTGTTCCGTGACGTCCGTGACCGACTTGGCGACGCCGAGCACGGTGCCCAGCGCGTCCTCCAGGCGGTAGAGCGAGACCGACCAGGCGTGGTCCTCGTAGGGGTCGGCCGGGGTACGGCCGGAGAGGGGATGGTCGACCAGCGGCTGCCCGGTCTCCAGGACGTGCCGCAACGCGGCGTCCAGGGGACCCAGGTCCAGCATCGGCAGCACCTCGTCGACGCGGCGGCCGATGTGCTCCTCGGCGGGGACGCCGTTGATCCGTACCAGCGCCGCGTTCACGGACACATAGCGCAGCCCGGTGTCCAGAACCGCCAGCCCGATCGGTGACTGCGCGATCATCCGCGTGGACAGGGCCACGTCCTGCTCCAGCCGGCGCACGGTCGACTGGTCCGCGGCCAGGCCCAGGGCGTAGACCGCGCCCTGGTCGTCCAGCAGCCGCATGTTGCGGAACTCCACCAGGCGGGTGCTGCCGTCCTTGCGCCGCACCGGGAAGGCGCCGGCCCAGCCCTGGCCGGTGGCCATGACGTCGGCGAACAACTTCTTGACCAGGCCGAGGTGCTCCTCGTGCACCATCACCCGGGCGGCGTAGGTGCCGAGCGCCTCCCGTGCCGGGTAGCCGAACAGTTCCTCGGCCTGGGGACTCCACAGGACGATACGGCCCTCGGTGTCCAGCACCACCGAGGCCACCCCCAGCACGTCGAGCAGCCCGCTGGGCCGCCCCGGCCCACTGCCCGGCTCGGCCCCGTCCGTCACGGGTGGCCCGGTTGGTCCCATCGCACGCACCGCCTTCGCCTTGCGCCACGGCACGCCGTCCCGTGCCGACTCCCCTTGCCGCCCGCGCTCAACCATCTCTCATACGCCACGATCGCCCTACTCCACCATCCCTCAGCATGACTGGGGTGTCCGGCGTCGGGACCGGGTTCGGCGCGGCCCGTTCGCGCGGCCCGGCCGGCATCTCTCGCAGGAGGCCCGGGACGCGGTTCCTTTCGGGGCTGTACATCCGGGAATCCGGTGGTTCTCCGGGAGTGCGCCCGGCGCCGCGGGGGAACTCGTCCGCCGTACCGCGGCGCGGCCAGGAGAGGAGCCACCACGATGGAAAGTGAGCGACTGCACCCGGAACCCATCTCTCTGGAGATCAGTGGATGCAGCAAGGAGGACGCCCGGATCGTCTTCGACAGCCTGTGCGCGTACTTCGACTCGGACCGATGCTCGGACGACGTGCCGCGTGACTGGCACGAGGTCCGGCCGACGGTCTGGCTCGGCACCTACGAGGTCGCCGCGCCGCACGAGGGCGCGCACCCGGCCACCCCCCGGCTCTCGGCCTCGGTCGAGGCCGACGCGCACGGAGGGTACTGGGCGATCGACCGCTTCCGCACGACCCTGCACGAGCTTTTCAGGGTCCACGACCTCAGCACGGCCTCGGGCGACCAGGAGCGGGAGCTGCACGTGAGGCTGGAGAACCGCTGACCGATGTGGCGCGACGGACACCCCTTCCGTTGTGCAACTAGTTGCATAAACCGTGCGCGGTCCTCTACAACAGAGGGACGTCACCGCGCACGGAGGGGCCATGAGCCGATACCCGCACCTGCTGAGCCCGCTCGACCTGGGCTTCACCACCCTGCCCAACCGCGTCCTGATGGGCTCCATGCACGTCGGTCTCGAGGAGGCCGAGCGCGGCTTCGAGCGCATGGCGGAGTTCTACGCCGCCCGGGCCCGCGGGGGAGTGGGCCTGATCGTCACCGGCGGCATCGCGCCCAACGACGAAGGCCGGCCCTACGAGGGCGGCGCCAAGCTGACCACCGAGGAGGAGGCCGCGGAGCACCGGAGGGTCACCGACGCGGTGCACCGCGAGGGCGGCCGGATCGCGATGCAGCTGCTGCACTTCGGCCGGTACGCGTACCACGGGAACCTGGTCGCCCCGAGCCCCCTCCAGGCCCCGATCAGCCCCTTCCCGCCCCGGGAGCTGACCGACGCCGAGGTCGAGCGGACCGTCGACGACTACGCCCGCGGCGCCCGCCTCGCCCGGCAGGCCGGGTACGACGGCGTGGAGATCATGGGGTCCGAGGGGTACCTGATCAACGAGTTCATCGCCGCGCGGACCAACCACCGCACCGACCGCTGGGGCGGCGCGTACGAGAACCGCATGCGCTTCCCGGTGGAGATCGTCCGGCGGGTGCGCGAGGCGGTCGGCGAGGACTTCATCGTCATCTACCGGCTGTCCATGCTGGACCTCGTCCCCGGCGGCTCCACCCTCGACGAGGTCATCACCCTCGCCAAGGCCGTCGAGGCCGTCGGCGCCACCCTCATCAACACCGGCATCGGCTGGCACGAGGCCCGCATCCCGACCATCGCCACCTCCGTGCCGCGCGGCGCCTACACCTGGGTCACCCGGCGGCTCATGGGAGAGGTGTCGGTCCCGCTCGTCACCACCAACCGCATCAACACCCCCGAACTCGCCGAGGAGTTGCTCGCCGACGGCTGCGCCGACATGGTGTCCATGGCCCGCCCGATGCTCGCCGACCCCGAGTTCGTCGCCAAGGCCGCGGCCGGCCGCCCGGAGGCCATCAACACCTGCATCGGCTGCAACCAGGCGTGCCTCGACCACACCTTCAGCGGACAGATCACCTCCTGCCTGGTCAACCCGCGCGCCTGCCACGAGACCGAGCTGATCCTCTCCCCGACCCGGCTGCGCAAGCGCGTCGCCGTCGTCGGCGCGGGCCCGGCGGGCCTCGCGTGCGCCGTGAGCGCGGCCGAACGCGGCCACGAGGTCACGCTGTTCGACGCCGCGGCCGAGATCGGCGGGCAGCTGAACGTCGCCCGCAAGGTCCCCGGCAAGCAGGAGTTCGACGAGACGCTGCGCTACTACCGGCACCAGCTCGACGCGCACGGCGTCGACGTGCGCCTGAACACCCGCGTGGCGAGCGCCGACGTCGCCGGGTACGACGAGGTCGTCGTCGCCACCGGCGTCACCCCGCGCACCCCGGACATCCCCGGCGTCGACCACCCGAAGGTCGTCGGCTACCTCGACGTCCTGCGCGACGAGGTGCCCGTCGGCGACCGCGTCGCCGTCCTCGGGGCCGGCGGCATCGGCTTCGACGTCGCCGAGTACCTCACCGACGGCGGCGACAAGGCGCACGAGGACCCGGCGACGTACTTCCGCCAGTGGGGCGTCGACATGGCCTACGAGGGCCCCGGCGGCCTCACCGCCCCGGAGCGGTCCGCCCCGCCCCGCACCGTCCACCTGCTCCAGCGCAAGACCACCAAGGTCGGCGCGGGCCTCGGCAGGACCACCGGCTGGATCCACCGCACCGAGCTGAAGCACCGCGGGGTCACCATGGTCCCCGGCGTCCGCTACGACCGGATCGACGACGCCGGACTGCACGTCACCGTCGGCGACACCAGCACGGTCCTGGAGGTCGACACCATCGTGCTGTGCACCGGACAGGAGCCCCGCCGGGACCTGTACGAGGAGCTGGTCGCCGCCGGGCGCAGCGCGCATCTCATCGGCGGCGCCGACCTGGCCGCCGAACTCGACGCCAAGCGCGCCATCAAGCAGGGCACCGAACTGGCGGCCGCGCTGTAGGGGCCGGGAGCGTCCCTAGGATGGCCCCATGTCCCTCCCGCACGCGATCCTCACCGCCCTGCTCGAAAGGCCGTCCTCGGGGCTGGAACTGACGCGCCGCTTCGACAGGTCGATCGGCTACTTCTGGTCGGCGACGCACCAGCAGATCTATCGCGAGCTGGGAAAGCTGGAGGCCGACGGGCTGATCAGGGCGCTGCCGGCCGAGCAGCCGGCCCGCGGGCAGAAGAAGAGCTACGAGGTGCTGCCGGCGGGCCGCGCCGAACTGTCCCGCTGGACGGCCGCCGCCCAGGACCCAAGGCCGCCGCGCGACACGCTGCTGCTGCGGCTGCGCGCGGCTGCCGTGGTCGGCACGGCCGGCCTGGAGGCCGACCTGCGCCGCCATCTCGACCTGCACCGGGCCCAGCTCGCGCGGTACGAGGAGATCGAGCGGCGCGACTTCCCGCCCGGCAAGGACAGCCCCCAGGACCGGATCCAGCATCTGGTGCTGAGGGCCGGCATCGATCTGGAGACGTTCTGGGCCGGCTGGCTGGAGCACGCCCTGGCGGAGTTCGCCGAACTGCCGCCAGAGCAGGGCGCGGAGGAGGGCGACTAGGCACTGGAGGCGGTACGTCCTACAGGCGGTACGGCTTCGAGCGGCGGCGCAGGAACCAGGCTGTGGCGACCAGCGCGGTGACCACCAGTGCCCCGCCTCCCATCAGCGTCAGCGCGCCGTACTCCCGGGCGGCGCCGCCGACACCGCCGACGACTCCGCGGGTCGGGGAGGCCGTGGCCGTGACGGCGGCCGTGGGCGTCGCCGCGCCGGTCGGCGTGGTCCCGCCGGCGACCACGACCGACTGGGTCCCGGCGGTGTTGCCGTTGGAGCACATGACGATGACCGTGTACGTGCCCGCGGTGACGTTCGTCCACGCCGAGCCCTGCAGGGCGGTCGAACCGGAGAGCACCACCTGACGGCCCTGGGCGAAGTTCGCCTGGTTGCTGTTGAGGAGCGACGCGGTGCCCCATCTGCCGTTCAGCTGGGTGCAGGCGCTGGTGGTGACCGAGACCGTGGAGCCGCTGGTGCTCACGGAGATCCCGGTGATCGCGGCGGCCGGCCCGGCGACCAGGGCCAGCGGCAGCGCGGCGGCTGCCACGGCCGCCCCGAGGAGAGGCTGAGAAGTACGCATGGGACTGCCCTCCGGCGGCACGGTGGCGGTACATCCCTTGCGCCGCCTGGGTCGGGGAACGCCCGTGCTGCTTCACACAGAGCAGCCAACGTGTCCCCGGCCCGGCGCGCATGGGGACCGCACCCGCTCAGGTGACGCGTACCGTCGTCCGGGGGACGCGGGGGCCGCTCAGCGCCCGTCGCCGGTCGTCACCGTCCGCTCCGCCGAGAAGCCGCCCCAGGTGCCGTCCGGCAACCGGGGACGCATACGCACCCGATGGCTCTCCCCGGCCTCCTGCCCGATGTAGAAGCTGTACGTCGCCCTGCCCCGGGGAGGTGTGCCGCCGAAGACCAGGGAGGTGGCCGCACGGCCGTCGAGCTGGACCTGGTACTCCGTGACCACCCCGTCCACCTCGGGCGCCACCCACGACAGGTCGATGTGGTAAGCCCCGTCGGCGCGCCGGGTCGTGGCGCGGAAGTCGGACGGTGCCGTGTCGCGTCCGTCGTCCGTGCCCGGCGCGGTGGTGAGCCGGACGGCGGCGCCGGCGGGCGAGACGTTGTCCGCGGCGTCCCGCGCCCGGACGGTGAAGGTGTAGCGCGTGCCCGGCCGCAGCCCGGTCACCACCGTCGCGGTCTGTCCGCCGCCGACACTGTGGATCTTCGCGGTCCCTTGGTAGACGTCGTACGAGGCCACGCCCCGGTCGTCCTTCGACGCGGTCCACGACAGTTGCGCGGCCCGGCTTCCGGCGGCTCGCCCCTGTGTGCCGCCCGGCCGGGAGGGGGCCGAGGCGTCGGCCGCGACGGCGGCGGGGGTCCGCGCGCGCACCTCACGGCTGCGCGGCCCGAGCCGTCCCCGGGCGTCCTTGGCCCGCACGGTGAAGACGTACGTCGTCGACGGGTCGAGTCGGGTCACGTCGACCATGTGCGCGGAGCCCGGGACCTCCTGGACCTTCGTGGCGCCGCGGTACACCTCGTAACCGCTGACATCCCGGGACGACAGCGCGTTCCACATCACGTGGACGCTGGTCGCGCTGCCCGCCGCCGCGGTGACCCCCGTCGGTGCGGCGGGCAGCCCTCCCTCGTCGCCGTCCCCCGCGCCGCCCCAGCCGCAGGACGGGACGAACAGCAGCGCGGCGACGGTCAGGGCGGCGGGCAGGGGAACGCGTCGCACGACTCGGCCTCCAGGGCGGCGCGGCGGCAAAGGTCCGGACCAATATGCGCCCTCTGACGCGGCCACATCAAGGGGGCGGTCCGTGCCGGGCATTTCCCGCCGTTCCGTATGCTGGAGGAAGCACGGCCGAACTGCACCTCCAAGAAGGGGAGTTCGCGCTTCCGGTGTGGATTCGCTGTCGTCGCCGATCCGCGTCGGCCGGTGCGGCCGGGGCCGGAGCCGACACGGGCTCCGGCCCCCGCCCCCGCGGGGGACGGGCGTGGCGTGCACCGTCCGGACCCCTGGGGTGGCCCCATGATCGGAAACAGCATCCGATGGTGCTGAGCGACCGTCAGTGCCCCCCAGCAGAGAGTCCCCTATCGTGCGTGTCCAGTCCCTCGTGCTGGCCGCGGCAAGTGCCGCCCTGCTCGCCCCGGCGACGACCTCGACCGCCCACCCGCCCAAGGAACCCCGCACACGGCACGAGAGATCCGCGGAGAGCCCGGTCCGGGCGGCCGACCTGCTGGCCCGGGTGCGCGGGTGCGCCCCCCTGTCCACGGGCCGCTACCGCACCGACGCCGACAGCCCGGCGACCGTCCGCGTCTGCGGCTCCGACGACGCCGTCTTCTGGACGGCGGATCTGGACATCGACTGCGACGGCCGCCCCGGCCGCCTGTGCAACCGCCGCACCGACCCCTACTTCTCCGCCGGAACGGCGTTCCAGGACTCCGACGGCCGAGATCTGAACGCCGAACGCCTGCCCTTCGTCGTCGTGCCCGCCCCGAGCCGCATCTGGGACTACCGCGAGCACGGGGTGCGCGACGGATCCGTGGTGGCCCTCGTCCACCGCGACCGGGTGCGCTACGCCGTCGTCGGTGACACCGGGCCGCGCGAGGTCATCGGCGAGGCGTCGTACGCGGCCGCCCAGGCCCTAGGCATCCCGCCCGACCCGCGCGGCGGCGGGACGGACTCGGACGTCACCTATGTCGTCTTCAAGGGCTCACGGATCTCGCCCCTCGAGGACGAGGCCGCCGCGGTGGAGGAAGGGCGGCGACTGGCGCGGCGGTTCGTGGACGGCGGCTAGCTGTTCCGGCCGGGGCGGTACGGCGGCCGGGCGCGTGAGCGGGATGTACCGCCAGTGACCCGGCCGCCGCTCCGCGGGGCGCCCCGAGGGCTCAGACCTTCCGGTAGTCGTACGCCTCTGAGGCCGCCGCGGCCACCGCGTCCAGGTCCGCTCCCGTGCTCGCCGTGACGACCGCGGCGACGGCGCCCTCGACGAACGGGCAGTCCACCAGGCGTGTCCCGGCGGGGAGTTCGTCCCCCTCCGCCAGCAGCGCCTTCACCGTGAGGACCGCGCTCCCGAGGTCGGTGAGGACGGCCACCCCGGCCCCGCGGTCCACGGACGCCGCGGCGGACGCGATCAGCTCCGCGCTCGTGCCGAGCCCGCCGCCCTCGGTGCCGCCCGCCGGGGCGACGGGCACCGCCGCACCGCCGCCCGCCAGCCCCAGCGCCAGCTCCGCCACGGAGGCGGCCACCTCGGCGCTGTGCGACACCAGCACGATCCCGACCAGCTCCCCGTCACTCACCGGCGGCCTCCGCGAGCCCCGCGATCAGCAGCGCCGACGAGGTGGCACCGGGGTCCTGGTGCCCGACGCTCCGCTCGCCCAGATAGCTCGCCCGGCCCTTGCGGGCCTGCAACGGGATCGTCGCCAGCGCGCCCTGCTCGGCGGCGCCGCGCGCGGCACCGAAGGAGTCGGCGAGGGCGTCCACGCCCGGCACGAGCGCGTCGATCATCGTCTTGTCGCCGGGTGCCGCCCCACCGAGCGTCATCACGGCGTCCACACCCTCCCGCAGGGCCGCGGCGAGCTGCGCCCGGTCGACCTCGGCGGCGTCACCGAGCGCCTTTCCCGTGCGGCGCAGCAGCGTCCCGTACAGCGGCCCGGACGCCCCGCCGACCGTCGAGATCAACCGCCGTCCCGCCAGGATCAGGACGGCGCCCGGCGTGGCCGGGGCCTCCTTCTCCAGGGCCGCCGCGACGGCGGTGAACCCGCGCTGCAGATTGCTGCCGTGGTCGGCGTCCCCGATGGGGGAGTCGAGGGCCGTGAGCCGTTCCGCCTCGCGGTCCACGGACGCGGCGGTCGCCGTCATCCAACGGCGGAAGAAGTCGGCGTCGAGCACTGGGTCTCCTCGCGTTGTAGGTGCCTCGATCGTCCCGTCTCACATGCCCCAGCGCAGCCCCGGCGTGCTCACCGGCGCGTCCCACAGCCGCAGCAGCTCCTCGTCGACCTGACACAGGGTGACCGAGGCGCCCGCCATGTCGAGGGCGGTCACGTAGTTGCCGACCAGGGTGCGGGCGACGGCGACCCGGCGGTCGGTGAGCACCCGCTGCACCTCGGCGTTGAAGCCGTACAGCTCCAGCAGCGGCGTCGCCCCCATGCCGTTGACCAGGACCAGCACCGGACTGCGCGGGTCGAGGTCCTCCAGGACGGCGTGCACGGCGAAGTCGGCGATCTCGCGCGAGGTCATCATCGCCCGCCGCTCCCGGCCCGGCTCGCCGTGGATGCCGATGCCCAACTCCAGCTCGCCCGGCGGCAGATCGAAGGTGGGGGAGCCCTTCGCGGGCGTGGTGACGGCGCTCAGCGCCACGCCGAAGCTGCGCGAGCTCTCGTTCACCTGCCGGGCGAGTGCCTCGACCCGCTCCAGCGGCTGCCCCTCGTCGGCGGCGGCGCCCGCGATCTTCTCGACGAACAGGGTGGCGCCGGTACCCCGCCGCCCGGCGGTGTAAAGGCTGTCGGTGACGGCCACGTCGTCGTTGACCAGCACCTTGGCGACCTGGATGCCCTCGTCCTCGGCGAGTTCGGCGGCCATGTCGAAGTTGAGCACGTCACCGGTGTAGTTCTTCACGATGAACAGCACCCCGGCCCCGCTGTTCACAGCCGCCGCCGCCCGCACCATCTGATCGGGCACGGGGGACGTGAAGACCTCGCCGGGACAGGCCGCCGACAGCATGCCCGGTCCCACGAATCCGCCGTGCAGCGGCTCGTGCCCCGAGCCGCCGCCGGACACGAGCCCGACCTTCCCCTGGACGGGTGCGTCCCGCCGCATGATCACCCGGTTCTCGACGTCGACGGTCAACTCCGGATGGGCCGCCGCCATACCCCGCAGCGCGTCCGCGACGACGGTCTCCGGGACGTTGATGAGCATCTTCATGAGTACCTCCTGGGAAGGTCGGCGGACGAGTCCACGACCTGCTCTTCGCTGGTCAGGGCGGTGTGCGTGATGCGTGATCCTGGCGGTCCACGGCGGCTTGAAGCGGGTTCCGGCGGTACTGACGCCGACGCGGTGCGGACTCCTCTGATGGCACATCAGGTCGGGAGGGCGCCGGCCGGGTTGCTGCTGTCGGAAGTATCGGCCCTGCGGTGGCGAAGGTCACGCGCGAGAACGCCTTGGGCGCGCCCCGGTCGCGGTTCGGGGCATTCGCCGGTGGGTCGGGCGTCAGGAGCGGTGGTGAGGCGGCGCTCGCCGGTCGTGACTCTCTCCCGGGAGCCGACAGGTGGACGACCGCTGTGCGGCGGGCGTACAGCGTGCCGAGAGCGGGTCCGACCGCGGAGGCCATCCTGACCGATGACCTCCGCGGGAGAGAAGGCCCGCTCCGCTGGTGCCGCGAACGGGTCGCCCGCGCCTCGACGAGGGTCGCCCGGAACCCTTCGCCGCTCGGCCGCCCGGAAGTCCTCGCCGCGAGGCGATCAGGAGTTCCGGGCGGCGCGGCACGCGGGGCGAGGGCCGGGCGAGCGTGCCCGACGAGTCGCTAGCGTGCGCTCGGCCAGTGCGGCCAGTCCGGCTCGTACCCGCACCAGTCCGCGGGGCAGCCGACGCGGTACGCCCGGACGACCGTTTCCGTGAGGGACGCGCCCGACCGGTCCTCGGCGGTCGCTCGCAGCGAGACCCAGCCGGACTTCAGCGCCGGTACGGTCACCTGGCGGTCGTCGCCGTGACCGCGGACCGTCGCCGACCGCCAGGTGGCCCCGTCGTCCGTGGAGTAGCTGACCGCGACCCGGCCGATGTCCGCGCCGCCCCGCACACCCGCCTGGCGCGCGAGTGAGAGACCGAAGGTGAACTCGCGGTCCTCGGGCGCCGAGTTGTCGCCGTCGAGCCCCGCCATGTCGTAGCGCGTGTCGAGGAGCGGCAGCGGCCGTTCCTCGGAGGTGCGCTCCGAGCGGAACCGCCAGACGTCCGTGACGTGCGTGCCCAGCGACCAGTCCGGGTGGTCGCGGTGTGCGGTCGAGGTCAGCTCGTACCACTGCCCGCGCCCCGGGACGTCGAAGACGCCCTGCCCCGGCTCGTCGTTGCGGCCCACCGTCCGGCCCGAGCTGTCGCGCAGCACCGTCTCCCCGGACTCCAGGTTCCGCAACGGATCGGACCGGTGGCCCGCCGCGTCGGAGAACATCGGCAGGGCGAGCCGGAGCTTGTCCCCGTCACGGGTGGCCTGAGCCCGGCCGTCGGGTCCCGTCACCGACAGCGACGGGTTGAACGGTCCGGTCAGCCAGTTGTCGCTGACGGTCCGTCCCCCGCGGTGGACGGTGGGGCCGGAGTACTGCGCGCCCAGCGCCCCGACGTGGTCGATCGTGTACTCGAGTGTGGCCGTCGTCCACGGCACGCCGGGCGTGTAGTACGCCGTCATGCGCTCCGGGGTCCGGAAGGCCGTCGACTGCTGCGCGAGGCGCAGACCGCGGTGGGTCACCCAGCCGTACAGGCTCTTCGGGTCGTTGGGGAAGCCGGTGGTACGGAAGTCGTGCTCCACCCGGGCCAGTTCGGCACGGCGGTCCTGCCAGCGCGCCCCGGCCGGGACGCCGTCCTCGTGGGTGTGGAAGGTGAAGTACGTCCGCTCGGCTCCGCGCTCGCCCTTGATCCGCAGCACCACGTCGCCCTCGGCGAGCCGGGTGCGCAGCAGCGCCGTCCCCTGTGCGCCGATGCCCAGGGTCGGGTCGGCCGCGTCGGTCGACGCCGAGCCCGCCAGGAGGATCGCCGCGGGCTGCCGCGCCTTGATCGCGGCGTACCGCCGGCCCGCCTCCTCCCACGGGAGGCTCCAGTGCGGCTCGAAGAGCACGATCCGGTCCTCGATCTCGAGACCCTCGAGCTCGTCCCCGGCGCCCGCGTCGGTGACCTTGCCCTCGATGTCCCACTCGAAGCGCTGCCAGGAGACGAGATGCACCGGGATGTCGACGGGGCCGCCCCCGGACGAGGTGGTGGCGAGGACGTAGGGCTTCTCCCAGGACGCGGCGGCGAAGTACGTCAGCCCGGGGATGCGGCCGCTGCCGACCGTGTACATCTTGTAGGGACCGTTGTACAGCGGTGCGGCCAGCCCGGCCGGGGTGCCCTCGGCGGCCGACGACACGACTCCCGCCGCGGACCCGTATTCGTTGATCCGCATCTCCGGGTCGTCGATGCCCGTCGTCACCGGCTTCGCGGCCGACATGTCGGACCTCAGCGTGCGGTCGCCGGTGAGCGAGACCCGCTCGGCGACGACGACGGACCTGTCGGGCACGCTCGCCGCGCCGAGGCGGACGTACTCCCACACCCCGCCGAAGACCCGGTAGTCGCCGAGCGGGAGCCGGAGCTCCTTCGGGCCCGTGCTGAGGTCGACCAGCTCCTCGTGGCCGGTCTTCTCGTTCTGCACCACCAGAGTGGCGTACGTCGTCTCGACTCCGGGTCGCTGCGCGGCGGGTTCGAGCCTGAGCGTCGCGCTGGGGCCCTCCGCGTCGACACCGACGGGTGTCCGCACGGTGCTGCCGTCACTGCCCCGCGCGGTGATCCAGGCGCCGTGGGTTCCGGCCTTCGCACGTGCGGTGTCGATACGCACGACCGCCTCGGCCGAGCCGCCCGCCGGGACGGTCAGCTTCCGGGTGACGAGGTCGACGGGTGCCGTGCCGGTGACGGAGAGCGTGAGGCGCACGTCCTTGTCGCCGTCGTTGCGGTACCTCAGGGTGCGGGTCACGTCCGCGCCGTACGGCCAGGCCAGTCCGGCGGAGACGGCGGCGGGGGAGGCGGTGAGCCGGGACGCCAGCGCCCCGGGAACGTCGACGCTGCCGGCCCCTTGCTCGTACACGCCCGCGCCGTCGACCGGGTCCGCGGCGGCGACCAGCGCCGCCTTCAGCCGCCGGGCGTCCCAGTCGGGATGCCGCTGCTTGAGGATGGCGGCCGCTCCCGAGACATGCGGCGTCGCCATCGACGTGCCGCTGATCGTCGCATAGGACTCGCTGTTCGCGGCGGGGGCCAGCGTGCCCGCGGCACGGGCGGCGGTGATCGCGCTGCCCGGCGCGGTGATCTCGGGCTTGACGCCGCCGTCCGCCACCGCGGGGCCGCGTGAGGAGAAGGACGACATCGCGCCGTCCTTCGTGACCGACCCGACGGTCAGGGCGCTGGGCGCCGCCGCGGGCGACCCGATGGTGCGCGGCGCGCCCTCGTTGCCCGCGGCGACCACGAACAGCGGGCCGCCGTCGGCCGACAGGGTCTCGACCGCCTGGGAGAGCGGGTCGCTTCCGTCGCTCGGGATGCTGGTGCCGAGGCTGAGGGACACGATGTCGGCGTCCTGGGCGACGGCCCATTCCATGCCCTCGAGGATCGCGCTGACGGCGCCGGAGCCGCTCGCGTCGAGCACCTTGCCGACGAGGAGATCGGCTCCCGGAGCCACGCCCTTGTACCGGCCGCCGGAAGCCGCGCCGCTGCCGGCGACGGTCGAGGCGACGTGCGTGCCGTGACCGTTGAGGTCGTCGGTGGTCTCGTCCCAGCTGAAGTTCTCGGCCGCGACGACCCTGTTCCTGAGGTCGGGGTGGTCCGGGTCGTAGCCGGTGTCCAGCACCGCGACCTTCACGCCCTTGCCGTCGAGGCCCTTGCCCCAGGCGACGGGCGCGCCGGTCATGGCGACGGAGCGGTCCAGGCTCGCCTCCACCTCGGCGTCCAGCCACAGCTTGCCGGACCCGGCGGTGCGCGACGTGCCGTCCGTGGCGGCCAGGAAGCCCCGCCAAGCTGTCGCCGCTTCGGACTTGCGCACCGTGCGCGCCGTCAGCCCGAGGGAGGGAAAGGTCTCCCCCTGCGCCGAACCGCGCAGGGCGGGCCCCGTCCGCGCCGTCGTGATCAGAGGGATGTCGGCGCGGGCGGTGTCGTCGAAGCCCTGAGCGACGAGCGCGGTGACGTCGAAGAGCTGCCGGTCGAGCCGACCGGCACCGAGTGCCTCCGTCGCGTCGACCGGAATCACGTACTCGTGACCGCCGGCCCTGACACGGGTGAACGCGACGTGCTCACGCCCCCTGGCCGGAGTGACCCCGCTGATCTGGAGCGCGTCCCCACTGCCCGTGAACGCGACGCGGTCGCCACTGACCAGTGTGACGGTGCGCTGCCCCGGTGCGACCCCCGACGGCATCGCAAAACGGCCGGTACCGGAAGCCGGTCCCGGTTCCGGCTCGGCCGTGGCCGGCAGCCCGGTGGCCAGTATCGCCACCGCGGTGGCCGCCACAACGGCGGCCGTCCTCGATCTGGATCTCATCCCCTGAACCAACTCCCACAGTGCACCAGGTGAAACGACCGGACTCGGCTTCGACCGCTGTCCAAGTTGTCGTCTACCGGATGAAGTTGACGCAGTAATAGAGATCGTCATGGCGCATACCCGCCAAGTCACATGATCGCCAACACTGGTTGCCGGCGACACCCACCGGTCCTCCATCCGTTCGGTGGAGTCGAGCGCTGGCGTTCGGCCGGTCCGGCCGCCTGCTAGCGTGCGCGGATGGAAGCCCTGGGACCTGTCGCCTGGCCGCCCGAGCCGATACGGACCGAGAGGCTCGTGCTCCGTGAGTCCGAGGCTCGGGACCGTGCGGTGTTCGTCGAACTGCTCGCCTCGCCGGAGGTGCACACCTATCTCGGCGGACCCAGGCCGCGCGACGAACTGGAGCGCGAGATGCCCGAGGTGCCCGGGCGGTGGCCCGGGAGTTTCGTCGTCGATCTCGACGGGGCGATGATCGGTCAGATCCTGCTCAGGAGAGCGATGGGTCACCGCCGCCCCGCCGCCGCGGGGAAGGCCGATCTCGGCTGTCTGTTCCTGCCGCGGGCGTGGGGGCTCGGGTACGCCACCGAGGCGTGCGCGGCGGCACTGGCCTGGTTCGACGGCGCGCTGCCCGGCGAGCCGGTGGTGCTCACCACCCAGAGCGCCAACACCGGCTCGATGCGTCTCGCGGCGAAGCTCGGGTTCACCGAGGTGGAGCGGTTCGAGGCGTGGGGGGCCGAGCAGTGGCTGGGGATGCGGTCCCCGGTCACGCCGTCCGGCTGAGCGTGCGACGGAACGGCCGGGCGGTACCCGTCAGTTGTCCCGCCACCACTCGGTGACGGTGGCGGGTACTCGTCCGCGGCCTCCTCCCGGACGAAGTGGCCCGCGTCGATGCGTTCGACCGGCGGGCGGGAGGCATGACGAAGGGCTCCCGCGCGACACCTGCTCGCGGGAGCCCTTCGTCGTGCCGGTCCGTCAGTTCATGACGTGGGGCACCTGTCGTACATGTGCGAGGCCGTCAGGGGCGGACGGGGGCGACTCGCGGAGTGGGGTTGGTGGTCGGGGTCTTGTTCAGCGAGAACGACCAGCCCTCGAAACTGCCCAGCGGGGGCTTGCGGTTCGAGGCGCCGGACTGGCTGTACGTCCAGTTGCCGCCGTTGGGGGCGTGCCAGTACGACCAGTAGGCGGAGGCCGGGGGAGTGTTCACGCAGGGCTCGGTGGCGGCGGTGGGCTTGCCCTCGATCCGGCAGATGAAGGCCTCGCCCCAGCGCGCGGTTCCGGTGATCTCGAAGCCGGCGTTCTTCAGCGCGGCGAGGCCGGTGGCCTGGTCGCCGGGAGCGCAGCGGATGATCGTGGCGCCGCCGAGTTCCTGGAAGTCGACGACGACCGTGACGCCGTTGCCGTCGGGGCAGTAGCCGGGCAGGCCCTTGCCGGTCAGGGCGGCGGCCTGGGGCGCCGCCGCCAGACCGATTCCGGTGGATCCCAGGAGCAGCGCGACGGACAGCGCGGCGGCGCGCAGCGCGCGCACCGCCTGGAGGTAGGCCGATCTCATAGGGGTGCTCTTCCTTCTTGTTGAGGGCCGTGCGGGAGGTGCCGCGGCCCGGAACGGTCGTCGCGCCGCCGAGGTCGGCGGTGCGTCAGGCTTCGGTGCGGGCGTCGGGGCGACTCGGTGTGAAGGTGACCGGCGCGTCGAACGCGGCCCGGCGAGCCGCGCGCCGCAGGACGGCCAGGACCGCGGGCCCTGTCACGAGGATGGCGACGAGGTTGGTGATCGCGCGGCCCGTGTCCCAGCCGAACGTGGAGGTGGTCAGGGTGAAGAGGGCGAAGGTGTGCAGGTTCTCGGTGACCGAGGCGGCAGGGTCGAACGACAGCTGGGTGCCGATTCCGGCGGTGAACGGCCAGAACCACATGTTCATGATGAAGCCGAAGAAATAGGCGGAGAACACCCCGTAGCCGGCGAGCATGGCGATCTCGGCCCGTCCGGTGACCCGTCGGGGCAGCAGTCCGGCGCCGAGACCGATCCAGGCGGAGGAGACCATCTGGAACGGCAGCCACGGTCCCACCCCGGCCGTGAGCAGTGCGGAGGCGAAGAGCGAGACGGCGCCGAGCACGAAGCCGAACCCCGGGCCGAAGACGCGTCCGGCCAGCACCAGCAGGAAGAAGACCGTCTCGATGCCCGCCGTGCCGGCGCCCAGGGGGCGCAAGCCGGCGTTGACGGCGGACAGTACGCCCAGCAGCGCGAGGACCTTGGGGTCGATGCCGCCCGATCCGAGCTCGGCGAGCACGACGGCCAGGATGACGGGCATCGCGACGATGAACAGCAGCGGGGCGTCGGCCGAGTGGGCCATGGCCTCGGGCTGCGGCGGGGCGAACAACGGCCAGAAGAACATCGCCAGTCCGGCGACGCTCGCCAGCGTCAGCACGACGGACGTGCGCAGCCGGATACGCAGTACCGAGACCCGGCGGACCGGCTCCTGGCGCCGGTCTGTCCGAGCCCGGCTCATCGCGGTGCTCACGCGGGGATCTCCTCGGCGTCGAGGGCCTGGGTGATCTGCTCGACGGTCAGCCACGGTTGCGGGGCGAGGACCTTGGCGACCTGCGGGGCGAAGGCCGGGGAGGCCACGACGACATCGGCCGTCGGCCCGTCGGCGACGACCTCTCCCTCGGCCATCACGACCACCCGGTCCGCCGCGCCCGCCACGAACTCCACGTCGTGCGTGGCGACGACGACCGCGCGTCCCTCGGCGGCGAGGCCGCGTACGACTTCCGTGAAGCGTTCCTTCGCGTGGTAGTCCAGCCCGCGCGTCGGCTCGTCGAGAAGGACGACCCCTGGGGCGGCCGCCAGTTGAACGGCGAGGACCAAGGCCAGTTTCTGCCCCTCGGAGAGGTCGCGGGGATGCCGGCTGCCCGGAATTCCGGGAGCGAGGGAGTCGAGGAGGGCTCGGCAGGTGCCGGGCGGAGCCGCCGATTCGGTGTCGCTCTGGGCGCATTCCGCGTCGACGGTCTCCAGGTAGAGCAGGTCGCTCGCGGTCTGGGGGACGAGGCCGACCAGTGCTCTCGCCTCGCGCGCCGAGGCCTTGCGGGGGTCGCTTCCGGACACGTCCACGGTGCCGGAGCGGCGCGGACCCGAGCCCTGCAGCGCCCACAGCAGAGAGGACTTGCCGGAGCCGTTGCGGCCCATCAGCGCCATCACCTCGCCCTTGCGCAGGTCGAGGGAGACCCCCCTGACGGCGAGGTGATGCCCGTAGGCGACGGTGACCTTCTCGGCGGACAACGCCGTGCCGCCGGGCGTCGTCGCGGGTGCGGCGGGCCGCCGTCCGTCCAGACGCTCGCGCAACCCGGCCGACCGACGGCGGGCATCGCGTACGGAGAGGGGAAGGGGCCGCCACCCGGCGAGCCGGCCGAGACGTACGACGGGCGGGGCGACGTCGCTGTCGGACATCAGGTCGGCGGGAGCGCCGTCGCGTACGCGGCCGTCCCCCGTCAGATGCAGGAGCCGGTCCGCGTACTGGAGGACGCGTTCGACCCGGTGCTCGGCCACCAGAACCGTGGTGCCCAGGTCGTGCACGAGACGGATGATCGAGGCGAGTACGTCCTCGGCGGCCGTGGGGTCCAGCGCGGAGGTCGGCTCGTCCAGGACCAGGACCCTCGGATGCGTCGTGAGCACCGAGCCGATGGCCACGCGCTGCTGCTGACCGCCGGAAAGGGTGCGCAGGGCGCGGCGGCGCAGCTCGGCGATGCCGAGCAGATCGAGGGTCTCCTCGACACGCTTGCGCATGATCTCGGGGCGCAGGCGCAACTGCTCCATGCCGTATGCCAGTTCCTCCTCGACCGTGTCGGTGACGAACCCGGCGAGGGGATCCTGGCCGACGACGCCGACCAGATGGGCGAACTCCTGCGGCGGGTAATGCGCCGTGTCCTGCCCGCCCACGGTGACCCTGCCTCGCAGATGACCGCCGGTGAAGCGCGGCACCAGGCCGTTGACGGCGCCGAGCAGCGTCGACTTGCCGACACCGGTCCGGCCCGTGACCAGGCAGAGCTCGCCCTCGCCTATGGACAGTTCGACGTCGCGGAGCGCGGGCCGCTCGGCTCCCGCGTAGGAGAACGTCACCGCGTTGAACTCGATCATGCGACGGGCTCCTTGAGCTGCGCTGGACGTGCCGGGTCGCCGACGGCGTCGGTCCCGCCCGGGTCCGCGGTGGACTCGGGCGGCGGAGCCAGCCAGGCCGGCAGCATGCCGATGAGGACCGCGACGGTGGGCAGGAGCGAGAGCTCGGGCCAGGTCAGCGGGTTCAGTGAGGGGTAGAGGTTCGCCGCGTCGATCTTCGTGGTGACGTACATGAGCGTGGCGGCGGCCAGACCGGAGGCCGTCACGGCCAGTTCGCCCGGTCGCCACGCGTCGGGCCGGTACCGGCTGCGACGCATCCGCCGGCCGCCGAGCAGAAACCCGGTCGTGGCCACGAGCAGCCCGCCGGCCAGCATGGGGGCCCCGAGGAAGCGCGGGGTGGAGGCGTCCATCACGCCGTACAGTCCGGCGCAGACGCCCAGCAGACCGGTGATCACCAGGAAGCCCGTGAGGAATCGCGCGGCCGGGGTGATGCGGCCGGTACGCCCGTAGCCGTGCGAGGCCATCGCCGCCGCCAGGGCCAGCGAGCGGTTCAGCGCGTCCTCCAGGACCGGGATGATGATGCCGCGCAACGCGCGGGCGCCCTTCTGGCCGCCGGCCCGCAGCCGCCGTGCGCGGCGTACCCGCTGGACGCTCTCGACGAGTTGGGGAGCGAAGGTCAGCGCGACGACGACGGAGGTACCGACCTCGTAGAGGGCGCCGGGCAGCGCCTTCAGCATCCGTTTGGGGTTTGCCAGTGCGTTGGCCGCGCCCACGCACACCAGCATCGCGGCCAGACGCAGTCCGTCGTAGAAGCCGCCGAGCAGTTGCTCGACGGCGACGCGGCCGAACAGCCGGATGCCGGCCGCCCAGGCGGGCAGCGGGATCTCGGGGAGGGTGAACAGGACGTGGTCGCCCTGCCCGCCGCCGAAGACGATGCGGAAGACCACACGCATGGTGACGATGAACGCACCGAGCAGCAGATACATACGGAACGCGAGCGCCCAGGGGGCGTCACCGCGTCGCCGCACCACGACATAGCCGCAGACGGCGATGATCAGGCTGAGCAGCAGTGGGTTCGTTGTCCGGCTGGCCGCGGTGGCCATGCACAGTGCCCACAGCCACCACGCACCGGGGTGGACGGTGCGTGGCAGCGGCGGGTGGAAGCGCAGGAGCCGATGGGTCACGGGGTGTCGCCGGACCCTGCGACCGCCCGGCGCCGGCGCCAGGCGGTGATCCCGGCCGCGCCCGCGAGGGCGACGGCGCCGCCGATCCCGGCGAGGGTGCTCATCGGAACGCCGTTGTCGGCGGACGCGTTCACCGACCGCATCCCGTCCTCGCCCACCCCGGTCCATTCCGGTGCCTCGCTGGGGAGGACCTCGGTCCCCGGCCGTGGTCCCTCGGAGGCGGACGTCGAAGGAGAGGCCTCGGAGTCACCGCGGGGGGACCTGTCGGCCTTGGGGCTCTTGTCGCCGGTGGGAGTCCTCGTTCCGGGTTCCGTACGCGCGCCCGGCGAAGTGACGCCGGAGCCCCCGGTGTTCCCTCCGGCCGAGGAACCGCCATGGGTGGAACCGCCGTCGGCGGCGCCACCCGAAGTGGAGCCACCCGAAGTGGAGCCGCCCGACGAGGAGCCGCCCGACGAGGAGCCGCCCCCTGTGCCGGAGGAACCACCGGAGCCGCCCCCCGTGGTGGAGGAACCACCGGAGTTGCCGGATCCGCCCGTGCCCGACGGCGGCTCGGCCGCCGGACGCACCGGTGCGATCCGCGGCGGCGGGTTGGTGGTGGACGTCTTGTCCTTGGAGAAGGACCAGCCCTCGAAACTGCCCAGCGGCGGCTTGCGGTTCATCACGCCCCACTGGCTGTACGTCCAGTCGCCGGCGTTCGGCGCGTGCCAGTACGACCAGTAGGCGGTCGCCGGGGGCGTGTCGATGCACGGCTCGCTCTCCGGCCCCGGCCTGCCCTCGATGCGGCAGACGAACGCCTCGCCCCAGCGGTTGGTGCCGGCGATCTGGATGCCCGCGTTCTTCAGCGCCGCATGGCCGGTTGCCTGGTCGCCAGGGGCGCAGCGGATGACGGTCGTCCCACCGAGCTCCTGGAAGTCGACGATCACGGTGACGCCGTCGGCGTTCGGGCAGTAGCCCGGTGTGCCCTTGCTGTGGTCGATCGCGTAGGCGGCAGGTGCGCCGACCACGCCGATCACCGCTGAGGTGCCTGTGAGGGCGAGCGCCATGACTCCGGAGCGGAGCCGGCGCCCTCTTGGAGCCGGGGACGTCACGTGTGGGCTCCCTGCCTGCGCCTGGCGGTGCGGAACACGGCGTAGCCGCCCGCGGCCAGCGCGAGCGCGGTGCCCCCGAGGACCAGAGCGCTGCCGCCGGTGCTGGCCAGCGGACCGCTCCCGCCGGCGGGGGCGGGGTCGTTCGGTGTGACGGTGGTGCCGGTCGTGGGCGTCGGGTCGCCGGTTCCGCCGTCGGAGGGCGTGGTGCTCGGGCTGTCCGACGGGTCCCCGCTCGGGCTGTCCGACGGGTCCCCGCTCGGGCTGTCGGACGGGTCACCGCTGGGGTCCTGGGAGGAGGTGCCGCTCGGGTCGCCGGACGGAGTGCCGCTCGGGTCGCCCGACGGGCTGCCCGACGGGTCGCCACTGGGATCGGGGCTCGGCCCCGGGTCGGTGAGGCCGATCTCGCCCAGCGGGATCTGCGCCAGCGCGAGCAGTGCCTGCGGCGTCGACCGGCGCCACTGGTCACGCTGGAACTCGGGGATGCCGTCGGACCGGGCAGCCGTCAGCGACTCGTCGTTGTAGGCGAGAGCGCCGATCTCCGCGGTGGCGGCGCCCGCGTTGGACGAGGTGATCTGATGTGCCTCGATCCACGCGGCGGCCTTGTCGGCGGCCGCCTGGTGGCCCGTGGCCGCGAGCGCCTGGCCGCCCAGGCCCGTGCTGTTGGCGTTGGGGAACGCGGTGGGTCCCGAGCCGATCAGCGCGCCGTCGTCCCGCTGAATCCCCGCGAGCCAGTCACCGCCCTTCCGCGCCGCCGCGGCGGCGCCCTCCGCGCCGTCCTCGGCCGCCGCGAGCAGCGCCTGTACGGCCATGGCGGTGGAGTCCGGGTCGAGTACGGCGCCTGGGCCCTCCGCGTCGCAGTCGCCCGTCACGGGGCCGCTGCCGAAGGCGTACGGGTAGAGACGGAAGCCACCGGAGGCGCACTGCTGGTCGATGAGGAAGTCGACGGTGCTCTGCGGCACGTCACCGCTGCGCGCGAGCCCGAGAACGGCCAGGGACTGAGCGAAGGTGTTGCTGGTGTCGCCGCCGCCGAGGACCTTGTCCTTGACGCGGCCCTCCTCCAGCCCCGCCTGCGGCCCGGCGATCAGGTCGAGCGTCTCCTGGCGCAGGTCGTACTCGCCGAACTTCGCGGGGTCCTCGCCCGCGACCACGGCCGCGTACAGCAGTTTGGCGGTGGCGCCCGCCACCCGCTGTCCCGGCTCACCCCAGGCGTCGTAGCTGTTGTATTCGCGCACATGCAGCTTGAGCTGGGCGACGGCCTCGTCGGCCGCCTTGTCGTCCGCGCCTGTCGCCTTGAGGGCGACCAGGGTGTCGATGGTCAGGCCCCAGTCGTACATGCCGGGGGAGAAGCCGGGTATCGCGCCGTTGTCGAGTTCGCCGGCCTGCCAGCGGGCGGCGGCGAGTGCGGTGTCCGGCCTCGGCTCGGCGACCGCATGGGGGCTGAGGGCGATCAGGCCCGCGGTGAGGAACGAGCCTCCGGCGCCGAGTGCGGCAACGAGTCCGACCGGTGGTCTGACGCCGACCATGGCACAGATCCCTTCGACGAGAGGTCTGCGCCGGGCTCCCGGGGCGCTGCCACGAAAAGGACCCTGGCACGCGTTCGGAAGGCGAACACGGCAGGGCCCGGGAAGCAGTTGCCGGGCTCCACGCTGCAGACCATGACAGTGAGAAGCAGTACACGTACGGCACCGGGTGCTCCGGCTCGCGGCAAGTGGTGTTCCGCCGCTCACGGTTGCAGGTCAGCGCCGGATTCACACCGGCTTTCCCCTGGTCGCGTACGCATTCAGTTGTGGATCCGCCCGCAGGCGGATCGGCCGTATAGTACGCGCCCTCGTGCGATTTCGGCCACCCCACCCCGTGCGGCGGGAGGTTGCGTGCCGAGCCGGGAAACCAGGTCGACGTGGGTCGGAGCGGTGTCCGATCATGCGTGCATGCCTCTGAGAGACACTCTGGCCCGAGTCGATGCCGACCTGGCCGCCGGCCGGGTTCCCCTGGCGCGGCAGCGCCTGCGCGGGTTGGTGTCGTCCTTCCCGGGCGACCTGACGCTGCGTCGGCGCTTGGCCGAGGTGTACCGCCTGTACGGAGAGCCCGCGGAAGCGGGTCGCTGGATGTACCTCGAACAGGACAGGGACCCGGCTGAGACCTCCGCCTTCGAGACGCGACACCTCACACCGCAGCAGCGCATGAGGGCACTCGCCTGGCGGGGTCCTGAGTCGCTCGCTCCGACAGCCTTCGCCAGGGAGCAGTTGGCGGCGGTGCGGGCCGCCTGTTCCGAGGCCATGGGCCGCCCCGTCGACTGGGACACCGTGCCGTCCGGGTGGAGGGAGGACTACAAGCGAAGGCCGCTCGCCGACTTCCTGGCAGGGACCGGATGCCTGGTGGCCGTCCTTGTGTGCCTCGGGCTCTGGGTGAACGGACTCGTCGCGCTCTTCGACTGACTCAGGTCACGGGGGGCGGTGAGCGGCGGGCCGGGTCGTCGTCGGGCGAGGTTCCGTCCGATCACGCTCCGGCGGGCAACGCCACCGTCGTGGTGACGCGTACGACACACGGCCTGCGCGGCGTCGAGCCGAACCCGAAGCGGACGGGGGGTTCCACCCGGGCGAGACGGCCGAGGTCCGCGCCCTCGTACGTGGCGGCGGCTCGGGTGATTTTGTGCAGGTCCTGAGCGCCGTACCACTCGCGCCGGCCGTCGCGGGCGCTGCCGCGGGTGCGCAGGCCCAGCAGACGGGCGGGCGGTGCCATGACCGCGGCCCAGGCCGGACGGGCGGCCAGGGCGGCGGGCACGGCGCCGAGGAGGTGGCCGAGGGGACCTCGCCGGCCGGTGACGAAACGCAGGGTCAGCGCCGCCGCCGTCACGCTCCACTCGGCCCCCGCGACCCGCACACGGACCGGGACGACCCGGACGTCGTCGAAGACGTATGTGGCGGCGACGAAACGCGCGATCTCCGAGGAGGGCGCCAGCAGGAGCCGGTGCCCGTCCGGCCGTTCCAGCATCACGTCGCTGAACGGCCCGAACGGCGACCCGGGCCAGTGGCCGAGCACGATCCGGGTACCGGAGGAGGTGCCGAGCCCCGCGATCCAGCCGTCGAAGCGCAGCCGCACCCGCCGTGCCGGCCCTGCCCCCGGACGGGCCGGAACCCGACCGCCGCCGTCCATGGCTCACCTCCCGGCATGCCGGGTACCCGCGTTCGGCGGTCGTGCCACCCCTGGCGGGCTCAGTAGTTCTGCCACTCGTGCCGGGTGTACTCGAGCACCGCGGGATCCATCAGGGTGCTCGCCCGGACGTCCTGGGGGCGGCGGTCGAGGGGGAAGACGGTGGCGGCCTCCAGCACGGCGTCGTCCAGGAACCGCAGCCGTGGCCTGTCCTCGGCCAGTTCCAGTGCCGGCGCGGGACCGTCGGCGCCGGGGACGGCGAGGACGTACCCCCAGTTGCCGAAGCTGGGGACGTCGACCTGGTACTCCGCGGTGCGGTACCCGGCCTTCTCGACGGTGGCCGCGATGGACCAGTACGACTTGGGGGCGAAGAAGGGGGATCCGCCCTGCACCACCACCCGGCTGTCGGGCGTCAGCGCGTGCCGCAGCAGGTGGTAGAACTCGACGCTGTAGAGCTTGGCCAGCGCCGCGGTGTCCGGGTCGGGGAAGTCGATGACCACCGCGTCATGACGCCGGCCGACGTCCCGCAGCCAGTTGAAGGCGTCGGCGTGGACGACCGTGACCCGAGGGTCGCCGAACGCGTCGCCGTTGAGCTCGGACAACGGCCCGAAGGTGCGCGCGATCCGGGTCATCGCCGGGTCGAGATCGACCAGTGTGACCTTCTCGACGTCCTCGTAGCGCAGCACCTCGCGCAGGGCCAGACCGTCGCCGCCGCCCAGGATCAGGACCGAGGAGCGCTTGCCCGACAGTGCCGGATGGACGAGTGCCTCGTGGTAGCGGTACTCGTCGACGGACGAGAACTGGAGGTCGCCGTTGAGGAAGAGCCGCGTGTCGGCGCTCCCCGTGAACGCGGTGGACCGGGTGATGACGATGTCCTGGTACGGCGTGGACTCGGCGTGGACGATCGGGTCCCGGTACAGCTTCTGACGTGCCGTCACCTCGATGTCGTCGGCCAGTACGTAGACCGTGCCGAGGACGGCGAGCACGGCGGCGGCCCCGGCCAGGAGCGACAGGCGCACGGCCCGCCGGGTCTCCCGGCGGAAGATCCACAGCACCACCACGACCCCGGCCACCGCGTTGACGGCGCCCACGACCAGGGCTCCCTTGAGCTGCCCGAAGGTGGGCAGCAGCAACAGCGGGAAGCACAGCCCGCCGACGAGCGCCCCGACGTAGTCCGCGGCGAACATGTCGGCGACCGCGCTGCCCGCCTCCTGCCGTCTGATCCGCTGGAGCAGCGTCATCAGCAGCGGGATCTCCGCCCCGATGAGCAGGCCGACCACGAACGACATGGTCACCATGGCCGGCATGTAGATCCGCAGCCAGGCGAACGTCACGTACAGGACGAGCACGGACAGGCCGCCGACGAGCGCCAGCGCGCCCTCCAGCAGGGCGAAGGCCCCGACCGCCCGCCGCTGCAGCGGCTTGGCGGCCAGGGAGCCGATGCCCATGGCGAAGACCATGACGGAGATGACCACGGAGGTCTGCGTCACGGAGTTGCCGATGAGGTAACTGCCCAGCGCGGTCAGCGCCAGTTCGTAGACGAGACCGCAGGCGGCGCAGACGAACACGGCGAGCAGGAGCAGGAAACGCGCCGCACGCGAGTGTCCCGGGGGTATGGGCGCGACGGCCGGATCGGTGCGGTCCAGGGCGGTGGTACTCACGGTGCCGGTTTCAGGAGACCGCTGCGCCGACCATGAAGGCCGCACCTACGTACATGGCCGTCTGGACCCAGGCGGCGGGGTGCGGGCGTCCGTCCTGGTCGTCCAGGACCGTGTGGCCGAGGCGCCCGGGCGTCAGCAGCCCGACCACGCACGCGATCAGGGTCATGACGACGACGCCGGCCAGGCCGTACAGCAGAGTGCTGAACAGGCCGTACTCGAGGCCCTGTTCGGACTCGCTGGCACGGATGGACTCGTCGATGACGAGGCCGATCGCGAGCGTCTGCCCGGCGAGGAGGACGGCGGCTCCCCGGTTGCGCTCCGTCCACACCACATGGACCAGCTTGCCGGGGGTGACGAGGTCGAGGGCGATGAAACCGACCGCCATCACCACGAAACCGACCAGGCCGTAGAGCAGGGCAGTGCCTGCGGACTCGAAGATCTCTGCCACGGGGTGCCTTTCGAGGACTGAGGATTGGTGTACTGCGGTGGCTTGTGGTGCGTGCGGGGTGGCGGTGGCCGTCGGTACGGCGGCTCACTTGCCGGAGCCGGGGCCTCCGCCGCGGAAGGAGTCACTGTCGGGATCCGGCCACACCGAGCTCACGTGCTTCCGCCAGCGGTGGTAACCGCTGCGGTAGTCGTCCATCTCGATCAGGCTGCCGTTCCCGTAGGGGCTGATGGCGACGATGTCGTCCCGGTAGCGCAGGAAGACCATGGAGCCGCTGGTGGTGCGGTCCTGGGCCGAGGTGTGCCGGTCTATCTCGTTCGCGACGGTGGGCGCCGGGTCTCTCACATCGAGGTACCCCCCGCCGCCTGCCCGGTACTCGCTGCGGATCCAGCTCGACGGCACGGCGTTGCCGTCGGAGCCGCCGCCGGAACAGGCGGCGAGCGCCGCGGTGGCGAGGAACAGGACGCCGAGGCGTCGGGCGGACTTCAACGGACCTCCAGCCGAGTGTGCGTCGCCACGATCGTGCGGCTCTGCGGGTAGGTGTGCCAGGTGCTCCAGGTCGGTCCGGTGCCGTGCCATGCGACGGTCAGCGCGGTGACCGCGTCCGGGGAGCCGGGGAAGATCCCGCACAGCGCGTGCGGGTGTGCCTCCGCCCGGCGGCGGATGTCCTCCACCCGCGCGCCGAACTCGCCCTCGGGGAAGCGCAGTACGCGGGCGTCGAAGCGGTAGTTCCAGCCGTCGACCTCGTGCTCCGCCGTGTCCGGCAGGCCCCCCTCGACGCCGGGCAGACAGGCCACGGTCTCCCGGACCGGCCCGGCGAGGACCTGGTGCGAGGCGCCCAGCAGTCTGAGCTGGACCTCCAGTCCCCCGACCGTCAGATCTCGCACGGCGAGCGCGGGGTGAGGAGCATGGCCGAGCGTGAACGACAACTGGTCGGCGTCGGTGTCGAGATACGGCGTGGCGAGGGCTATACCGCTCATCCGGCACAGCCTCGGAACTCGACCCGCGCCCCTGCGACGGAGCGCGCACACCGCAACCTCAACGAAGATCCCCCGGATTGGACCATGCAGAACGCGGCCGAGTATGGCACATGGGTCGGACGCCGCGCGGTGGGGTCGGGGCCGCGGGGCAAGGGGCCCTGGCCCCACCGGTCGGGAGGGCCGGGCCGGCCGGGGGTTGTCGCTCAAAGCCCGCCCGCCCACGCCGTCCCCGGCATGATCGCGCGGGTCCGGTCTCGCGGAGCGTGCCCAGCCTCGCACGGGGTCCGGGCTCCGGTCGGTCCGGATCTGCCGAGTGTGCGGCGGGCCGCGGCGGACGGCTCCGCCGGAGGCGCCTGTGGTGCGGCGCCTGACGGTGGCACTGCGACTGGCCGAGGAGAACCGTTGGCGTCGGACTGCTGAGATGGACGAACTGGCCCTCGCGGCCGGGTCTTTGCCGGGCTCCGGTGATTCCGCATCCTTCGCCTCTCCGGCCGGCCGCTGACAACGGGGCCGGCACGCGCAGGGCACTGGCGAAGCTCGCCGCGCTCGTGGAGTCGGGCGAGCTTCGCCAGTGCCATCAGAAGGACTCGGAGGGTTCGGAGGGTTCGAGGGTTTCGAGCGTTCACAGGGTTCGGATCGCGCGCAGGGATCGAAGAGTGCGCCAGGTCCGGAACGCGCGAACGGGGAAGTCCGTCGCGGCGGGCCGCGGATCTCAGCGTGCTCCGGTCCAGTTGTGGGCCACGTCCACCACCACGCGGTCGCTGAGCACCAGTACCCGGAAGGGCAGCCGCGCCCGCAGCCCGAGCCCGATCTGGGTGTCGCCCTCGAAGCTGCCGGCGAACCGGGTGTCCCTGAAGCTGCGGTATCCGGTGATGTCCACGCCCGGCAGCGGACGGCCCGCGCGGGCCGGGTACGTCGGCGCGCCGGTCTCGATGTCGTAGGCGGGTGCGGTGACCCGGACCTCCAGTATCGCTCCGCCGCCGACCGGTATGACGGTCCCCGAGCCGTCCTGGTGGAGCCGGTCGACGTAGCCGACCCAGTAGCCGAGCCCGGTGCCCGCGCCGGGGACGTCGACGACCATCCGGTCGTAGCAGGCGTGACTGCCGGTCCTGACGTCCGTGACCGACTCCGTCGTGCCCGTGGCACGGGACTCGACCGTGCTGCCCCAGCCGGTCGGGCAGGCCGTCGCCGCCGCGCGGGCCGCCGGGGCGGCCTGTGCCGGAGCGACCGCCACGGCCGAGGTCGCGCCCAGCAGTGCGAGCGTCACCCAGACCGTCCCCTTCGCGGTCCTGTTCACCGTTCCTTTTCGCGCCATTGCATCCCCCAAGGTGTGCATGTTGCCGATATCTCCTATGACACACGGGACCGGGGGAAGGTTGTACGCGGCGATCACGCGCTGTCACGCCCCGGGGCGGGGTCGTGCCGCGGTCCGCGGGCGGGGGCGCGTCAGAACGGCATACGGCCCCGCGCCCGGCGGCCCGCCGAGCCGCTGCGGCCGAGAGCCCGGGAGCCGGCCTGGAGGGACTTGCTGAAGAGCCGGCCCAGCACGCCGGGCGCCTTCGAACCGGCGCGCGACCCGAGACCGAGGGTGCGCTGGGCGCCGTTCTGCGGATGCCGGGAGAGGCGCGGGAGGAGGAAGGCGAGGACGGCGAGCACCACGCAGGCGAATATCACTGCAACGATCATCATGCGGACTCCTTGGTCGCGGTTACGGACACCGGAACCGCATGCCCCGATCCGCCGTGACCACGCACCGTGTCCGCGTGGGCGGGAATGTGCCACCGGGCGTGAGAGCGCTGTCCGCACGGCATTTGGCCCCGTGCGCCGGTGTGTACGAGGCTGTGTTCCGTGAGCGCTCCGCGCCGCTCGCCGGCTCGCCGCCGGCAGTCGCCGCCCCGGGAAGGAACGACCGAATGATCATCTTCGGCACCAAGGGATACCTGTACCAGCTCGCGATACTGACGCTGCTGTGCGGTCAGTGCGGCAACCCCGCGGCGCACACCCTCAGGAAGCGCGTCACCAAGTTCACGTTGTTCTTCGTCCCGCTGTTCCCGTTCTCGACCAAGTACGCGACCCAGTGCACCTTCTGCGGGGCGGAGCAGAGGGTGACCGAGGAGCAGGCGGAGCGGCTGCAGGCGCAGGCGACCGGCGGGCAGGGTGGTCAGCCGTTCGGGCAGCCGCAGCAGCAGCCCTACGGGTCCTGACGGGGGACCGGGCGTTCCGACGCGGTGTCAGCGCCCGGCGGCCTCTCGTGTGATGGCGTCGAACCGGGCGCCCATCGCCTCGGCCAGGGCGTGGGCGGCCGAGAGCGGACGGACCATGACCATGAATTCCTTGATCTTCCCGGTCTCGTCCAGGCGCAGGAAGTCGCAGCCCTGGAGCTGCTTCCCGCCGACCGTCGCCGTGAAGACGAGGGCGTGGTCGCGGGCGTCCGGGGCGCCGATCTCCCGCTCGTAGGCGAAGTCTTCGAAGACCTCGATGACGGCGCGCAGGATCGCGGCGGTGATGGCTTTGCCGGGGTACGGCTTGAAGACGACGGGGCTGGTGAAGACGACGTCGTCGGCCAGCATGGCCTCCACGGCGTCCATGTCCTTGCGTTCGACCGCCTGACGGAAGGGATGCATCGGGCTCACCTTGGGCACTCGGGAGTCGACAAGACAGTCAACGAATTGAATAGGTGGCTGCGAGGCTACGGCGGCTGCGCCGGCCTTGTCCAGGGGTTGGATGTTCAACTCGTTGACTAGTCAACGCGGTGCTAACTTGGCGCGATGGCATTGCGCAACGCGGTGATGGCCGCACTTCTGGAGGGCGAGGCGTCCGGGTACGACCTCGCGAAGGGCTTCGACGCGTCCGTCGCCAACTTCTGGATGGCCACCCCTCAGCAGCTCTACCGGGAGCTGGAGCGGATGGAGAGCGAGGGGCTCGTCGCCGCGCGGCTGGTCGAGCAGGAGCGGCGCCCCAACAAGCGGCTCTTCTCGCTCACCGAGGCCGGCCTCGCCGCCGTCCGCGCCTATGTCGCCGAGCCTCCCGCCCGCCCGATCGCGATCCGGGACGAGCTGCTGGTCAAGGTGCAGTGCGCGGACGTCGGCGACCTGGACGCCGTACGCGCGGCGATCTCCGAGCGGCAGGAGTGGGCCGCCGCGAAGCTCGCCCGCTACGAACGCACGCGGGAGCGGATGCTGGACGGGCGCACGGAGGACGAGTACTTCGCGCGGTCCGAGCGGATCGGGCCTTATCTCACGCTCCTGCGCGGCATGTCCTTCGAGCGGGAGAACCTGCGCTGGGGCGAGCTGGCCCTGCGGCGGCTGGAACAGCGCGCGGCGCCGCGCTGAGCCGAAGGGGTCCGCCACCGCCGCGCGGGCATGCCGTGACGGCCCGTGACGCACGGCGCTTCCGGCTCCGACGCGAGTACGTACGGGCGCCGGCCCGACGCGAGTACGTACGGGCGCCGGCCTGACCCGGACGCGCACGGGCCTCGGCCCGACCCGGACGCCCACGGGCGCCGGCCCGACGCGGACGCACACGGGCGCCGGACCGGCTGGGCATGCGGGCGTGCCCGAACGCTGGGATCATGAGGGGGCTATCGCTGCCCCCGACCACCTGACGGACAACGGTGGTGAGCGCCGTGACGGTGAGGAACGACAACGACGAGGAGCCGGCGTCTTCGCGCGTCGACCCGGCGGGCGTGCCCTATCTGCGCACCCGGCTGGCACCGCCCGCGAGGCCCGCCACGTTCCTGCGCCGGGAGCGCTTGACCCGGAGCCTCGACCAGGCCCTGCGGGTGCCGCTGACCCTGGTCGACGGGGCCGCGGGCGGCGGCAAGACACTCCTGGTCGCCGACTGGGCCGCCGGCCTCCCGCACCCCCTGGCCTGGCTGACCTGCGACGCCGCCGACCGGGCCCCCGGCGTGTTCTGGGCCTACGTGCTGGAGGCCCTGCACGGCGCCGCGCCGCCGGTCACCTCCGAGGTCGGCAGCCCCGCGGAGGCCGGACGCGTCGACGGCGGGCTGCTGGCCCGTCTCGCCGCCGGACTCGCCGCACGGGACCGCCCCGTGGTGCTCGTCCTCGACGAGTACGACCGTGTGAGCACCCCCGAGGTCGCCGAGCAACTGCGCTTCGTCCTCGACCACGCGGGGCGCGGGTTGCGGCTGGTGCTCGTCAGCCGCGCCGAGCCCCTGCTGCCGCTGCACCGGTACCGCGCGGCGGGCCGGATGACGGAGATCCGGAACGCGGATCTGGCCTTCACCCCGGAGGAGGCCGCGCAGTTGCTGACGCTGCACGGACTGTCCCTGCCGCCGAGCGCGGCGCGGGCGCTGGTGCGGCGCACCGAGGGCTGGGCGGCGGGTCTGCGGCTGTGCGCGCTGGCCGCCGGGCAGAGCCCGGATCCGGAGACGTACCTCAAGGAGTTCGAGGCCGGCCGCAGCACCGTCGCCGACTTCCTGCTGGCCGAGGTCCTGGACCGGCAGAGCGCGGAGCGGCGGGACCTGCTGCTGCGGGCGAGCGTCCTGGACCGGTTCTGCCCCGAACTGGCCGACGCGCTGACGCTGCGGACCGACGCGGAGGCCCACCTGGCCGCGCTGCACCGCGAGAACACCTTCCTCCAGCGGCTGGGGGACCGTTCCTGGTACTGCCTGCACCCGTTGTTCGCGGAGATCCTCAGGGCACATCTGCGTGAGCGCGAGCCCGGGCTGGAGCCCGAACTGCGCCGCCGGGCCGCGCGCTGGCTGCGCGGGTCGGGGGCCCTGCCCGAGGCACTCGCCCAGAGCGCCGCCGCGGGCGACTGGGAGTTCGCCGCCGGGGCCCTCGTCGACGACCTCGCGATCGGGCAGCTCTTCACCGGGCTGCGCGCGCGGGATCTTCGCGACCTCTTCGCGCACATGGACCCCGGTACGGCCGGCCCGGCCGCCGACCTCGTCCGCGCCGCCCGCGCACTGGACCGGCACGATCTCCCGCGCGCTCTGCCCGCTCTCGACCGCGCCCGCGAGTCCCTGGCCGGGGACGGCCTCGCCTCGGGTGCGACCCGGCTCAGCTGCGCCCTGCTGGAAGCGCTCGCCGCGCGGCTGACCGGTGCGCCGGACGCGGCGGAGCGGGCGGCCCGGGCGGTGGAGGCCATCAGGCCGGACGTGCCCGCCGACCTCCTGGACGCGCACCCGGAGTTCACCGCCCTGCTGCTGACGCACCTGGGCTGCGCGCGGCTGTGGGCCGGACGGTTCGACTCCGCCCGCGCGGCCCTGGGCATGGTCGCCGAATCCCCGGGCGGCGCGTCGACGGCGCTGCCCCGGCTGGAGTCCCTGGGCCACCTCGCGCTGATCGACCACCTGACCGGCCGGCCGGACCGGGCGGAGCGCAGGGCGCGGGCGGCGGCCGCCGAGGCGGAACGGCACGGCCTGGCCCAGGGCGCCGGGTCCGGCATCGGCACGCTGGTCCTGGCGGCCGTCGCCGTCGACCGGGGCGAGCTGGACGGCGCCCGGGCGCTGCTCAAGGAGGCGGCCGACCTCCCCGGTTCCCGGGACCCGGTGGCTGCGGCGGGCCGGGCCGTCGCAGAGGGGCGCCTCCGCCTGGCGCGGGGCGACGCAGGGGCCGCGCTGGAGACGGCGGACCGCGCCCTGCCCGCCGCCGCCGGCTCCCCCTGGGCCGAGGAGCAGCTCGCCCTGATCGCGTCCGCCGCCCATCTGGCGCGGAACGACCCCGAGTCGGCCCTCCACGACCTGCGCCGCGCCTCGGGCGACCGGGCCGTGACCGCCGTGGCCGCGGCACGCGCCTGCCTGGCGGCGGGCCGGCTCGACGAGGCCCGCGACCTGATCGACCACCTTCCCGGCGGCGACCGGCCGGGCCCGGCGGTGACCGTGCGAGCCACGCTGGTGCGGGCCGAGGTCGCCCACCGGGCGGGGGACCTTGCCGCCGCGCGGCGCCTCGTCGCCCGTGCGCTGCTCGACGCGCGGCGTGAGCGGTTGTGCGGACCGTTCCTGGAGGCGGGTCCCTGGATCCGGCCGCTGCTGGCAGCGGACCCGCTGCGGGAGCTGACCCACGGCTGGCTCACCGCCGGTCCCGGCACCGGCGGTGACACCACCCGGCCCGCCGGGCAGGCGTCCTCGGCGCTTGTCGTGGAAGAACTGAGCGCACGCGAACGGGACGTGCTGCGGCGCCTCGCGCGCATGATGTCGACGCAGGAGATCGCGGACGACCTGCGGGTGTCCGTGAACACGGTGAAGACCCATCTCAAGAGCGCCTACCGCAAGCTCGGCGTCAACCGGCGGGGCGAGGCGGTGCGCCGTGCCCGCGAACTGCGGCTGCTGTGAGGCCGAGCGACCGCCTTCCCGGCGGTGGTCCATGACCAGGGTGCCGCCGCCCGTCGCCGGGCCCGCGCGACCCGAGGAGGCCGGACGGTGAAAGCCCGCGGACGACAGGCATCCGACCGGGCCGCGCGTGCGGCCGAGCGGCGGGCGCACACCGACTACACGGGCGGCGTCTACGGATCGATGCTCGCCGCCTCCGTGGTGGCCGGGACCGGCACCCTCGGCTCGTTCCCGCTGGTGCATCTGGTGCTGCTGCTCCTCCTCACGGGCGCGGTCTTCTGGATGGCGCACGTCTACGCCCAGGTGTTCGGGGCGCGGCTCGCGCAGCAGCCCCTCAGCCGCCGGGTGCTCGGGCACGTCTGCCGTGACGAGTGGCCGATCCTCAAGGCCGCCGTGCCGCCCGCCGCGGCGGTGGCGATCAGCCCGCTGCTGGGTCTGGACGTACCGGGAGCCGCCTGGCTGGCGCTCGGAGTCGCCGTGGCCGGCCAGGTGGGCTGGTCGATCGCCGCGGCCCGCCGCGCCGGGGCGAGCGCGCGCATGCTGGCCGTCGCCGCGGTGGTGAATTTCGTGATCGGCATGCTGATCGTCGGCTTCAAACTCGCGGTGACCCACTGACACCGGGAATCCGCGAGGTCACCTGCCCGGGGTGAGGCCGCACGGGCCCCGGAGGCGCACGATCGCAGGGTGGCCGCAGCCGGCCCGGTGCAAGTCGCCCGCGGGAGAGCAGCCCATGCGCTATGAGATTCGCGTCGACGGGCAGGTGTCGGAGACGCTGACCGCCTCCTTCCCCGAACTGGAGCACGTGGTGATGGCCGGTCAGACGGTGTTCTACGGCCCGGTCGTGGACGAGGCGCAGCTGTACGGGCTGCTGGCCCGCTTCCAGGCGCTCGGTCTGACCGTGGTGGAGATGCGCCGGCTGGCGCAGTGACGCTCCTCAGTACCCGTCGGCCGTGACGCGGCCGGACAGGGCGGCGGCCTTCAACCCGTCGTGGTCCCGCTCGTTGCGGTCGGCGTAGGACTGGGCGAACTCGGTCAGCGCCCGTTCGAAACGGGCGCTGCCACCGAGGTAGGCGGCGATGGCGACGGGATCGCCCGAACGCGCGTGGGCCCGCGCGAGCGAACCCCCGCACAGTCCGCCGAAGACCGCCATCAGGCCCGGGTCCATGGTCTCCGGCCGGGCGATCCCCTTCCAGTCGCGCAGCTGACGGACGTAGAAGTCCCGGTCCCGGCCGTCGAGACCGACCGTGTGCGTCCAGCCGAGGAAGATGTCGCTGGACGTCTGGATGAGACGCTGCCCGGCCACGACCCGGCGGCCCTGGTTGTCGTACCGCTCGCCGCCCGTGTGCGGGGCCAGCACCGACTCCTGGGCCTCCTTCGCCTGCAGCAGCAGCGGATCGTCGTCGTCCCGGCCGAGCAGCAGCGCGATCCAGCAGCGCGTGCCCACGCTGCCCACCCCCACCACCTTGCGGGCCACGTCCACCAGCCGGTAGCGGCGCAGCAGGAGCCGGCGCTCGGAGGACAGGCTGTGGGTGTACCTGTCCAGCAGCGCGCCGAGTTCCTGGGCCTGGTCCTCCTCGCCCGCGCCGGGCACCAGGTCGCGCAGCGGAGTGATCAGCGGCGGGTCCGGCGCGATGCGCCGGCCCTGCGCCGTGGGCCGGGTGAGCTGCTCGAAGGCCTGGAGACGGGTGCGGGTACGGGCCTTCGCCGAGGCCCGGGCGGTGCGCCGCCGGGCCTCCCTGTCCATCGGGGCCTCCAGCAGCGCGCGCAGATGGCGGACGTCGTCCTGGGCGTACCAGACGTCCAGCGTCCCCATGCCGGCGAACGCGCGCATCCGCTTGCGGTACGCCCGGACGCAGGCGTCGACGGCGCGGTTCTGTTCCACCAGCGAGAACCCGTTGGCCCGCCCCGCGATGACGAAACTCGCCGCCAGGCGTTTCACATCCCATTCGAACGGACCGGAATGCGTCTCGTCGAAGTCGTTGATGTCGAAGACCAGGTGCCGCTCGGGCGAGGCGAGCAGGCGGAAGTTCAGCAGATGGGCGTCTCCGCACAACTGCGCCGTCAGTCCGCTGCTGGGCAGCGGGCCGAGGTCCGCCGCCATGACCGCCGCCGCGCCCCGGTAGAAGCGGAACGGTGATTCGAGCATCCGCCCGTACCGGACGGGCACGAGTTCCCGGACGCGGCCGGCGGACTGGTGCTCCAGGACGTCCACGGGATCGGGTCGTCGCTGATCCGCCTCGAACCAGCCGTGGCACGAACGCGAGGCGCGGCTGCGTGCCGCCCGGCCGTACGCCGCCCGCTCGGCGACGGTCGGGGGGACGGCGAACGCGGTCGGCAGGGTCATGGTCGTCGTCCTCCCGCGTCGTCCACCGCACGGCTCCGCCGCTGCGCCAGCCCCGCCTGCACCGCGCCCGCCAGCACCCGCGCGGCGACGCCCACCAGCAGCAGCCCGCCCGTCATCTGGAGCATCGCCAGCACCCGGCCGGTCTGGGAGCGGGCGGTGATGTCGCCGTAGCCCACGGTGGCGAACGTGGTGAGGGCGAAGTACAGGGCGTCCGTCCTGGTCAACGGCTCGCTGAAGGCGGCGGGGCAGGAACGGCCCAGCAGGTAGTAGGCGCTGGCGAAGAGCAGCAGGAACAGCGGCACGGTGGCGGCCAGCGCCTCCACGGCCTTCAGCCGCGGATGGGGCGAGCGCACGATGGTGCGGATCTCCCAGGAGAAGACGACCACGACGGCCAGCAGGCCGCACACGAGCCACGCCACGGTCTCCGCGTCGACGTTCTCCATCGGGATCAGGAAGTAGGCCGTCACCAGACCGGCCGTGATGACGCTCCCGCGGACGACCGCCATGAGCGCCATCCGCCGGCCGGGACGCGACGGCATGTCCATCTCCGCTCCGTTCCGCCGGGAACCGTGCACCGCAACCACCTCAGCGCCGCGCCGCCGTCCGCGGATCACCCGCCATGGGTGATCCGGTGCCTCCGCGGGCGGCGCGACGCTGACCCGGTGGCACGTCAGGACGGCACCGCGCACCTGTCGCACCGACAGCCCCGCGCCGCGCCGGACCCCCGCGAGGAGGAGCCATGACCGTTTCGCCCGATCCGGCAGCCCGGTCCGCGCCGGGCCCCTCGGCCGGCGGCGCGACACCCGCCCCGGGCGGGGACCCCGAGGAACTGCTCGCACGGCTGGGCGGCTCGTGGACGTGGCTGCTGGGTTCGGCGCTGGCGGCGCTGGTGCCCGGCGTCCTCGTCCTGGTCTGGCCGCAGGGGACGCTGCACGTCCTGGCCGTCCTCATCGGGCTGTACCTCCTGGTGACCGGGGGCTTCCGCTTCGTCGCCGTCTTCGCCCAGGAACACGGCGAGAGGCTGCCCGGTCTGCTCCTCGCCGTGCTGTACGTGCTGGCGGGAGTGCTGTGCCTGAGACATCCGCTGCAGACGATCGCCGCGCTGTCCCTGATCGTCGGGATCGTCTGGCTCGTCACCGGCATGCTGACCGCCTACGCGGCCCTCGCCGCCAAGACCCTGCCCCACCGCGGCGTCCTCTTCGGCGCCGGAGCCCTCGGTGTCGTCGCGGGCGTCGTCGTGCTGGCCCTGCCCACGGAGTCGGCCGTCGCCCTGACCAGGCTGCTCGGGCTGTGGCTGGTGCTGCTCGGCCTGGTCGAGGTGGCCGTCGCCCTCGCCTGGCGGGCCGCGTTGCGCAAGGCGGGCCTCGGCCGCGGCGCCGGCCCGCCGGCCGAGGCGTGAGGAGGAGACCCCATGGACCACACCCCCGCACCTCCACCCTCCGGCGGCGACGCGGAGAACCGGGTCACGCTGACCGCCGAGGAGCAGGCCGAGTACCGCAGGCTCCGTCGCGCCGCCGCCGTGCACCACCGCAAGGCCCGCTACGCCGGCGCGTCGGTCCTGCTCCTTGTCGCCCTCCTGCTGTCGCCGCTCGCCGTGGTCGCGACCTGGGTGGACTCGGAGGTCGCCGACACCGACCGGTACGTGCAGACCGTCGCGCCGCTGGGCTCCGATCCGGCAGTGCAGTCGGCGATCACCGACCGGCTGACCGACCGGGTCGTGGCCGAGGTGAACGTCGAGGCGGTCACGAAGTGGCTCGGCGAGGCACTCGCGGACGCCGGGGCACCACCGGCCGTCGTCGACCGGAGCGGTGTGCTCACCGGTCCCCTTCGCGCCGCCGTCACCAGCGCCGTGCACAGCGTCGTCGACCGCGTGGTCACCAGCGACGTCTTCGAGCAGGCGTGGGTCGCCGCCAACCGGCGCGCCCACACGGCGGTGGTCGACGTCCTCACCGGGAGCCGGACCGGGGCGGTGCGCGCCGAGCAGGACAAGGTCGTCCTGGACCTCGGCACCGTGATCGACGAGGTCAAGAAGCGGCTCGTCGACGCGGGCTTCGAGCGTGCCTCCGCCATCCCCGATCCGGACCGGCAGATCACCCTGTTCGAGAGCGACAAACTCTCCGAGGCGCAGGCAGGCATGCGCGTGCTGGACGTCGTCGGCCTGTGGCTGCCCGTGCTGGCCGTCGTACTCGCCGCCCTGGCGGTGTGGACCGCCCCGGCACACCGGGCGATGCTGCTGGTCACGGCCACGGGCGTGGCCCTGATGATGGTGCTCCTGCTGATCGCCCTGGCCGTGATGCGCCGGGTGTACCTGGACGCCGTACCCCCCACGACGCTGCCGCCCGACGCCGCCCAGGCGATCTACGACACCTTCGTGCGCTTCCTGCGTGACAGCACGCGCACCCTGCTCGTCGTCGCCGTGGTCACCGCGCTCGCCGCCTACCTGTACGGCCCGGGGCGCGCGGCCCTCTGGGTGCGCCGCACGGTGACGCGCGGCACCGACGCCACGGGCCGCGCGCTGCGGCGCCGGGGCCTGAGCACCGGGGCCGCCGGAGAGTGGCTGGGAACCCACCGTTCGTGGACCACCGGCATCGTCGTCGCGGCCGGCGTCCTCACCCTCGTGCTGTGGAACTACCCGACGGTCGGGGCCGTGGCCCTCGTCGTCGGCCTCGTCCTGCTGGTCCTGGTGGTCCTCGCGCTCCTCGCGGCGGCCGGCGGGCCGGGACGGACCGTGCCCCGGGCGCCATGAGGCGTCCGCGCCGGCCGGGTCACCCCCGCCGGGTGAGGCCCCCGCGCGACGCCGAGCGCAGCCTGGATCGGCGGGCGACGCCCGTCGTGCCCTGCTCCGAACGGAGACGAAGGATGAGCACTCAGATCTACCTCGCCTACGACTATCCGCTGCTGAGCATGTTCTGGACCCTGCTCTGGTTCTTCCTGTGGATCATGTGGTTCATCCTGCTCTTCCGCATCATCGGCGACATCTTCCGCGACGACGGCCTCAGCGGCTGGGGCAAGACGGGCTGGCTGGTGCTCGTCATCGTGCTCCCGTTCCTCGGCGTGTTCATCTACCTCATCGCCCGAGGCAAGGGCATGGGCGGCAGGGAGATCAAGCACGCCCGGGCGCAGCAGCAGGCGTTCGACTCCTACATCCGCGAGACGGCGGGCGGCGGCAGCGGTCCGACGAGCGCCGACGAACTCGCCAAGCTGTCCGAGATCCGCGCCCGCGGGGACATCACGGACGACGAGTTCCGCCGCGCCAAGGAACTCGTCCTGGCCGGCCACGGCCCCCAGCCCGGAACCGGCACCGCGGCCGGCACCCCGACCGGCACCGAGGCCCACCACTGACCCCACGAACGCACCACCACACCACCACGACCGAGCGACAGGAAGCCGAGGACGGACATGACCGCCACACACACGCCAGGCACGCACACGACGCGGCACCAGTGGGCCGCGGGGCTGATGGTCTTCGGGGCCATCCTGCTCATGATCTCCGGGATACTCGCCGTCTTCCGCGGGATCATGGCGATCGCCCAGGACAACGTCTTCGTCACCACACCGAGCTATGTGTTCAAGTTCGACCTCACCGGCTGGGGCTGGATCCATCTGGTCCTCGGAGCGGTCGCGGTGGCCGTCAGCGTCGGCCTGTTCCAGGCGGCGACCTGGGCGCGGGTCGGCGGCGTGGTGATCGCCGGACTCATCGTCATCGCGAACTTCCTCTCGCTGCCGTACTCCCCGCTCTGGTCGGTCCTGATGATCGCGTTCTCCGGGTTCGTCATCTGGGCGCTGTGCGTCGCCCGGAAGGAGGACCTCGCCCCGCTCGGCCGCGGGCCGCGTGACGGGTGAGGCCCGGGGGAACACCCGCCGGCGCGAACCCCGGACCCGGTGTCCGGCAGCGGCTGTCGCCACCGCCCGCAAGGCGCACACCAGGGGGCGGACGGCGCAGAGACGGGAGCAGGCGGCGGGCGTGTGTGCGCCCTGTCATGGCGTTCCGCCGTGCGCCTACAGTGTGGCGCCCCGGTCCGCGCCGGGTGTCCGGCACGCGTGGCCCCGCAGCGAGGGCCGCCGCCGACCGCCCGCGCGGCCGGGACCACCCCGTGAGTTGGCTCGGACCGCGCGACCGAGTGTGTGCGGCACCCGTGCGTCGAGAACCACTGGAGGCCGCCGTGTCCCGCCCGTGCATCGCCCTGATCACCGACCCCACCTCGCCCGAGGGCTGCGCCGAGTACCTCACCCGCGCCGTGGAGCTGCTCACCGGTGCCGCCCCCGTCCCCATCGACTCGCGCCACTTCGCGACCGGTGGCACCGGTCGAGGCGTCCCGGCCGGGGACGGCTTACGGCTGCACGTCCCCGACGAGCAGCTCGACCTCGTGCCCGACATCATCCTGCTCTACGAGATCCCCCCGCACCGCCGCAGCGAACTGGTCGCCTTCCAGCGCCTCCTGGAACACCACGACGTGGTGACCCTCGGCACCGGCGTCGCCGCCTGGCGGACCGCCACCGAGAAGGACCTCACCGTGGAGCGCTTCCGGCGGGACGGCATCGCCCACATGGAGACCGCCGTGCTGTCCCGGCCCGGAGTGACCGAGGCGCTGGCCGCCTTCGACAAGCTGGGCCGGGACACCTGGGCCCGGCCCGTCGTCGGCACCGGGGGCGGCGACACCTTCCACGTCACCACCGAGGAGGAGGTGGAGCGGGCGACCGCCTTCTACGCCGACCGCGGCACCGACTGGCTGCTGTCCCGGGACGCCGGCAACGTCACGGCCGACGGTTCACGCCACCAGTACCGCGTCTTCGTCCTCGGCGGCCGTGTCATCCACGCCCGCGAGCACGTCCAGCCCGAGCCGGACATCCCCTGCAACACCTGCCAGGGCGCGACCGCCGTGCCCATCGCCCCGTCCGCCCTCCCGCCGCGCCTCGCCCAGCTGGCCGTCGCGGCCACCGCCTCGGTCGGGCTGCCCTTCGCGGGGGTCGACCTCGCCATCGAGAACGGCGGGGTGGTCTTCGAGGTGAACGTCCAGCCCGCCTTCGTCGAGGGCGAGGTCGAGACGGCGGCCGTGCCCTACGTCGAGGCGCATCTCAACGCCCTGGCGGCGGCCCGCAGGGCGCGTCCGGCACGGCGGCTGCCCGCCTGAGATCCTCACGCCTGGGTTACGAAGTGTCCAACCACTGGTATCCGTGGGGTGATGCGGTGACGATGGGGACATGACTCTGGTCCAGCGCGCCCTGGAGCAACTGGAATCCTGGCCCGACCTCACGGCGGGACCGGCCGGTTGCGGCACAGGGCGGGCAGTTCGCTCCACCCGCAGCGAGATAGCCCACTTCCACACGGCCCATGACGTGGACGTCAACCTCACGAGCCGGGCGGTCGGGCGGTTCGCCCAGGACCTCACCGTCTCCTCGGCGATCCGGCTGGTACCCGGCTCCCGGTGGGTGACCGTCCACCTCGACTGCGAAACGGATGTCGACCTGCTGCTGGGCCTGGTGAGCGTCGCCCTCCAGGCTCAGGAGGAGCCCCCGGGAGAACCCGCCCCGTCCGCCGGGTGCAACCTCCACCGGGTCACGGTCCTGCGCCGCGACCCGGCCGGCGTGGCGCAACCGGCTCCCTAGGGACGGGGCAGGCCGCCCCGCGGGCGGGTCAGGACCCCTTCGGCGCGGTTCCCGCTCGTCACCGGCGTGGGCCACACCCCTGGGCAGTGCGCCGGGGAGACACTGCTTGCGCACGGTGCCGAGCCGGCCGTACCGGATCTCGGCGCGCCGCCCGTTGCGGGAGGAGCACCGAGGTGACGGCCTGGACCTGGGAGTACGAGGGCTACGAGCCGGCCGACGAGCGGCTGCGCGAGTCGCTGTGCACACTCGGCAACGGCTACTTCGCCACCCGGGGAGCGCTTCCCGAGTGCTCGGCGGACGACGTCCACTACCCCGGGACCTATGTGGCCGGCTGCTACAACCGGCTCGTCTCCGACGTGGGCGGTCGCAGGGTCGAGAACGAGGACATGGTCAACCTGCCCAACTGGCTGCAGCTGCGCTTCCGGCTGCGCGGCCGGCCCTGGCTCACCCCGGACACCGCGACCGTGCTCGAACACCGTCTGGTGCTGCATCTGTCCTCGGGGGTGCTGGAGCGGCTGACCCGTTTCGGCCTCGGCAACGGGCGGGCCCTCACGGTGCGCCAGCAGCGGATGGTGCACATGGGCGACCCGCATCTGGCGGCGCTGCGCACCGAGTTCACCGCCGACGGCTTCTCCGGCGAACTGCACGTCGAGGCCGGGCTCGACGGCGGCGTCCGCAACGCCGGCGTCGGCCGCTACCGGGACCTGGACGGCCGGCACCTCACCCACGAGCACGCGGGCACCGCCGAGCACGACACGGTGTGGCTGCGCTGCCGCACCCGCACCTCCGACATCCGCGTCGGCATCGCGTCACGGCTCACGGCCGACGCGCCCGTCACCGTCCGGCACGCCCGGCCGCGCACCACCCAGCGGATCCGGCTGAACCTGGTGCCCGGCCGCACCGCCACCGTCGACAAGACCGTCGCCCTGCACACCTCGCGCGACCCGGCGATCAGCGATCCGCTGTACGCGGCGGTCGCCCGGGTCGGCCGCGCCCCCGGCTTCGACGACCTGCTGCGCGGCCACCGCACCGCCTGGGCCCAGCTCTGGCGCCGCGCCGACCTCGACGTCGCCGGCGAGGCCGGCAGCATCCTGCGGCTGCACCTGTTCCACGTGCTCCAGACGCTGTCCCCGCACACCGCCGACCTCGACGTCGGCGTGCCCGCGCGGGGACTGCACGGCGAGGCGTACCGCGGCCATGTCTTCTGGGACGAGCTGTTCGTCCTGCCCTTCCTCAACCTGCACTTCCCCGAGGTCTCCCGGGCACTGCTGCGCTACCGCCACCGCCGCCTCGAACAGGCCTGCACCGCCGCCCTGGACGTCGGACGCCGGGGCGCGATGTACCCCTGGCAGAGCGGCAGCGACGGCCGTGAGGAGACCCAGCAGCTCCACCTCAACCCGCGCTCGGGCCGCTGGCTGCCCGACAACTCCCACCTCCAGCACCATGTCGGCTCGGCCATCGCGTACAACGTGTGGCAGTACTGCGAGACCAGCGGCGACATCGAGTTCCGGCACACCAAAGCCGCCGAGATGCTGCTCCAGATCGCCCGCTTCTGGGCCGACGCGGCGCACTACGACAAGGCCCTCGGCCGGTACCGCATCCGGGGCGTGGTCGGCCCGGACGAATACCACGACGCCTACCCCGGCGCCGAGCGGCCGGGCCTGGACGACAACGCCTACACCAACGTCACCGCCTCCTGGGTGCTCACCCGCACACTGGAGCTGCTGAGCGGCCTGCCCGAGCCACGGCGCCGCGAACTCGCCGAGCGCACGGGCCTGGACGACGCCGAACTCGACCAGTGGGAGGAGGTCTCCCGCGCCCTGCACGTGCCCTTCCACGACGGTGTCATCAGTCAGTTCGAGGGCTTCGGCGCCCTGGCCGAGCTCGACTGGCACCGGTACCGGAAGGAGTACGGCGACATCCGCAGGCTGGACCGGATCCTGGAGGCCGAGGGCGACGCGGTCAACCGCTACCAGGCGTCCAAGCAGGCCGACGTGCTGATGCTCGGCTACCTGTTCTCACCGGACGAACTGCACGGCGTGTTCGCTCGGCTGGGGGTGCGCGTCGACGAGGAGACCTGGCGGCGCACCGTCGACTACTACCTCCACCGCACCAGTCACGGCTCCACCCTCAGCGGCCTCGTGCACGGCTGGATCCTCGCCCGGGCACGGCGCGCCGAGGCCTGGCAGTTCGTGCAGGAGGCCTTGCGCGGCGACATCGCCGACGTGCAGGGCGGCACCACCGGCGAGGGCATCCACCTCGGCGCCATGGCCGGCACCCTCGACCTCGTCCAGCGCGGCCTGACCGGTCTGGAGACCCGCGAGGGCGCCCTGTGGCTGGATCCGGTCCCGCTGCCGGAGCTGTCGTCCTACGGCTTCTCCCTGCGGTACCAGGGCAACTGGGGCGTCCGCCTGCGTCTGCGCCACGGCCGTCTGGAGATCACCGTCCCGTCGTCCGACGCCACCCCGGTCGACGTACGCCTGCCGGACCGGGCGGTGCGTCTGGAGCCGGGGGAGACGGGACGCCTGCTGCTGCCGGACTGAGCGCGGCGCGACACCAGCACCTCCGGGGACGACCGCCCGACCACGACAGCGATCACCCCACGTCCATCCCACCCGACACCGCACCGACAGGGAAGTCGAGCATGACCGACACACTCACCGTGAGCGTCCTGGGCACCGGCATCATGGGCGCCGCGATGGCCCGGAACATCGCCCGGGCGGGACACACCGTCCGCGCCTGGAACCGCAGCCGCGCCAAGGCCGAACCGCTCGCCGCCGTCGGCGCTCACGTCGCGGACACCCCCGCGGAGGCCGTCGAGGGCGCCGACGTCGTCCTCACGATCCTCTACGACGGGGCGACCGCCCTGGACGTGATGCGCCAGGCGGCCCCCGCCCTGCGCGCCGGCACCGCATGGTCGCAGTCGACGACCGCGGGCGTGGAGTCCGTCGGCGAACTCGCCGCCTTCGCACGGGAGCACGGCCTCGCCTTCTACGACGCCCCCGTCCTCGGCACCCGTCAGCCCGCCGAGGACGGACAACTGCTGGTGCTCGCCGCCGGTCCCGTCGAGGGCCGGGAAGCGGTCATCCCGGTCTTCGACGCGGTCGGCGCGCGTACGGTGTGGACCGGCGAGGACGGCGCCGCCGGCACCGCGACCCGGCTGAAGCTGGTCGCCAACAGCTGGGTCCTCGCCGTCACCAACGCGGCCGGCGAGACCCTCGCGCTGGCCCGGGCGCTCGGTGTGGACCCGCAGCACTTCTTCGACGCCATCGCCGGCGGCGGGCTCGACATGGGCTATCTGCGCGTCAAGAGCGGAATGATCCTCGACGGACGGCTGTCCCCGCCCCAGTTCGCGGTGACCACGGCCGCCAAGGACGCCCGGCTGATCGTCGAGGCGGGGGAGCGCAACGGCGTGCGGCTCGACCTGGCGGCCGCGGGGGCGAGGCGGTTCGCCCGCGCCGCCGAGCAGGGTCACGGCGACGAGGACATGGCCGCCGCGTACTTCGCCAGCTTCGACGAGGCGCCGCCCGCCTGACAGCCCTCCCTCCGGCCCGGTCGGCGCTCCCCGCAGGGCGGCGAGCGGGCCTCCGCCCGAGCCGCGTCTGGCGTAGGCTCCGCGACATGCGGATCTCCGTCTCCTCGGACATGGACGAACCCGTCGCCCGCCTGCTCGTCACGGAGCTGCGAAGCCGTGGGCACGAGGTGCTGACCCACGGCGCCCTGCGTCCCGGCGACGACCCGCAGTGGGCGGCGTGCTCGTCGGCCGCCGCGCGGGACGTGGCTGACGGGACCTCGGCGATGGCCGTGGTGTGCTGCTGGACCGGCACGGGCGCGTCCATCGCGGCGAACAAGGTGCCGGGCGTCCGCGCCGCCCTGTGCGGGGACGCCTACGCGGCCGACGGCGCCCGCCGCTGGAACGACGCCAACGTGCTGGCGCTCAGTCTGCGGCTGACCTCCGGGCCGGTCCTGAAGGAGATCCTCGACGCGTGGTTCGCCGGAGAGCTCAGCGAGGACGCCGAGGACCGGGGGAACGTGGCGCGCGTCGAGCAGCTGGACGACGTCCGCGCCCTGCCCTGACGCGTCCCGGCGGCCGCGAGGCACGGTGCCCCGCGGCCGCTGACGCGGTGGTGCGGCGGTCAGTGCGCGCCGAGCCCGCCTCCGCCGAACGAGCCGGTCGTGCCCGTGCTCCAGCGGCGCCGGTCCGTGCCGGTACCGGGCTTCGTTTGCATGTTGGTCAGCTCGTACGGGGTGAGCGGGCGGCCTCCCTTGGGCATCACGGGCACCTCGTCGGGCTCCCGGTTCTGGCGGACCTCGTGGACGGCGCCTTCCGGCGGCAGCTTCGGCTGCTCCTCCGGGCGTGGGCGAGGGGGCTCGTTGAACTTGATCCGGTTGCCCAGCCAGAAGCTTCCCCCCAGCACCCCGACGACGGCGATGGCGACCACGAACAGGACAAGGCTGAGCAGCCCACTCGGCGCTGCCAGCTGCATGGAGGCTGTGTTCATATCGGCTGAATACCCTTAAATCAGACATCAAATCCGGCCGCCGGATCCCACCCTCCCGGTAGGGGTTTGGCAGTGGCCTCGAGGGCTACCCGCGCGGTGTGACTTCGACGACTTCGCAGCAGGACGTCTTCCGGTTCCTGGAGGACCGCTTCGCCTGTGCGCAGGCGTGCACCGACTGTGCCCGGGCGTGCGCGCTGCGTGCGAGCCTGGTGGATCCGGACGGTACCGAGGATCAGGAACTCCTGCGCCGCAAGGGGATCATGTGTGCGGAGGTCTGCGACGCGACCTGCCGGATGCTGTCCGAGCAGAGCCTCGCCGACGAGGGCGGACTGCGGGTCCAGCTGGAGTGGTGCCGGGCCGTGTGCCTGGAGTCGGCGCACGTCTTCGACGGACACCCCGCCGCCGAGCGCGCGGCGGAGGCGTGCCGCGGCTGCGCCCGGGCGTGCACGGAGTTCCTGAGCGCGCTGGGCTGACTTCCCGTACCGCCGCCATTCCCAATTTCTGGAACACGTTCTACGGTGTGCGCCGTCAGGCAGGACCGGCCCTGGGGAGCCTGGAGGCGCCGTGCACCTCGACTACACGCCCGAGCAGCAGCAGCTGCGCAACGAACTGCGCGCCTACTTCGCCGAGTTGGTGCCGGACGACGCGCATGTGCGGCACGACGGGCCCGCCGCGCAGAAGCGCTTCTACCGCGACACCGTCCGCCGGCTCGGCAGGGACGGCCGGCTCGGCGTCGGCTGGCCCGAGGAGTACGGCGGACGCGGGCTGACCGCCATGGAGCAGTTCATCTTCTTCGACGAGGCAGCCCAGGCGGGCGTGCCGCTGCCGCTGATGGCCCTCAACACCGTCGGGCCGACGATCATGCAGTACGGCACCGAGGAGCAGAAGGCGTACTTCCTGCCGAAGATCCTCGCCGGGGAGATCGACTTCGCGATCGGCTACAGCGAGCCCGGCGCGGGCACCGATCTCGCCGCCCTCAAGACCCGCGCGGTGCGCGAGGGCGACGTCTACGTGGTGGACGGCCACAAGATCTGGACCACCAACGGCGACACCGCCGACTGGGTCTGGCTGGCCGTGCGCACCGACCCGGACGCCCCGCCGCACCGGGGCATCACCATGCTCCTCGTGCCGACCTCCGACCCCGGCTACTCGTGCACCCTCATCAACACCCTCGCCGGCCACGACACCACGGCCAGCTACTACGAGAACATCCGCGTCCCCGTCTCCCGACGGGTCGGCGAGGAGAACCAGGGCTGGCGGCTGATCACCAACCAGCTCAACCACGAACGCGTCACCCTCGCCGCGCACGGCACCATGGCGATCCGCGCCCTGCACGACGTCCGGCGCTGGGCGGGCCGCACCAAGCTCACCGACGGCCGCCGTGTCATCGACCTGCCCTGGGTGCGCCGCCGACTGGCCCGGACCCACACCCGCCTGGACGCCATGAAGCTGCTCAACTGGCAGATGGTCAGCGCCGTCCAGCACGGCACCCTCACCCCGCAGGACGCCTCCGCCGTCAAGGTCTACGGCTCGGAGGCACGCCGCGACGCCTACGCCTGGCTCATGGAGGTCGTGGGCGCGACCGGCGCCCTGCAGGAGGGCTCCGCCGGCGCGGTGCTGCACGGCGAACTGGAGCGCGGCTACCGCTCCGCGGTCATCTTCACCTTCGGCGGCGGCAACAACGAGATCCAGCGCGAGATCATCTCCTGGATCGGCCTGGGCATGCCGAGGGTACGACGCTGACCGCTGCGGACCGCCCCGTGCGAGCTCAGCCGACGAACTGCTGGCCGCCGTCGACGTCGTAGGTCGCGCCGGTCAGTGCCGTGTTGGTCATCAGGTGGACCGCGAGCGCCGCGACGTCCGCCGGTACGACGACACGGCCGATCGGCAGCGTGGCCCGCAGTTCGGCACGGCGGTCGTCCAGTCCCTCGCCGAGGAGCCTGGCCGACAGCGGTGTGTCCACGAACCCGGCCGCGATCAGGTTGACCCGGACCGGGGCGAGTTCGAGCGCCAGGCTCGCGGTGAGGGCGGGCATCGCCGCGGTGGCCGCGGGCGCGCTCCCGAGGCCGGCGCGGACCTTCCGGGCGCCCGTGCCGCCCAGCAGCACCAGCGAGCCGCCCGGCCGCACCACCCCCACGGCGTTGCGCGCGACGTCGACGGCCAGCACCATGTGCCCCGTGATCGCCGCGCGCACCTCCTCGTCGTCCATGTCCAGCAGATTCCCGTAGGTCGGGTGTCCCGCCGTGACCATCACATGGTCGACCGGACGGGACAGCTCCCCGAAGAAGCGCCGCAGCTCCGCCGGATCGCCCGCGTCGAAGGCGGCGGTGGCGAGCGCGCCCACCTCCTCGGCCGCGGCACGCAGCCGCTCGGGGTCGCGTCCGGTGAGGACGGCCTCCGCTCCCTCCGCACGGGCGTGCGCGGCGGTCGCCAGCCCGATGCCCGCGCTCCCGCCGATCACGACCAGGGTCTGTCCGGACAGGGCCGGCTCCCGCGGGCCGCGGCCCGCCGACGGCTCGACACTCATGAACCCTCCTCAGCGGTGCGCGCGAGCATGCGAGCGGTGATCCGGTGACTCCTCCGTGCCAGGAGTGGGCACGGCATCCACCCGTCGGGGGCGGCACCGGCGCCGCTCACCGTTCGAGGGGTCGGGACAGGGCCTGTTTGGCCTGCCTGGTCCGCTCGTCGGCGAGGACCTCGACGCGGTCGTCCGCCAGGGCGTCCAGGGTCTGCTCCACGACGTCGGCCGGGCTGATCTTCGGCGCGTCCGTGAAGGAACTCAGTTCCGTCTCCACGAAACCGGCGTGCACCCCGATCACGAGCGTCCCCTGGTCGCGCAGGCCCTCACGCAGCGAGCCCGTCAGCGACCACTGGGCCGCCTTGGAGGCCGCGTACCCGGGATACTGCGGCCGGAAGGCCCAGGACGCCGCCGAGAGCATGTTCACCAGGGCTCCGCCGCCGTTGCGGGCCAGCACGGGGGCGAAGGCGCGGGAGACGATCCAGGTGCCGAAGTAGTTGATCTCCATCGCCTCGCGGGCGCCGTCCAGCGGGCCCTTGAACAGCTGCGTGGTGAAACCCCCGACTCCGGCGTTGTTGACCACGACGGTGACGTCCCCCGCCGCCTCCGCCGCCGCGGCGACCTCCTCGGGTCTGGTGACGTCCAGGCGCAGCGCGGTGACGCCCTCGTCCCGCACGCTCGCCGGATCGCGCGCACCGGCGTACACCTTGGCCGCGCCGCGGTTTCTCAGCGCGCGCGTGAACTCTCGTCCGATGCCGCGATTGGCTCCCGTGACCAGGGCGATCGATCCTGCGATCTCCATCGCGCTTCCTTCCTGCCGGCGCCCGCGGGGCCGACGGGCGATCGGGGAGAGCGACGCACCCTTCCTCCACTGCCAGCCTGCACCGGATGCCCGGGCTCTGCATGTGGCGAGCCGGGCCCGGCCGTCGCCCCGCCGGTGCGGCGGGAGGCGTACCACGGCGGACGTGTTCGCGGCGGACGTATCGCGGGCGCGCCGGCTGAGGGAGAGTGGGGAGGCGATCGCGGCACGCGGATCCCAGGCGAGGTGAGTTCGTTGGCAGCACGGAGGTCCGGTGGCGTCACCAGGCGCCGCACCGCCGTCCCGGAGACCGGACCGCGGACCCGTGCGGCGGGTGATCCAGGACTGTTCACCCCCGCTTCGGTGACCTGGCAGATGCACGGCGACCCGATGATGTGGATCGCCGGCATCCGCGCGCTCCACCTCCAGGCACTGCACCCGCGCGCGGTCCGCGGCGTCCTGCAGAACAGCGACTTCCGGCGCGACGCCTGGGGGCGCCTGATGCGCACCGCGAACTTCGTCGGCACCACGACGTACGGCACCAGCGACGCCGCGGAGCGGGCCGGTGCCCGTGTCCGGAAGATCCACGCCATGCTGCGCGCCACCGACCCGGAGACCGGCGAGGCGTACCCGGTGGACGACCCCGGCCTGCTGCTGTGGGTGCACTGCGCCGAGATCGACTCGTATCTGCACGTGCTGCGCCGCTCCGGATACCCCCTCTCCGACGCCCAGGCCGACCGCTACGTACGCGAACAGCGGGTCGGCGCCCGCCTGGTCGGCCTCGATCCCGGCGGCGTACCGGGCGACCGGGCGGAGCTGGCCGCCTACTTCGGCGAGGTACGGCACGAACTCGCCGCCGGGCCGGAGGCCATGGAGGTCGACGCCTTCCTGCGCCGCCCGCCGGCCCCCACCGCGCTGGTGCCACTGCGCGAACTGCTGTGGAGCCGGGTCGCCGGCCTCGCGTACGCCTCACTGCCGCCGTACGCACGGGAGTTGTACGGCCGTCCGGCACCCGCGCCCGACGTCGTCACCCGCCGTCTGCGCCGCACCGGCGCACTGCTGCGAGCCGTCCCCGCACATGTGCGATGGCAACTTCCGCCCCGGCACATCCTGCGCGCCATGGCCCGGCTCGGCCCGGCCGCCCGCCCCGCGCCGTACAAACTCGCACCGTAGGTGGCCATACTGTTCGTGCCAGGGGAGGGCGGGGCTCACAGCGACGGGGGCGACAGCACGCGATGGGGGAGACCAGGCTGATCCATGGCCGCTACCGGCTGCTGGATCCGATCGGGCGCGGCGGCATGGGCGAGGTGTGGCGGGCGCGCGACGAGTCGCTCGGCCGGCATGTCGCCGTGAAGTGCCTCAAGCCCCTCGGCCCGCTCCACGACCAGTCCTTCACCGGCGTGCTGCGGGAGAGGTTCCGCCGTGAGGCCCGGGTGGCCGCCGGGCTCCAGCACCGCGGGGTGACCGTCGTGCACGACTTCGGCGAGTCCGACGGGGTGCTGTACCTGGTGATGGAGCTGCTCCAGGGCCGCAACCTCAGTCAGGTGCTGGAGGACGACGAACGCCGTCCGCTGCCCGTCCCGGACATAGTCGACATCGCCGAGCAGGTCTCCGCGGCCCTGGAGTACACCCACCGGCAGGGCATCGTGCACCGGGACCTCAAGCCCGCCAACATGGTGCGGCTGACCGACGGCACGGTGAAGATCTGCGACTTCGGGATCGCCCGCCTGGGCGCCGACATCGGCTTCACCTCCCGGCTGACCGGGACCGGTGTCGCCATGGGCACCCCGCACTACATGTCGCCGGAGCAGATCGGCGGCGAGGACGTGGACCAGCGCAGCGACCTGTACTCCCTGGGGTGCGTGCTCTACGAACTGGCCACCGGAGTACCGCCGTTCGACCTCGGTGACGCCTGGGCGATCCTCGTCGGGCACCGCGACACCCCGCCCGTGCCGCCGCGCAGCCACCGCGCCGACCTGCCCGCCCACCTGGAGCGGATCATCCTGGACCTGCTCGCCAAGCAACCGGAGCAACGGCCCGGTGACGCAGGTGAACTGGGGCGAAGAATCAGCGCGGCCCGGACCGCACCCGCGTACGTCCCGACCGTGCTCGCCGTCGAACCCTCCACCCGCCAGGCCCGGCTGCCGTCCTGGACGCACGGCATGACCACCGGCCACAAGGCGGCCGGCGCCGCGCTGCGCACCCCGCCGCCGGACGCCGCCCGCGACGGACTCACCGGCGAGTGGATCGCCCGCCCCGCCACCGTCCCCACGCCCCTCCCGGTGCCGGACATCCCGCCCGACCCGCCCGAGGAGGCGCTCACCACCCTGGCCGGACGCCACAACGCGGGCCTGAGCCTCGCGCGCCTCGGGCGCTGGACGGAGGCGGGCGAGGTGCACCGCGCGGTCGCGGCCGAACGCGAGCACCTCCTCGGAGCCGATCACCCCGACACCCTCGCGAGCCGCTACGAGGTCGCCTTCACCCTCAGCCGCACCGGCCGCGCGGCCGACGCCCTGCGCGAGTACACGCACGTGGCCCGGGCACGTGAGCGGCTGCTCGGCACCGAGCACCCCGACACCCTCGCCGCCCGGCAGGAGACGGCGTACGAACTCGGCCAGTTGGGGCGGCCCCTGGAGGCGCACCAGGTGTACACGTCGGTGCTCACGGTGCGCGAGCGCACTGTCGGCGCCGACCACCCCGACACGCTGCGCTGCCGTCACAACCTCGCCTTCAACCTCAGCAGACTCGGCCGCCTGGAGGATTCCCACCGTCTGGCCTCCGAGGTGGCCGAGGCCCGCGCCCGGGTGCTCGGGGCCGGACATCCCGACACCTTGGTCACCCGCTACGAAGTGGCCTACGTGCTCGGTCAGCTGGGTCGCTGGCAGGAGGCGCTGGACACCTACCGGGAGGTCGCCGAGGCCCGCGGCCGGGCGCTGGGCGCCGACCACCCCGACACCCTCGCCGCCCGCCATGAGATCGGCATCAGCCTCGGCCGTCTGAACCGCGGCGTGGAGGCGCTCGAGGTGTACCGCGCCTTGGTCGACGACCGCACGCGCCTCCACGGCTCCGACCACCCGGAGACCTTGCGCGCCCGGCACGGCCTCGGGGTGAACCTCGGCCGTCTCGGACGCTGGGAGGAGGCCCTCACCGAGTCCCGTGACGTGCGCGCGATCCGCGACCGCGTGCTCGGCCCCGACCACCCCGACACCCTGGTCAGCCGCCGTGAGATCGCCGTCGGGCACGGCTGGCTGGGCCGCTGGGCCGACGCGCTCGCCGAGTACCGCGCGGTCGCCGACGCCCGCGAACGCGTCCTGGGCGCCGGCCACCCCGACACCCTCGCGGGCCGGGGCGACGAGGCGCACTGCCTGGAACAGCTCGGCCGGGGGCAGGAGGCGGCGGAGTTGTACCGCAGGGTGGCGGAGCTGCGCCGGTAGGGGGACCGGCACGGGGTCTGACGGGCCTGGGCCGGACCCGCCCTGGCCGGTCGGGATCATCACGTGTTACCAAGAACCATGCCTGCACACGAGGGATCCCGCGCGTACGACGCCGTCATCGTCGGAGGCGGCCACAACGGCCTGGTCGCCGCCGCCTACCTGGCCCGCGCCGGACGGTCGGTACTGGTGCTGGAACGGCTGGACCACACCGGTGGCGCCGCCGTCTCCACCCGCCCCTTCCCGGGCGTCGAGGCCCGCCTCTCGCGCTACTCCTACCTGGTCAGCCTGCTCCCGCAGAAGATCGTGCGGGAGCTCGGCCTGGACTTCCGGCTGCGCTCCCGCACCATCTCGTCGTACACCCCCGTCGAGCGCGACGGACGTCCGACGGGGCTGCTCGTCGGCGGTGGCGAGGAACGGACCCGGGAGGCATTCGCCCGGCTCACCGGCGGGGACCGCGAGTACGAGGCCTGGCAGCGCTTCTACGGCATGACCGGCCGCGTCGCCCAGCGGGTCTTCCCCACGCTGACGGAACCGCTGCCCACGCGGGAGGAGCTGCGCCGGCGCGTCGACGACGAGGACGCCTGGCGGATGCTCTTCGAGGAGCCCATCGGCGTCGCAGTCGAGGACCGGTTCGCCGACGACCTGGTGCGCGGAGTGGTCCTGACCGACGCGCTGATCGGGACGTTCGCCGACGCGCACGACGCGGAACTGCGTCAGAACCGGTGCTTCCTCTACCACGTGATCGGCGGCGGCACCGGCGACTGGGACGTCCCCGTCGGCGGTATGGGAGCCCTGACCGGCGCGCTCACCACCGCCGCCCGGGAGGCGGGCGCCGTCATCGCCACCGGTCACGAGGTCCTGCGGATCGACACCGACGGGCGCACCGCCGAGGTCGCCTACCGCACGCACGACGGCGAGGGCGTCGCCGTCGCCCGGCACGTCCTCGTGGGCGCCTCGCCACAGGAACTGGCCGCCCTCACCGGCGACGCCCCGCCCGCCCCGGCCGAGGGCGCCCAGCTCAAGGTCAACATGCTGCTGAAGCGGCTGCCGAGACTGCGCGACACCTCGGTCGACCCGCGCGAGGCGTTCGCCGGCACCTTCCACATCGCCGAGGGGTACGAGCAGCTGGCCGCCGCCCACGCCCAGGCCGCCGCCGGTGAACTGCCGGCCGTCCCGCCCTCCGAGATCTACTGCCATTCCCTGACCGACCCCTCGATCCTCGCCCCGGAGCTGGTCGAGCAGGGCTACCAGACCCTCACGCTGTTCGGACTGCACACACCGGCCCGGTTGTTCGCCGCGGACAACGCCGCCGCCCGCGAGGCCCTGCTGAAGCCGACCCTCGCCCAGCTCGACGCCCACCTCGCCGAGCCTCTCGCGGACTGCCTGGCGACGGACGCCGACGGGCGGCCGTGCATCGAGGCCAAGACGCCGCTCGACCTGGAACGCGACCTGCGGCTGCCCGGCGGCAACATCTTCCACCGCGACCTGTCCTGGCCGTACGCCCAGGAGGGCACCGGCCGCTGGGGAGTGGAGACCCGGCACGCCAACGTGCTGCTGTGCGGTGCGGGCGCCGTGCGCGGCGGCGGGGTGAGCGGGGTGCCGGGGCACAACGCGGCCATGGCGGTGCTGGAGGCGGGCCCTGATGCTGGCTTCGAGAAGTCGGGCATCGACCCGGACACCACCTTCCCGAAGGCGATGAACGAGTACACCCAGTTCGAGGGCGTCCGCTG